>CAYUJE010000295.1:0-7955 GCA_964444865.1 uncultured Pirellulaceae bacterium | reverse complement strand
ACGGGACTCGAACCCGTGTTACCGCCGTGAAAGGGCGGTGTCCTAGACCGCTAGACGATGGGGCCGCGGTGACGAAAGGCGTTCTGGCAGTGATGCAACATTGGGCAGAGACCGCCCATTCGCGCAAAAGGTTCAGCCGGAAGGAATTTCGCTATGTGCGGTATACAAACCGAGGGCGGGATGCGTCAAGGGGCCGAAACGAAATGCCGCTGTGGGTTGAGCCTGCATTCAGGGCCAAAACAAGCGAATGAACGAAGGAAAAGTAGAAACGAAATCACGCCGTGCAAATGCCGAAATTCCGCAAAGCCTTAGCCGTCCTGAAGTCCAGCTTCGCTGGTCGGGGCGTTTTCGGCTGCTTCGTTTCGCTTGATTGCGTCGTAGACTTCTCGCCGGTGAACCGGCACTTCCTTAGGGGCTTCGACGCCCAGACGGACCTTGTCGCCGCGGATTTCCACAACGACGATGGTAATGTCATTGTTGATGACAATACTTTCGTTCTTCTTCCTCGAGAGTACAAGCATGGCATTCCTTCCTTCCCGGAGCTGCCAATTTGCAGCCTCCGCATTCCTTGCCGGCCAGCCAGTTCGCGAGGGCAACCACCCTGCGAAGGGGATAAGGCGAAGCGGGCCTTCCCTTCATTGTGAACCATGCTGGGGGATAGTCAAGAATTACCGGGGCTCAACCACCCGATTTCCGCAAAATATTTTCTAACAGGGGGTTAGGTTCAGAATGACCGGAATTCCTTCGCCAGCACTCAAGAAACTCGGCACAACCCCTCGTCATAAATGTCGCAAGTTCTTATTAGATAGTGGGTTGCGACGAACACCAAGACTGTCAGGAAAAAGGGGCAGGAAATTGTTCGAATGTTTGTTGGAAAAAGAACTGCTGCTGGGGCTTCGATGCCCCAATAACGAACCGAGGTGAATTTCTTTGATTCTTCCTGGACCAACTTTCTTCCTTCCCTTGCCACTCTTGAACAGTTGCCTTTACGCGGAGGACTTCTGGTTTCCAACCTTGCACATTGAACCTGGAGCTTTGAACTTGAAATCGTTCCCCGCACCTTGCTTGCGGACAATTCTCATCTGCCTATAATTCAGCGAGTCGGCTTTCCTTCACCTTCGCTGACTTCGCACGGGAATCGTGCGGAGACTAGATTTTGATCCACCATGTGGGATTGGCTACGTAACATCGGCCTTGCGGTTTACACCGTCGGCCACGGGCTATACATCACGCTCCGCTATTGGCTCATCACCTACAAGCCGGATCGTGGAACCTTTACCGAGATTTTCGAGTATCCGGAAAAGCCGGTACCGGTGGCAGCCCGCTATCGTGGTTTTCATCGATACGATTTGACAACCTGCATTTCGTGCGACCAGTGTGCCAAGGCTTGCCCCGTGGACTGCATCTATATCGGCAAGGAACGGGTCGAGGGTGGCAAAGGCTTTAAGATCACCGGGTTTGCAATTGATTATTCCAAGTGCATGTTTTGTGCGCTGTGCGTCGAGCCCTGTCCCGTGGACTGCATCTTCATGGGGGCTACGCACGATCTCAGTTGCTATAGCCGCGACGGTTGCATTGTCGATTTCTCCCGCCTGCCGCTGGAGATCGCCTGGGGCAAAGCTACGCTCAATCCTACGGCTGTGTCCGAGTCGAAGGTAATTGCCGAGCCGGTGCATGGCGGCCCAAATCAATAGAGCAGCAAACTCAATTCCAGAACCTAGAGGAACAAAATGGCGAGCAGTGAATACAGGCCGGCTCGACTGTTCACCATTGAGCAGGCTAATGCCATGCTCCCTCTGGTGCGGGCCATCACGGCCGATCTGGCCAGCTTGGCTCGCGATGTTGTCGAGCGCCGACATCGCTTAGCGCTTTTGTCCGCGGGCCGCGATCTAAAAAAGAGTGACCCTTATAGCGAAGAGCTGGCGCAAATTGAAACCGATCTGCAACTCGACGGCCAGCGCCTCATGGAATACATGAATGAGCTCAAGGAGCTTGGGGTGGAACCCAAGGGAGCCGTCGAAGGACTGGTTGATTTTCCCGCCGAAATGGATGGCCGAATTGTCTTCCTGTGTTGGAAACTCGGGGAAACGGAAGTGCTCCACTGGCATGATATCGACGGGGGCTTTGCCGGCCGGCAATCAATGGTGGCGGGCGTTTCCCATGGGGAAGACTCGGACGAATTCGTAGCGGAATAACACTTAATCCTTTTGGTCTTATGACATCTCTTGGCACATCTCTGGGAATCGTTGCTTACATGGCGCTCTTCGCCACGGTAGGCTTCGTTTTTCTGTTCGTCAATCTGCTGGTCGGCAGGCTGCTTCGTCCGTCCAATCCGCACACGGAAAAACAGGAAATCTATGAATGCGGCGAGCCCACGATTGGCTCCAGTTTCGTGCAGTTTGATTTGCGGTTTTACGTCGTCGCTTTGTTATTCATCATCTTCGACGTCGAAGTGGCCTTCTTCTTCCCCTGGGCCGCGGTATTCGGCAAATCGACCAACATGATGGACCGCGATTTTAAAGTGGTTAGCTACGTTCAGGAGAAGAACGAATATGAATTGACCCCCGCAGCCAAGCACCTCTACCAAGAAATGGGGGTCCGCCATCCCACCGTGCCGATGACCACTCCTCCAACCTTGGCCGGACTGGTGGATGAGACTAGCTCCGACGAAGTGAAAATCAGCCAGCGAATTCATGAAGGTGCCCGGCAGATAGCTTTAATCACCGTAGTCGATATTGCCGCCTTCTTCGCGGTCTTGCTCATCGGCTTTGCCTATGTTTGGAAGCGCGGAGACCTTGATTGGGTCCGCGCGCTCAGCCAGGAACGGGCTGCTGCGGCAGCCAGGCCGACCGATCCGGACTTGCTCGAAGAAGAACAGTTTCTGTCGGCGTGAGATTTCGATTTATTTGTATCAGGGGGCTTATGCCCCCCGCTCGCCTTTATTGACCTTTGACCACCGAATTCTCCCATGAGCGGCACCAATACACTCGACAAACTGAAGAAGAAATTCGGCGACAAGATCACCGGCACGAATTTCCAAGCGATTGACCCTTGGATTGAAATCAAGCCGGAGTCGCTGGTCGAGGTCTGCACGTTCTTGCGTGACGACCCCGAACTCAAAATGGAGTTGCTCAACTGCATCACCGTGGTCGATTGGCTGGAGACAGACCCCAAGAAAGCCGCCAAGGCGGGCTTCGAGCCGCACTTGGAACTGGTCTATCACATGTCCAGCATCAGCAAGAAGCACTCGCTGGTTCTCAAAATCATGCTCCCTCGCTGGAAGAACGATGTGCCGGGTGCATTGCCCGAGGTTCCCAGCGTCAATCGCGTTTGGCGAACAGCCGACTGGCACGAGCGCGAAGTTTTCGACCTTTCCGGAATTCATTTCTCCGGCCATCCCAGCCTCCGCCGCATTCTGTGCCCCGAAGATTGGGAAGGCTACCCACTTCGAAAAGACTACGAAATGCCGCTCGAATACCATGGCATTCGGGGGCGGTAGCGGCGATTTCTCGCCCTCGCCCGAAATTGCGATAATCACTTGAAAACACGGGGGCTGATGCGATGGCCAAGCAGAAATTCCCCTTCGAGTGGATTCTAGCTTTCTCGCTCACCCCCATCGTCATCATAGGGCTTGTGCTCTTTCTCATCTTCGGCGGCGGCAGCGAGACCGCTTCGGAGACGACGCATGCGGATGTAACTCGCGTCATAAAGATTTATCCCAGCCTTAAACCCGAATACAAACAGGCCATGTCCGATAAGAGGCTGGACCAGAATGAAGCCAATTCGATCTTGAAGAAGGCCAACGCAATGACGGTCAAAGGTAAGCGGTAACTTCATTACTGTCGGCAATCGCATTCTCCGAAATGCGTCGTCAAAACGGCTCGCTGCTGCGAGGACCAAAATCATCTATCGAACCTGAGATTCAGTCATGGAAAAAATTGCCACCACTTCATTTCGCCAACTTATGCTGAGCTTTAGTCGCACCTGGGCACCTCGGTCGCTTCTGTGTGGAATAGCTGTCAGCTTCCTGGCATTAATATTTGCTGGCCATTCTGCCCATGCGGCGGATAGGCCGAACATTGTGCTGATCATGGCCGATGATCTGGGATACAGCGACCTCGGCTGTTATGGGAGTGATATTCAGACTCCCCGCCTGGATGAATTGGCCAAGAACGGCCTGCGGCTGACGCAGTTCTATAACACGGCCCGCTGCTGGCCGACCCGCGGTGCACTAATGACCGGGTATTACGCCCAGGCGATCCGCCGCGATACTCTGCCAGGAATCAAAAGCGGCAGTGGAGGGAAGAGGCCCCCGTGGGCCAAACTGCTGCCTGATCGACTGCGGCCGCTCGGCTATCGCTCCTACCATTCGGGCAAATGGCATATTGATGGCAAGCCCACCGAGAACGGCTTTGATCATTCGTATCTGGTGAACGATGGCGGCAGGTACTTCAGCCCCAAAAACCCTTTGGAAGACGATAAGCCGCTTCCCCAGCCCGCTCCCGAAAGCGGTTACTATTCCACCGTTGCTATCGCCGACCATGCCATCAAGTATCTGAAAGAGCATGCCAGCGAACATGCCGACCAACCCTTCTTCAGCTATGTGGCATTTCTCGCGCCCCACTTTCCGCTCCATGCATTGCCCGAAGACATCGCTCGTTATAAGGACAAATATAACGGCGGCTGGGAAGTGACTCGGCAAGCTCGCTGGGAGCGAATTCAAAAGCTCGGCCTGGTGAAAGGAAGCCTCTCCGCCGTGGAGCGAGATGTCGGCCCCCCTTACGATTTTCCCGAGGCCATCAAAAAACTCGGCCCCGGCGAAGTGAACCGACCGCTGGCCTGGAGCGAACTCACCAAAGAGCAGCAGGAATTTCAGGCCGTGAAGATGTCGATCCATGCCGCGATGGTGGACCGCATGGACCGCGAAATCGGTCGCATTATTGATCAGCTTAAGGAGATGAAGCAGTTCGACAACACGCTGTTGCTCTTTCTTTCGGACAATGGAGCGAGCGCGGAAATCATGGTCCGGGACGATGGTCACGATCCCGACGCCGAGCCGGGCTCAGCCAAAAGCCACCTCTGCCTCGGTCCCGGCTGGTCGAGCGTGGCGAATACTCCATTCCGCCGCCATAAGACCTGGGTCCATGAAGGGGGCATTTCCACCCCTCTCGTGATCCACTGGCCAGCGAAGATCAAAACGCCTGGCGAATTACGGCATAATCCTGGTCACGTCGTGGATATTGTTCCGACGATTCTGGCGGCCGCTGCGCGAATGCCCGCGGCGGTGCCAACGGACGATGGCGAGCCGCCGCTGCACGGCAAAAGCTTGCTGCCCGTGCTTTCCCAAGACAACTCCGTTGCGCACGACGGCCTCTGGTGGCTCCATGAAGGGAACCGAGCTATCCGCGTTGGCGATTGGAAGCTGGTCGCCGCCGCGAAACAGCCGTGGGAACTCTTCGATCTTTCCACCGACCGGAGCGAATCGGAGAATCTCGCCGAGAAGAGGCCGGAGAAAGTCGCCGAGCTATCCAAGCTTTGGGAGGCGAAGCTGGAGGATTTCCGAGAATTGGCAAAACCAAAAAAGGAGTAGCCTAGGGAGTCGCTTTGGGGGCAGTAACCCCAAACGGAATCCGAACCGTTGCCGGCCCTGTTTGTTTGGCGGTTTCCCCAGCCGCCAATTCAAAGGCCCGCCCGATGCGATTGCCAACCATATCTTCCAACACTTTGTCCACTTCCAGAGCGTAGTTGCCGCTTGCCCAGGGTTGCCCGGGAGTGAATTCCCACTGCCGCTCTTCCTGGGTGACGGCAACTTTGCCTGCAATCGCATTCCCTGAACCATCTAAGACGCCAATCGTGTGTTGTAACAAGGCATGATCCAGCGGCCAGGGAAATCGCACTACCAGCGGCTGCTTGGAATTCGGAGCGGGCGATTTGATTTTCCAGGCAGCCGTATCGAGACCAACTTCCACTGGCTTATCGACGACGAACTTTTTGCTGTGCCCGGTCTTCAGCGGCTCTCCCGTGGCATCTTTCCACGAAGGATCTATTTGAAGCGTATAGGACTTACCAGCCTCAAGTACCGGCCCCTCATCTTCCCGCGGCTTGAGCCCTCGCTTGATCCGCCCGGGATCAATCAGCAGCGTCAGCCTTTTGCCGCTGCCATCCCAGAGTTCTTCTCCCAGTTCCAGAAAGGGCAATTCCACCGGCTGGCCATTTTCCTTGAGAAGTTTGAGATGGGTGTACGCTTCCCCTTTGCCCATCGGCTGCGAGAAATGCAAGTAAAACCGGAGTTGGTTTTCAGGCAGCTTGTCGCTCGAGGGATAAATCTGTGTTACGACCGTAGCATCCTTTCGCTTGGGGGGAGCAATGGCGATGTCAAGCGTGATCGCGCTCTTTGCATCTCCCTTCTTGCCGTCCAAGACGTCAGGCTGCAGCACGGCGCGGTACCGATTGCCGGCGAGCAGCGGGAATCGCGGCGTAAACCGAAGAGAGTCTTCATCGGCTTGACGCTCTCCCAGCAGCGGCGGGAGATCCGCGGCCAGCTTTTCCGCACCTTTCTCCAGCACATAAACAGCGAACAGTTTTCCTAGCGATTCTTGATCGAGCTTTGCCAGTTTCTCGGCATCGAGCCCTTCCGCTTCAAAAGCCACCGCCCGGCCGGATTTGTCGCGGACGATGCGCAGCGTCGGTTCGGCGAGGGCGAACTGCAACACCGCAAACAGGAAGAAAACGGCTAATAAAGTAATTCGGCCCATGATGATACCCGCAGCCAACATGAACAGGCCCACGAATGTACGTGGGCCTGTAGTCAACCTTCCACCAAAGTACAGAGTACTCAGTACCTAGTACTGTGTTCGCTAAGACTTACGGCAGGGCAATCGTTTGCAGGTTAAAGCCCCCTTCGCCTTTGACGAGCAGAACTGCATGCTTGTCGTCCAGCTTGTCAAGTTGCTCCACGCCCTTGAGATCTTTTACTGTGTCGTACTTGAGGCCGGCGGACCCGCCGCCACGAACGGGCTCCGTGATCCCGGCCTGCTTCTCGATATTCTCCGTGCTGACCTTCATCACACCGCGAGCGCTATTGGCGATGAGCAGGTAGCTTTTTCCATCCTTTTCGTAGGCTACGATATCGAGGGGCCGGTTCTGGTTTCCCAGTTCGGCCACGGTGGTTCCGCGGATCTTGGCCCCTTCCTTGAGTTCCGAAATCGGAAAGCGCACCAGCGGCGTGCAAGTGTAAGCAGCCAGTAGTTGTGGCTCTCCGCCGACATTGAAGGGTACAAAGGTACGGACCGGCGAGCGGGTTTCCAGCGCCCCGTGAGCACCGTGATAGACCTCGACGCTGGTTCCGGCATCGGCTGATTGGAAGGGCCAGGCGACCGAGCGAAGTTTGGACGCGAATTGTTCATTCGACAGGCCCGCAATAAAGAGCTTTCCTTCGAAGAAGGCCAGATCGGTGATGGATTCCGTCCGAAGGCTGTTGCCGCGGCGATCCTTCTGGTCGGCGCTCGGGACATTCCCCAGAGCGAGCTTCGAATAGCTCACTTTTTCCAAGGGAAGTGTCGAAATCTTACCGTCCGCCCCCGTGCGGACAATGACGGCTTCCGCATCAGGGCCTTTGCCGCGAGAGACGCTCAGGAAAACATTTCCCGTTCCCGGCTGCACGGCCAAATCGTTGATGGTGATATCGCCGGCTTTGGTCCCGAGGGCCGCGGCCACTTTGGCGTCAATCCCTTCCACAGCGACTTCCTTCACCTCCGACTTAGCCGGCGCATCCACGCCAATGGCAAAGATCGCCGCACCTTGCGGATCGGCGACAAACAAAACTCCTGCCGGGCCAAACGCAATCGGCCCCGCTGATTTCAAATCTGCCTTGCCCGATTCCTTGAGTCCGGAATCTGCCGCAAGACACACGGACAGCAAAGCGCCAGCCGCAAACATCGCTCCAATTGAAGTCC
>CAYUJE010000294.1:0-7981 GCA_964444865.1 uncultured Pirellulaceae bacterium | reverse complement strand
CGATAGCCCATAAACGTCCGGTCCGTGATCGGCGTCAGCGGCGGAGGAATGGCGGTGCTGCTGGCGTAATCCTGGACGAAATCCCCCTGGTGCAGGTTGTGGGAGTGGACGTGGTCGCCGGCTTTGATGGCCTGGGTGGCCGCACCGATGATCTGGCCGTATTTATAGACTTTGTCCCCTTTGGCGATGGGACGAATGGCGATCTTGTGGCCGAGTTTGATCGTTTGCGGCAGGGTGACGGTCGTCCCCGCGATTTTCAGCTCATAGCCTGTTTCGAGATTGCGGGCGGCGACGCAGATGTTGTCATCGGGGTGGAGATAAACGGCGTCGGTGAGGGAGCGGGACATGGGGACTCGGCGGGGTGAGGTCTGGGAAATCGTCTTATTATAGCAGGAGCGGCTGCTCTTCTCTGGCACCTCACGGGGAGGATTTACTGCGGAGTTCGCCGCGGGGGAGAAGGAGAGGTAACGGCCAGGGTCGGGCCAGTATTTACAGCCGCGGCAGCCCGGGGCGAAGGGAGTAGTTGGCAGTACTCCGGCGCTGGCGTCGGGAAGATGGCTATCTACGTCTTGTAGAAGAAGCAAAACTGACCCTGCGAAACATCATCCGCTGAAGTCGTGAGGCGGGCAACTCATGGACTTGCGTTGTGAGAGAGTCCAGCGGCGAGCTGTTGTCGATGCTGGACAGATGAGCGACAGGAGGTCAATGACGAGATAATATTCGCCCGGTGACCGGTTGCACGTCGGCCAGAAAATGATTCAGCGGTAGTCGCCCTGAGGAGACTACCGCTTGGGAGTTTTTCTACTTTCGCTGCCAAGGCGAGTTACTTCGGCAAAGCCAATCGCTTGAGGCGAACAGGCTGATTCACAGGAGTCACCTTTTCCTTGGGGTCTACTTTTTGCGACTTTCCTTTCCCGACATTCTCAACGGCCAGGCTGCCGACCGCTGCCGGCACTTGGACGTCGATGAACTTTGTCAGGTTGTTGGGTTCATTCGACTCCTTGACACGACCGTAGGACGGGATCGACGTGTCGGCTGCCGCGATCGGCGCGTCGCAATAGGCGACCACCTTAATCGACTTGCCGGCCAGTGACTTCGTCGGATCGGAGATGGCAACAAAGCCGCTGACCGTTTTGCTTGCACCGGCGGCCAGAGGGTCCATGATGCCGCTCCAGCGAAAGTCCTGATTGTAGCGGACGGCATTCACGAAGTTGTTTTTCGTGGCGGCCTTCCCCTGATTCTTGACCGTCATCGAGAATGGCACTTTAAGTTTGCCGTCCTCGAACTTCGCCCCGCCGGTTGCCGCGAAGCTGGTCACGATCAAGTCGGGAGACTGGCAGGCGTCGAGCCAGGCATCGCGGATGTTGTCCCCCGTGCTGTCTTCAAAGCTGTTGCCAGCCGAGTTGATGAGCAAGGCAACTTGCACGTTTCCCGGGAACATGCAGATCTGTCCGAGACCGGCCGCGCTGCCGGCATGACTCTTGCCGTTATGGCCATAGTACCGGCCCAACACGGTGTCCTTGGAGAAGAGACCCAGCTTGCCGTCCTTCATCGACTGAAGTTGCCCTGGGGAGACGAGATAACCCGCTTCCAGAGCCGCTGCTACTTGCGCCAAATCCTTAGCCGTCATCTTCCAACCGCCTCGGCCGGGACGTAGCGAGCGGTCTTCCGCGGCCACACCGGCATTACTCTTCTTGGAGTAATCGTAGTAGCGGGCAAATTTGTAGTCGTCACCCGACGGATGATAGTCGTTCAGGTAGACTTTGGTCCCAACGCCGGCTGGGGAAAAGACATGCTGACGCACCAGGCCAGCGAAGCAATTGGCCAGGGTCTTTTCATGAGCCTTCTCGTTGCCTTCAACCGCTTTCATCGATGCGGAATCGACGAGATAGGGAACGAGAACCCTGAGCAGTTCGTAATTCATGTTGTTGTAATTGGAGGTCTGCGGATGGACGACTCCTTTGGCCAGGACATTTTTGATCCCTTGGTTGATCTTGCCTGGGGTGTAGTCCTGGGGATCGATCGTGCTGAACTCTTCAAGTCCCGAAGTGTGTGACAACAGATGGCGAAACTTGAGCCCGCTGATCGACGCATGCTTACTCCAGCCTTGCGGCAAGTAGGGGGAAATTGGCTCATCCACCGTCTTACCTTTAAGGCTGAGAACTTTGATGGTGGCAATCGCATTCAACGTTTTGCTCACGCTCCCCATCTCCAGGCGATCAGAGGCGGAGATGCTGCGGGCCGGACTGTCGGCACTGTTGCGGGCCACGCCGCCGTGAATCTCCTGATAGAGCTTGCCGTCGTGGAAGATGGCAATTTGGTAGCCCGTGCATTTGTCGTGGAACTTGGCTTTCAAGTTCTCCGCCAACTCGGCAAGATCGCAGTTGATGGTCGGCGCGCCGGCCAGGTTTTTGGCACCGCCGGCCGGAGCGGCTCCTTGAGCCGGAATTGCCAGCACGACCTGCTGAACTTGTTTGGCCCTTTGAGGCGGCGCGGCAAACGTCGTGGCAGCCGCCAGCGGGACTGCCACCAGAGTCATCAGTACCAGCAAATTGCGGAAATGTCGGGAAACGTTCATGTCAAAACTCCTTGAAAAGAATGGGATGTTGGCGCGGATCCTCCTCTCGCTCATCCAGGGCAAAGCTAGAGCACCTTCTGTCCTGGAGAGCAATGGTTCCGCTGCTGAAGAAGAATGGGGCACCGCGGCCAAACCTTTCATCAAACTCGAGAATTCGGCAGAGATTGCTGGATTGCTGATCCAGGCAGGCCGGCCCCAACTCCATTTCGTCCGCAGGCTGCGACCATTCGGCTCGCGGTGGCTTGTCCCCCAAGTTCCGCCGCTGCCGCGCCATCACCTAAAGCCCCCCCCCGCGACCGAGCCTTCAACCGCGTACCCAGGCCTGCGCTGCGCTCCAGCCTGGGGTACTTAGCGCCGCCACTTCGTGGCTCAGGTCGGGAGATGTCGTGCCCCCATTTGCAGCCGCGGCAGCGGCGACCGGAACCAAAGCCCACGGCGCAAGCCGTGGGGGTTCGATGCATTGAAACCAGAAAGCCCCGGCAGGGGCGCGAGAATCGTTTTGGCACGTGGGCCACACGACGCGCCCAATTCTTGCACCCCTGCCGGGGTTTTTGGTTTCACACCACACGCTTCCCCACGGCTTTCGCCGTGGGCTTGGCTCTAACGCCGCTGCCGCGGCTCAAGGCGCGGACGCTGGGGCTGGAGACGAGGTTGCGTCGGCGCGGGAGTCCGGGACGAATGGAGTAGCTGGCCGCACTCCGGCGCATCGTCAGAGGTTCGGGCGTCTTAGGCGAATGAGCTTGTACCAAGTAGAAGTCGAGTTGACGCGACAGACTTTCGACCCCGGACTGCGGGCCATCTTCTATGGTAAGGGAAGATTGTCCTCCTTGATCCTTCGACGAACACATGCTTCCCACTCAGCGACGAATGCCTGCGCCTTCGGCAGCAAATCTAGGATACGTGTGTTGTTGTCGGCTACGGCAGCCGCATGGCATTCTTCCAGGAGGCCATGTAGCTGCGGAACTTGTTCGAGGACGGCACGCTCTCCAGTCGTCAAATCGGTGGGATGCGTCAGCCATTCGTGAAGAATCAAGTCGAAGCACACGTATTGATAGATGAATCCGGAAAATGACATTTGACGACCACGAATATTGGAGGTCCACGTCTGGTCGACAGCCTCATGTTCGCGGCCTTGCCAAGGAATCTCGCGGCTCGCGCAGTCTCGCTGACATTCGGCCCGCAAAATGAGCACACGCTTTGCCGGGTGTTCATCCGGCAAGGCCGCCAATGCGTCATTTCTTCGATCGATGCGAAGTCCGCATGGCAACGGAGAGTGACGACGAGCCATTGGAGCACCGTTAGGGACTAACAACGACTTCGCCTGCGGGACCCCGGAACAGGACTTCCAATCGGTTGAGTACGTCACGGCCGAGAATCCGCTCACCGCCAACAAAGTCCGCTTGCACCCGGCAGGGGAATTCCTGCCCATCGAGAATTGCCCAGACCAGAAAGGCGAGCGTTGCGGAGGAACCGCCGGCAACTCCGCTGATCAGACCTTGCACTCCTAAAGATGGGTTTAGTTGAAGGAGTTGACAATCAGCCCACGGCAAGACGCTCGCGTCCGCGCCCGTATCGGGTATCACCCGGTCCAGCACTACTCCCCCCAAGCCCCTGCTCTTTCGAAACTCCACACTGACCAGCGGAAGCGGTTCACCGTGATAGCCAGAGTCGTACGGAAAGGCCGCACGACGGACACGGCACGGCTGGTCCTCTTCTCCGACACAGATCAAGAATGGATGCAAGCCGGTTGCCTCGGCAGCTTGAAACACCGCTACGGGACTTGCGCCGGTCGCAATCACCTTGCCCCCTGCAAAGCCGATCCACTGGCCCTGGTATTGGCTAAGGAGTTGGTCTCGGACCACCCAATAATCCTGCTCGTTCTTCCGCCGGTCAGGATGAATCTGCCGGGCAATGTCAGGAGGTAGCTGGTCGGCGATGGTTTTCATGGATTTATTGGGGTGAAGGTTCCTTTGACTATTTTACGGTCGTCAACGTCTTGAGTCGAGCGCGACAACGGGCTTTCAGAGTAAGGCCGCCTGGGCCGGGAGTCATGGGCGGCGACATGGATCCTATCGGGTACGATCACCGCCGCCAAAGCGATCACTCTTACGCAGCCGCGGCAGCGGCGACCGGAACCATAGCCCACGGCGCAAGCCGTGGGGGTTCTATGCATTGAAACCAGAAAGCCCCGGCAGGGGCGCGAGAATCATTTTGGCACGCGGGCCTCATGTCGCGCCTTGATTCTTGCACCCCTGCCGGGGTTTTGGTTCCCATCACACGATTTCCCACGGCTTGCGCCGTGGGCTGGGCTCTAACGCCGCTGCCGCGGCTGAAGAGCGCGGACGCTGGGGCTGGAGACGACGCTGCGTACGCGGGAGCCCGGGACGAATGACGTAGCTCGCCGCACTCCGGCGCGAGCGTCAGGAGGACGGGAGTCTTTGGCGACGGAGTTTGTAACAAGTGGAGGCCGAGTTGACGCCCAAGACTCGATGAACAAAGTTTCCTAGTAGAACTGGGCCACTGTTTCAAAACCGCCATTGACGGGGTCGTAGAACAAGAACACAGCACCGGAATCGTGAAAAAGGTCGGGGGCATCAATTGGAATTTGGCCTATGAACACAAGCGGTTTGCCGTTGCGAATCGGCCAGTCGCCGCTTTGGACCCAAGCCGGCGGCTTCGACACAAAGCGAAATTGTTCTTTGATACGTTCTTTGATGATCTTCGATTTCTTCGATTCACTCAGCGATTCGTCTTTCGGCAGCACGTGTTCCAACAGATAGTCCAGTGGAGGGTCAACATACTTAGGAATCGCCCCAAGAATCAAACGGTAGGCACTGGAGTAACGCTTGGCCGCTGTGAAATCGACTTCACCTTTCCGAAGGAAGTCCTCGACGATGCCTTCCGAATTAACATACCCACCAAGCGATTTGCCCTGCTGTTTTTGAAGACGCCGAAGGTGATTCGAGATTGCTGGATATCGAGGGTCTTCAAATGAACTGAGCAAGGTCTTCATTTCGTCCGTACCCAATGCCGCATCGAGCGAGGGACCGTCCAATCGCCCCTCGACGAATGCGATAAGGACTTCAAGTTGCGACGTGAAGCCTGCTAATTCTGGTCGCATTGAATGCTCCGATGTGTTGGAGAGGAGAAACGGATCGCCTCACCTATTTCCCATTCAAGCTCGCCAAATGCTCCCTCAGCAGCCCGACCAGGTCGCCCCGGTGGAGGTGCTCGCTGTTGACGAAGTGGAGTCGCATGACGTCGCGGTCGGTGCGGGTGTCGTCGAATTCCTGGTGGCTGCCGTAGTCGACGAGGCGGCCGAGGGCGAATTTCCCTTTGGGGCCGGTGAGGTTGAGGATCAGGGAGCCGGGCTTTTTGGTTTGCACGGTGGCCCAAGGGTCGCGCTGCTCGGGGACGATGAGGTGGACGAGCTGCTGGTTGTTCCAGAGGAACTGGCCGGCGGGGGCGACGTCTTTCAGCATTTCGTACAGCTCCTCCCAGACTTCGGCGTCCCACTGCCGCGTTTTGCCGGGGGGGAAGCCTTTGCCGAGGAAGTGCCATTTCTGGCCGAGGACTTTCCAGGGGGCGAAGTCTTCGGGGCGTTCCTGGGCCTTGTCGGTGAAGCGGAAGAAGCCTTCCACCGCTTCGTCGAGGAACGACCAGAATTCCGGCGTGTCGATTTCGTCGAAGGTGTGGACGCGGATTTCCACCTCCTGCCACGGACCTTTCGCCGACTTGACCTTCACCCGCGGCTCATTGCCATAGAGCGGCAGGTCCGCCAATTCGTTGAGCGTTTTGAGCTTGATCCGCTCCAGCAGGGACTCGCGCTTGAAGGTGCCGCGGTAGACGCGGAATTTTAGTTTGAGGAGCCAGGTCTCACCGGTGATGGCATGGAAGAACCAGCCGTCCGACTTTTTGAGGGCGGAGATTTCGACGACGCTCCGTTCGCTCCAGTTCGTCTCGCTGAATTCGCCCAACTCATGAATTCGGTCCACGACTGTTTCCAGAATCTTCCCGTCCCAACGGCAAGCGGAGCCGTCGCGTCCCACGCGGTCCTTGGTGTGCCAGCGGCGGCCATCCCGCTCCCAGGGCATCTTGGCATCGCGGCCGACTTCGGTGATGTCGAGGTCCCCTTCCTTCTTGTCCTCCAACTCCGCTGGGTTGTAGGGCTTGCGGTCCTTGATGGGGCCGGCGGCGAGGACGGGGGCGAGGGCTTCGCCGGTGTAAGAACGGAGGGGGGAAGATGGAGAGACGGAGAGTTGGGGAGATGGGGAGATGGGGAGAGTCGATTTCTTCTCTCTCTTTCTCGCCTTCTCTCCTTCTCTCTTTCTCGCCCCACCACCGTTCGCCGCTTCCAGTGCCACGGCCGCATGCGCAACCACCTCCTCCGGCGTTCCCGCCACGACGACCCGCCCCCCCCCTTCCCCCGCTTCCGGGCCGAGGTCGATGACCCAGTCGCAGCTTTTGATGATGTCGAGGTTGTGCTCGATGACGACGACGGTGTTGCCGAGATCGACCAGCCGCTGCAGGACTTCGAGCAGCTTGGCCAAATCGTCGAAGTGGAGACCGGTGGTCGGCTCGTCGAGGAGATAGAGCGTCCGGCCCGTATCGGGGCGGGAAAGTTCGGCTGCGAGCTTGACCCGCTGAGCTTCGCCGCCGGAAAGAGTCGGGGCGCTCTGGCCGAGAGTGAGGTAATCGAGGCCGACGTCGCAGAGAGTTTGCAGGGTCTTGCGGATCTTGGGGATGTTCTCAAAGAGCTTGACCGCCTCGCCGCAGGTCATGTCGAGCACGTCGCTGATGCTCTGGCCGTGGAAGGTGACGGCGAGCGTTTCCGGGTTGTACCGCTTGCCGCGGCACGTTTCGCACTCGACCCAGACATCGGGCAGAAAGTGCATTTCAATCCGCCGCTGGCCGTTTCCTTCGCAAGCTTCGCACCGCCCGCCGGGAACGTTGAAGCTGAACCGCCGCCCGCTGTATCCGCGAACTTTGGCTTCGGGGAGTTGGGCGAAGAGCGTCCGAACTAATTCAAACAGGCCGGTGTAAGTCGCCGGGTTGCTCGTCGGCGAGTTCCCCAGCGGCTGTTGATCGACCCGGATGACTTTGTTGATGTGCTCGAGGCCGCGGATCTCGTCATGGGCACCGGGAATGAGCGAAGCCCGGTGCAGCTTGCGGGCAATCGCCGCATACAGTACGTCTTCAATCAGCGTACTCTTCCCGCTGCCGCTGGGACCGGTGATGGCGGTGAGCGTGCCGAGGGGAATTTGGACACTGATGTTGCGAAGGTTGTTGTGGCGGGCGTTGAGGACTTCGAGAAGGGGCTGGGGGTTGGGGGCTGGGGGCTGGGGAAGAGGAGGTTCCTTGCCCTGTTTTCCCGTGCGCTTCTTCCCCTTGCTCTCTTCTTCT
>CAYUJE010000293.1:0-8025 GCA_964444865.1 uncultured Pirellulaceae bacterium | reverse complement strand
GAGACAGTTGGAGCGAGCGATTTAAGACGATAGAAATGAGAGTGGATCACGTGACGCTTAACGGAGGGGGTAAGGTAGTAGGGCCGCTAAAAAACCTAGGAGGTTATTCAGCGTTTGTGGGGCCCCCAGTACCCGGGTTGGTGCTGAAAAACCAGGGGGGTTTTTCAGCAGTGGCGAAATGAAGAAAGCGGAGGTCGGAAAGTGGAAAGCCGGTGGAAAAGGAGGATTTCCGCTCACGGAGTGACGCGGGCTACTTTACGCCTTTCCTATTCCTGCCGGGGTGGTATATTTAAGACATAGGCGGTTGTCAAAAATCACGCCGATTTCCGTCCAGTTTGTCACAAGGGTAAGAAGCATGTCTATCACACTGACCGAATCTGCTGCCAGCGAAGCCAAAAAATACATTGAAAGCTCCGGGCCGGAGTCGTTCCTGCGGATTCGCCTCGTCGCCGGCGGCTGCAGCGGGCATAACAGCAGCTTGCAGATTGACAAGGAATTTGACGAGAAGGCCGACAGCAAGTACGACTTCTTCGGGACCCCCGTGGTCGTTGACAAGAAGAGCGAGCTCTATTTGGAAGACGCGAAGCTCGACTTCATCAACGGCCTGGAACGGAGCGGCTTCCACCTGGACCTCCCTCAGGCCAAAAAGACCTGCGGCTGCGGCAGCTCTTACCAGTTCTAGGCCGGTTTTTGGAAATGGGCGGCTTGTGTAGGATGGGACTCCAGTCCCGTCCTCCTGGCCCTGCTTTTCCCACTTCTGAATACCACGGACGGGATGGGAATCCCATCCTACGTCATGCCCGAGTACCGCCAGAATCCGCTGACCAAAGAATGGGTGATTCTCAGTTGCGAGCGGCAGGCGCGACCCAGCGAATTCCTTGACCAACCGGCACGCCGCGAAAATGCGACGTGCCCTTTTTGTTGGGGGAATGAGCACGAAACTCCCGCGGAATTGGCCCGGTATTGCGACACGAAAACCAAGGACTCTTGGTCGGTTCGCGTGGTACCAAACAAGTATCCAGCCGTCTCCTCGGAACCGTGTTCCGTTGAAAAGCAACCCGCTTGCCAGGACGATTGCCTGTTTCGCACTGCCCCCGCTCTGGGTGAGCACGAAGTCATTATCGAGTCGCCACGGCACGTCGTGAGTTTGACCGATCTCACGCTTGCCGAGACGGAGTTTCTTTTTCTGGCCTATCGAGACCGTATTGCCGCCCATCGTGCGGCTGGGAAAGCCCGGTATGTGCAGATCTTTAAGAACGTGGGGCCGTTGGCAGGCGCGTCGATGGAGCATTCCCATAGCCAACTGATGGCCCTGGACCACTTGCCGCAGAATTTGGAACGAGAGCTGGCGATTGCGGACGGTTACTATCGCCGAAATGGCCGCAGCCTGATGAATTCCCTTCTCCAGGCGGAGCTGAGTGCCGGCACACGAGTGGTCGCCCAGTCGGCGAACTTTGCCGCCTTTTGCCCCTTCGCCAGCCGATTTCCCTACGAAATCTGCGTGGCGGCCAAAACTTCTGGCGGCCGGTTTGAGGAATTGCAAACTGGTGAACTTGGGGAACTTGCCGCGATTGTGCGCGAGATCATCGGTCGTATCGAAAATTCGCTGGGACCCATTGCCTATAACTACTATTTAAGGCCCGCGCCCTTTGACATCGCGTCTGCGGGTCAGTATGACTGGCATATTGAGATTTTTCCTCGCCTTGTGAAGGTGGCGGGCTTTGAATGGAGCACCGGCGTCTTCATCAATACGGTCAGTCCCGAAGCAGCCGCTGAAATGCTTCGGCCTCTCCCTGGCCAGCGTGGCAACTGACTTGCTTCGTATTCATTAGGAAACCCTGACCGATTCTGCCGATAGTAGGGTGAAATGCTGGCGGCTGCGCGGGTCGCAGACTGCTAGCACTTTTCAACTTCACGATTGAATTGGGTTGGTCTTTCAAACTTGCGCACCATGAATCCGCTTCGCCTCTGCCTGGTCCTGCACAACCATCAGCCGGTCGGCAACTTCAGTGGGGTCTTCGAACAGGCTTATCAGGACAGCTACCTGCCGTTCCTGGATCTGTTCGAAAGCTACCCCGCGGAGCTGCGGATTTCGCTGCACACCAGCGGCCCCCTGATGGAATGGCTCGATGAGCATCACAGTGACTATGTGGATCGTTTGGCGCGCCTCGTCGCCAGCGGCCGTGTGGAAATTATCGGCGGCCCGTTCTATGAGCCCATCCTGACGATGATTCCCTCGCGGGATCGGATTGGCCAGATTGAAACCTATACCGCCTGGCTGGAGAGCCGGCTCGGCGCCCATGTGCAGGGGCTGTGGATGCCCGAGCGAGTCTGGGAACAATCTCTCACCAGCGACCTCGCCACAGCCGGCATGAAGTACACCGTGCTGGACGATTTTCATTTCAAGAACGCTGGCCTCGTCGAAGAGCAGCTTTATGGCTCCTATTTGACCGAAGACGACGGCAAGCTCCTCTCGATCTTCCCAGGCAGCGAAACGCTCCGTTACACAATTCCGTTCCAGGACCCGCAGAACTCGATTCACTACCTGCGCGGCATTGCCGAAAGGCACCCCAATGCGGTGGTCGTGTTCGGCGACGACGGCGAGAAGTTCGGCACCTGGCCGGAAACGAAAAAGCATGTTTACGACAATGGCTGGCTGCGGAACTTTTTTGACGCGCTGCTCGCCAATCGCGACTGGCTCAAACTGGATACGCTGGCGGATGCGGTGGAAAATGTGCCTCCGATCGGAAAAATCTACCTTCCCGACGGCAGTTATCGAGAAATGACGGAGTGGTCGCTCCCTGTCGGCCAGCAGTTGGAATACGACAGCGTCGTGCATGACTTGGAGCATGATCCCCGCTGGCCGCGCATCAAACGCTTCGTTCGGGGCGGTTTCTGGCGGAACTTCAAAGTGAAGTACCCTGAAGCCAACGAGATGTACACCCGCATGATGATGGCCAGCCGCCGCATCGAGCAGGCCCGCGAACAGGGCGTGGAAGGAGATGTCATCCGTTCCGCCCGGCAATCGCTGTATCGCGGCCAGTGCAATTGCCCCTATTGGCATGGGGCCTTTGGCGGCATTTATCTGCCGCACTTACGGAACGCAATCTATAACCAGCTCATCGCCAGCGAGAATCTGCTCGATCAAGCCATCGGCAAGACCGGCGGCTTTGTGGAGGCGACCGTCGACGACTACAACTTTGATCTGCGCCAGGAGGTTCGCCTGGCCAGTGACAAGCTCATCTGCCTGCTCGCCCCTTCGTCGGGCGGACAGATGTATGAGCTGGATGTGCGGACCATCTGCCACAACCTGTTGGCGACCCTCACACGGCGGCCGGAGGCCTACCACAAGAAGGTCCTCGGCGGCGCGAACAACGGCAACGCCAATGTCGCCAGCATCCACGACCGGGTCGTTTTCAAACAGGCTGGGCTGGAGCAGCGTCTGCAATATGACAAGACGACTCGGAAGAGCCTGCTCGATCACTTCTTCGATGAATCCGCCACGGCTGAGGAGGTTCTCCGTGGCGAAGCTGCCGAACGGGGTGATTTTCTTGCGGGCATTTACGATACGAAGATTCGCCGCGGAGTCGACCGCGTGCAGGTGCAGCTATCCCGAACTGGCTCCGTGCAAGGGCGCGAAATCAAGATCACCAAAGGGGTGACGATGATTGCCCATAGCCCGGCGCTGGAGATTGTGTATCTGCTCGAAAATCTGCCGACGGACGAGACATTGCACTTCGCCGTCGAACTGAATCTGGCGGGACTTCCTTCCGGCGCGGAGGATCGTTATTTCCACGATCTGAATGGCCAGCGGCTGGGGCAACTCGGCAGCCGACTTGACCTGAAAGATATTCAGAAACTTGGCTTGACCGACGAGTGGCTGGGAATGGATGTGCAGCTCACGGCCAATCGTTCGACGCATATGTGGACGTTTCCCATCGAGACGGTGAGCCAGTCCGAAGGGGGCTTTGAATTGGTGCATCAGTCCGTCTGCCTGCATCCCCACTGGCATGTTCGCGGCGACGCTCAGGGCCGCTGGTCCGTTACTTTGATCCTCAACGTCAACACGACTCTTGCCGAAAGCCGCATGCACCCTCGCGAGGCTGCGGCGGTTGTTTGAACAATTTACCGGCCGCTAACTTGACATTAGCCAGGGCTGATGTAGTGTTTCTTTAGTTCAAGCAAGGCAACGGTTTGCGGCGAACCTCGTCGCCCGTTGTCGGTAGACCTCGATCCTCGATAAAGGCAAACCGGTCGCAAGGCCGGGACGCAAAACTACAGGGTCCAGGCTCATTCGAGTCCTGGATAGCCAGCTGCCGAAAGGATGAGCCGTTGTTGTTTCTCCCGGCATTCGCCGCGGTGGACGAAAACGGCTGTGCTGAATGACGGCGAGGAATGAGGCTGTTGCTTTTTCGGAGCGGCGCAAAGCCGTTCCCCCATTCCTCGCTGGCGGCATATCTCGTCATGAGATGGCCTGCCGGCACAAACTGGAGGTCCCATTGATGAATGCTCTACTTCTGCGCGCCCGCCACCTGCTCGTTAGCGAAGATGGCCCGACCGCGGTGGAATACGCCGTGATGCTGGCTCTGATTGTGGTCGTCTGTCTCGGGACGATCACCACCATCGGCACCTCCGCCAACGGGACGTTCAACACGATCTCGAACGCACTGCCGGCAGCCAGCTAAGCTGCTAGGCCTTGAGCTCAAAAGCGGCGACTTTATTGTGGCCGCAGGCAAAGAGCGTCTCGGCGTTTTCGGCAAGTGCGACGGCGTGGATGTGCATCGGGGCTTTTTCAGATTTTGCGACCTTCTTGGCTTCGAGGTCGTAAAGTTGCACCAAGCCCCCATTGTCACCCCCCGCCCCCAGGAACCACTTTCCGTCGGGGCCGAAGACCAGACTCGTGATTAGCCCCTTCCCGTCCCCCGAAAACTCGTGGAGCTTTTCGTTCTTCTCCCAGGCGAAGAGCTCCACGCGGGCGGGACCATCCAGATGGTCGATGTTTCCGATGTGTCCGATGCCGCCAGCGGCAAGGGTCTGGCCATCGGGCGAGAATGCCAAGGCACGAATGCCGCCAATCGAATGAATCCGCTGCTTGGGATCCCAGGTGTACAGACCGGGCGCTTCCAAGGTCGCCAGCTTGCTACCCGCCGCCAGATCCCAAATGACGATGTGCCCCACCTTGTCGCCGGTCGCCAACAGGCGATTGTCGGCCGAAATACTGGCGGCATAGAGCATGGAGGGAAAGTGATTGGGGGTTTTTTCCTCGTGTCCCTTGAGTTCGTGAACGATGTTTCCCGATTCCGCATCCCAGACGCGGCAGGCCATGTCGTCACCAATGCTGATAACCCGTTTGCCGTCGGGGGACGCGATGACTTTACGAATCCATTTGCTGTGCGCCCCTTCCGTCGTGCGAATCACCTCGCCATTTTCGACCTTGCGCCAGATCAGCTTGCCGTCATAGCCGCCGGAAACCAGCGTTTGATTGCCGTTGGCCAAGCAAACGCCCGTGACATAGCTGGAATGCCCTTCGAGCGCCTTCCACTCCGGCTTCTCCGCGAGCACGTCCACGTCGTAGACTTTTCCGTCCGAAGCTCCAAGGAATAGCCGGCTGGATGAAGGCATCCTCGCCAGACTCAAGAGTATTTCCTGGCGGGAATGGTCTTTGACGAGCTTGAGCGTGGTGGGGAGGGGCATGGGTTTGACTTCGCGAGGGGGGGCTTTGGGATCAACTCAGGAACTTGCACCTGAATAGAGCGGAGCAATGACTCGTCCATTGAGCAGATGATGGGGACGATCCAGCGGGTCTTTCACAATGACTTCGGGGCTGACTCCCAGCGCATCATAGATGGTTGTGCAAACGTCGGCAGGGGACCAGGCTTGCGAAATGGGATAGGCGGCTTTGTAGTCGGTCTGGCCCACGACCTGGCCGCCGCGGACGCCGGCACCGGCGAAGAGGGCGGAATAGGCGGAGGCCCAGTGGTCGCGGCCGGGAATCTTTTCGCCAGGAAGGGTGGAGATTTTCGGGGTGCGGCCAAATTCCCCCATCACAACCACCAGCGTCTGTTCCAGCAGGCCGGACGCGGCCAGATCGTCCATCAAGGCCGCCAGGCCCTGGTCAAGTTGCGGCAGTAATGTGTTCTTGAGCTTTCCCCAGTTGTCCACATGCGTGTCCCAGGTCTGGACAATTCCCATCGTGGCCTGCACGACCGGCACGCCA
This sequence comes from uncultured Pirellulaceae bacterium, assembly GCA_964444865.1. Taxonomy (GTDB): domain Bacteria; phylum Planctomycetota; class Planctomycetia; order Pirellulales; family Pirellulaceae; genus SXOA01. The sequence goes on along the minus strand of CAYUJE010000293.1, from coordinate 1,808 downwards.
GTCTCGACAAGCCGCCGGGACAATAATAGCGATTGACCAAATTTGTTCCGGCCATACCGGTCGCGGACGGCTGCGGGTTCCTGGGGCAGTTCAAAAGCCTTGGACATGCGGGCGGAAGTTAATAGCGAGAATGCCGCCTGCTGCTGCTCACCGAGGGAAGCAGCGCGACCACTGGCAGAGAGCGGCGAATTGCCGCAGTTCAGTGACTCCAGCAGTTGCCGCCGCGACTGCAACCGGGGAATGGTCACCCCTTCCTGCAGGCTGAGTGCATCGACCTTGAAATTGGGATCGTTCGGATCGCGACGAATTTGCCACGGGTCATGCTTGGGGCCCAAAAATCCGGCATGCTGGCCCGGCCACGTCAGCGGTCCCTCAATCAAATAATTCGGCAGTGAAACGCCGGTGGGAATTCCATCCGGCTGCGGGCGAATGTAATCGAGCGCGGCCGCGAAGTTGGGAAAATCGTTGCGAGACTCGACCCGGTCCAAGTCACTCGCACCGCGCGGCAAGGGAGTAGGACGCCCGGTGAGCGCGACATGGGTCGCCAAAAGGTGATTGTGTTCCGGATGAGCCAGCGAGCGAACAATCGACCATCTTCCGGTCTGCTGCGCGAGTTTGGGAAGGTGCTCGCAGACTTTGACCCCTGGAATCGTCGTCCCAATCGGCGTGAACTCACCCCGCACCTCAGCCGGTGCTTCCGGCTTGGGGTCCAGCGTATCGAGCTGGCTCGGCCCGCCGCTGAGCAGTACCAACAACACCGACTTGGCACGACCGGAACGTGTTTCCGCGCCCGAGGCACTGCCCGCAGCAAACGGCAATGCAGTTCCAACGACCCCCGCGGCACTTAGCTGCAGGAATTGGCGGCGGTCAAAGGTGAAAAAAGGTTGAGGCATGGCTCACTCTGATTCTGTCAGCGATTATTTGAACTCAAGCTATGTGGCAATCCGACGCAGGTAATCTTCAATACCCGCCTTGATATTCGTTCGAACCGGTTCAAGTCGACATTCTGATAGCAGCGTCACAAAGTCGTGAGCTACCTCAACACAGTGCCTGGCGATCGCCTGATCAACGGCTCGCCGCGACTCGAGTTCATAATCGGCCCTCACTCTTTCGGACTGTAAGTAACCAAGATTTTGACCCGCTCGCAATGCCAATGAAACTCCGGCCGACATCAGCAGCCGCTGTGGCACTGCGTGATCCCAGTTCACCCGAAATCCAAGGTCGATCAGGTTTTCCCTTGCCAGATGAAAACTCGCATAATAGGCTCGGCTGATGGCCGTACGACAAGCCGCTTCAGTGGCCGGCGACGTTGCGACCAACCTTCCCGCAAGTGACAAAAACTCTTGAGCGTTCATAGCGAGGGATCAACCATCAGTCGATAGACAGTCGGATCCTGTGGCCAAATCGGCACAACTCCATCATACCAGCGATTCATCTTTTCCCGAAATTCAACGTGAGGCATGCTTTGCTCAATCCGAAAAACCATAAATGGAAATTGCGGTTCGGCGGGATCTACGCTAACAATATTGGAAATCGTGCCTGAGAATATTTCGCTGGTAATGGCAAGCACCTGTTGCAGACGTTCGGACGAAAATGGTCCATCGGAATGCCAAAGAGTCCCGCCATTGGGATCCGGAGTGAAATACAGGTTGCCGCTAAAAGACACAAATCCTTCAACGGCTGGCGCGCTAATCAGTGGAGTTGAAGCAGGCATTGTCGTTTTCATGCTCATTACTCTATTCTCCCGGACTACGCCAACACCTCGCGAATCGGCTGCGTTCCCGGATCGGTCAGCGGCAGTGGCCGGG
>CAYUJE010000292.1:6814-8027 GCA_964444865.1 uncultured Pirellulaceae bacterium | reverse complement strand
TTTTTTAGGTCTTGGCATAAAATAACTTTAATTTAATTAGAAAGGCAAATCATTATTATCTTCTTCACATCTCTCGCACTGCGCGACGCGCAGCGGAGGACAGCCATGCGTACCGTCATTACCACCATCGCCAACGACAACGTCGTCGCCAATCGCGCTGCCAATGCAGTTGCCGGCATGGGCATGGGTACGGTGCGCGTGCATGATCTCCACGCGCCTCGCCTCCATCAGGGACCCTCCCAAAAGTTTGGGAGATGGCAACTCGGCAAATCCAAACAGGAATGTTTGGAACCGACGTGCCAGGAGAGTTATCCGCGCCAGACAGACCCTTCGTGGCTGCCGGGCTCGGATTCAACTCCCTCCCGGCTAGGGCGACCCTTCGGGGGCTTACGAGGGACAGCTTAGTTTCGCGTCCGTTCGCGAAACCTGTCCTCGATAGGCCAACCAGCGGTCGCCAGCCGAGCGGTCCCGTGAATCTTCGGATTCGCAGGTAACCCTCGCCGCTGCTGCCGCTGCTTCCTGACCCCGATGCGTTTGCCCTCGTAGCCACACGCGGCCTCGCGTGTGAGCTGCCTGCCGGATGCTTCCCAGCAATCGGCCCAGCAAACGCCGGAGATAAGCGAGAGAAAATCATGACCACCATCACCCTGAACAACGACACTATCACGACGGACAAGATCGAGCTGATCGACCTGGTGACCCGCGCCCAGGCCGGCGACCGGCAGGCCTTCGGCCAGCTCTTCGAGCGGTTCGAGCGGCATGTGCTGGCCATCGGCCTGCGGCGCCTCTCCGACTACGGCGAGGCGCAGGAGCTGTGCCAGGACGTCTTCATCCAGGCGATGAAGAAGATCGACCAGCTCCGGACGCCCGAAGCCTTCCCTGGCTGGATCCGGCAGATCACCACGCGCATGGCGATCAACCGGCTCGTTCGGCGGAACGGCGACGTTTCGCTGGAGCCCGAGGCGCTGGAAGCGACCGCGGTCGAGGCGGAAACGCCGCTGACCCGGGTGCTGACCCGCGAGCGGGCCACCCAGGTCCGCCAGGGCCTGGCGAAGCTGGGCCGGATGGACCGCGAAACGCTCGTGGCGTTCTACGTCCACGGCCGTTCGCTCCATGAAATGAGCGATGAGTTCGAGGCCCCGGTCGGCACGATCAAGCGGCGTCTGCACGTCGCCCGCAAGCGGCTCGCCAAGGAGGTCGAGGAGCTGGCGGT
>CAYUJE010000292.1:0-6714 GCA_964444865.1 uncultured Pirellulaceae bacterium | reverse complement strand
CCGAACTGCTACCTTGGAACGCGGCATCTTTCTGGGAAGATGCCGCGTTCTTTCATGCGCGGAAGAATGTCTCACACAGAGGCACGAAGGCACGGGGGGAAGCGAGGAAGCGATGCTCAATGCTAAAGTGCAAATGTGGAGAGCGTCCCCCAACATTTGACACTTAGCATTGCGCATTGAGCATCTCGTATTGAGCTTGCGCATGGTTCCCAACCTCGTCTGTACCTCCGTACTTCCTGGGAGCTTCTCTCTCCTCCGACCTCCCCGACAGCCCTTCCCCGCGATAAGATAACGGCTGTTGTCTGGCTAATTCTCTCTCCTGGTCATTGGGCAAGTGTCATGGCTGCCGACGATATTCTTTTGGATGTGGAAGACCGCATGGATAAGGCGGTCGCGAAACTCAAGCACGACCTTTCGGGGATTCGGACCGGGCGGGCCAATCCGGGGCTGGTCGATTCGCTCAAGGTGGAGATTTACGGCTCGCAGACGCCGATGAAGCAACTCGCCAACGTCGGGGCTCCGGAGGCCCAGCAGTTGGTGATCAGGCCCTATGATCCCGGCACCATCAAGGAAATTGAGAAAGCGATCATCGCCAGCGGGCTCGGTTTTGCTCCGCAGAACGATGGCCGCATTATTCGCATCAATGTGCCGCCACTGACGACCGACACTCGCAAAAAGCTGGTCGGCCGGATCAAGGAAATGACCGAGGAGGCCAAAATCAGCATTCGCAACGTCCGTCGCGACGGCAACAAAGCCGCCGACCAGGGGGAGAAGGACAAGGAACTGACCGAGGACGATAACAAGAAGGTGCAGGCAGACATCCAGGAGCTAACCAAGAAATACGAAGGAACTGTCGAGACCATGGCCAAGGCTCGCGAAGCGGAAGTGATGGGTGACTAGTGAGCGAGCCAACAATTACCTTCGCGATGATGCGCGAGTCGCTTTACTCCGCCGTCGTGGCTGATGCGCTCGATTCACTGGGCTTTCGCCATCAGTCGCCGCGGGTTGACCTGCGGCCGCTGACCGTGGAGACCGTCCTCGTCGGCCGTTGCAAAACGACTCTGTGGGCCGATATGTTTCACGAAGACCCGCATCCGTATGCACTCGAGTTGCAAGCGGTCGATTCTTGCCAGCCCGATGACGTGCTCATCGCGGCTGCGGCGGGGAGCGTCCATTCGGCTTTGTGGGGGGAACTTCTTTCCACCGCCTGCAAGAACACTGGCTGCGTGGGGGCGATTGTGGATGGGGCGGCGAGGGACATTCGCAAGATGAAGGAAATGAACTTTCCGGTCTTTGCTCGAGCCCGAAGCGTCTATGACAGTCTCCATCGCCAGCGGGTGATCGACCTGGACGTCCCCGTGGAAATTGGCGGCGTTCGGTTTTGTCCCGGCGATATTGTGATTGCCGATAGCGACGGCGTCGTGGTCATTCCGCACGCGGTCGAAGCGGAAGCTCTCCGCCGAGCCTGGGACAAGGTCCATGCCGAAAACAAAGTCCGCGACGACATCCGCGGCGGCATGAAGGCAACAGATGTTTTCAAGAAATACGGCGTGCTTTAGGGTTATTCCTGAAATTGCTTGACCATGCCCCTGCGCTAGTTGAAAATGCAGGAATGCTCAGCAGACAACAATCCGCATTTCGTCTCGGTTTGCCGCTGGTACTTTCCCTCGTGGGGGCTGCGCAGCCCGCCTTGCGTGCAGAGGAGCAGCGGGACGACAAGCAGGCGAACTACGCTGCCGCAGTGGCAGCCCTGAATCATCCCGATTTTCGTACTCGCCAGCAAGCCTACAAAACCCTGGCGGAAGCCGGTGCGGCTGCCATGCCGGCGATTGAGGATGGGGCCAGGGATGGAAATCGCGAAACGCGCGACCGAGCCATTTCGCTCCTCTTGGGGGCAGCGCTGTCGAGGCAAAAGGGTGTTCCGCAGGCGGGCGAACGAGCGCTCGAAGAGCTTGCCGGGGCCAAGGAAGCCTCGCTCAAGCGAGCCGCCCTCACTGCTTTGGAGGAACTGAAGGGGGCAAAGATTGTGCGGGCGATCGACCGCATTCAGGATCTTGGCGGAACGGTTACTTCCACAACCGGCGTGGATTTAGAACTCAACGGTCCTTTCGCCGTGCAGATTGAAAATCATTGGACAGGCGGCGACGAAGGGTTGTCTCCTCTCGTCGATCTCGGCAATGTCACCTGGCTGCGGCTGCACACCGCACCCGTCACCAATGCGGGACTGGTTCACGTTGCACGTCTTCCGGGGCTGGAGCAACTCTATCTCGGCTACAGCCGCGTAACCGGGGATGGGCTGGCCCTGCTCCATTTGCCGAAGCTGCGGGTGCTTTCCTTACAGGGTCTGGCCCTCAAGGACGCCGAGTTGAAACAGCTTCCCAATCTCCCTCAGTTGCAGGACCTGGTGCTCAACGACACCCTCGTGACCGACGATGGACTCGCTTCACTGGGGAAGTATGCCTCAATCAGCAAGCTCTGGCTGGAGAACACCAAGATCACCGACAAGGGGCTCGTTCATCTTCAGCGGTTGCCGGGGTTGGAGATGTTGTATCTGCAAAACACGAATACCGCGGGACCGGGGCTGGCCGATTTGAAGGGACTTTCCAATTTGCGATTCCTTTCATTGAAGAAGGCAACGCTTCGGCCTGATTCGCTGAAGCACGTTACCCAGCTCACGCAATTGGAGATCCTCGGACTCGACGACACGAACGTCACCGACGATCAACTGGCGGATTTAGTGCCGCTCAAGAATCTGCGCACGCTTTGGCTTTCCAAGACCCGGGTCTCCGACCGCGGTGTGGAGCACCTGCTCAAGATCCCCTCGCTGCAGAATCTCTACCTGCATGGCTCCCAAATCACCGAAGCGGGAGCCGACAAAATCCGCGAGCAAATGCCGCGGTGCAACGTGGGGCGGTAGCCAGAAGCGAGTTTAGCGTGACAAGTTCAACGGGAGAGTGAATTGCATGCTCACCAGACCGTGGCAGCAGGGGTCGGGAAGGGTTTTCGCGGCCTGCGCGCATTCGCTTTCGAGTGAAGTATGGCCGTGAAAACCTTTCCCGACCCCGTTGGCGTTGCGGAACGGATCGCACGGATTCCGGGTTCGACAATTGGCGGCAACTCGGAACTCATTGGTCGGCAGCCTGGAGGAGTTTTCGCGGCGGAGTTTTTGCCGCCGCGATGTTGTAGCGGCGCGAAAACACCTCCCGACCCCGACACTCTCGGCAGGCTGGTGGCCTACTCCACGTTAGCGAGCTTTGCTCTTCCCGCCCGTCGAACTGGTGCTTTGGCCGAGGGCTTTCTTTAGTTCCGCGTCCAGTTCGGCGGCGTGAACATTGTTGTTCAGAACGCGGCCTTGCTTGTCCACGAGGAGCATCATGGGGAGCGTGAGAATTCCCATCTCGGTGGCGAGACGACTTTCTTCGATGCCCCCTTCTTCGAAGGTGTGCGGCCACGAAAAACGGCTGGCGGCCAGGTATTTGGTGGCGTCGGTCACGGAACTGTCGAGGTTGACGCCGATCGGCTGAAAGCCGGATTTGCCGTACTTGGCTTGCATGTCCTTGATGACGTCCATGTCTTCCTTGCTGGGTCCGGCCCAGGTGGCCCAGTAGTGAATCAGGACCACTTTGCCGGAGTAATCCGCGAGGTTCACGCTGCCGCGGCCGTCGATGGATTTTCCCTGGAGCGTGATTCTTTTGCCCACGGAGTCGAGCCGCGTTTTGGCTCCGGTCGCCTTTTGGGCCTGATCGGTCTTGCCCAATTCCGTTATCAGGCGGTTGTACCAGGTGAGCGCCTCTTTGGGCTTCTCGTTGAATTCATACGCCATGCCCAGTTGCAGCATCGCTTCAGCCGCTTCGGGAGCGGTGGGGTAATCCGCGACAATTTTCTCCAGGCCGGTGGTCCACGCCTCGTTGATTTTGGCATAGTCGGCGTCTTCTTTCTGTCCCGCTGCGTCCTTCTGCGCTTGCAGCAGACGGTAATTCACGAACGGAAGCAGTTGCTTGGAGGCGGGGAGCGCGGCGGCCTTTTCCGCCAGCGACTCCAGCCGTTTGACGCCATCGGGATAATTGCCGGCAGTGACCGCGGCACTGATGGTTTCCGCGGATTGGCGGACCCAGTTGCCTCGTTCCTCCGCGGAGTTGGCGTTTTTGATGAGCTTGTCGAGCAGGTCGGCTCGCTGGTCGTTGATGGTGGCCTGCTTCTCGGGGCCGGCACTCGCCAGCGTCTTTTCCAGCGTTTCGAGTTCGTCGTACAGCTTACGGGACTCGGGGGAGAGTCCGACGGTGTTGGCCGCCACCTCGGCACCGGGAAGGATGCCCGTGCTCGGAGTGAGCAGGCGATAGGCAGCCGTCTTGGCGAGCTCGATGTTTTCCGGCAGCCCCAGCACGCGCCAGCCATCGCCAACTTTCACCATCGAGCCGATCATGAGCTGCGAATGTTTTTTCTCACTGCCGCTGGGGGTTTCCACAACAGCCGATGCGTCATCATAAATGATCAGATCCTTGGTGTTGCCATTGGTGCCGGCGGGAATGACGGCGGGACGGGATGCGCCGAAGTGAATCCATTCCGATTTAGCGGAGATGATTCTCTGCGCCTGGCAGCGCTCGGCGAAGCTCTTGATCGAAGCGTCGACGCGGGCTTTGATTTCCTCAGTCTTTTTTTCAGCGAGGCCGAGCGAGTCGAGCTCGCTGGTGGAAGGGAGCAGGCGACGGAAGCGGGCTTCGTCGGCGGTCGCAATGGCGGCGACGAGTTCGGCAGTCACTTCTTCCGCCGAGATCGTTTTCCAGGAGTCGATTTTGCCGTCTTGATCCTTGTCGATTCCCCACCGCGTGCCGGCTGTGCCGAGCCAGCGACATTCGTTGACTTTGTTGTTGTGATCGGTATCGATGTCGCGATAGATCTCAATGCCGTCCTTGAAGTAACACCACTGGTCGACCTGATTGTCGCCGTTGGTGTCGAGGAATCTTCGCAGCACTTCGCCGCTGGGGCCCTTTACCACAAAGCCGGAAATGCCGCCGAAAGTGTCGACATCAAGTGTGCATCTGGCGATTTCCGTCTTGGTGGGAAGGTCGTAATCGACATCCGATTGAGTCGGCGTGATGCTCAAAGCCTCGGCGGGGGTCGGCTTGGCGCTGGCCGTCGCGGCGAGCAGAACCGGCGAGAGAGCTCCGGCGAGAAAGGCAATCCGGCGCAATTTCCGCAGCATGGCTTCCGTTCCTTAAGTCGTTTTGAAGGGGACGGCCCGAACCAACGGCAGCGGGCGCATCTCCGTGTCTTATTCGGCTTTACGCGGCCCAGCCGCCACCGGCTGCTCCGCAAACCTGATTGTAGCGAAGGGCTCCAGCCGCAAAAGAGAAGTTTTTTCGCGGAAAGGTGAAGTCTCAGGCTACCGATGCCGAAATTAGGCAATTCGCCAGTGAGTTAGCGAACAGAAAACTGGTAAATTTGCCCCTTTGACAGTGAACTTGGGGCGTTTAGAATCAAAGGTTTCCCCAAATCGGGAAAAATGCGATCAAGGGGCGGTTAGCTCAGTTGGTTAGAGCGCGTCGCTGATAACGACGAGGTCAGAAGTTCGACTCTTCTACCGCCCACTGCGGAGCCGGGGCTAGGGGCTAGGGACTTGGGGCTGGGGAAGAACAGAAAAGCCGTTCTTACCCCGCCCCCAGCCCCCAGTCCCCAGTCCCTGCCTCGGGGACGTAGCTCAATTGGGAGAGCACTGCCTTTGCAAGGCAGGGGTTGAGGGTTCGAGCCCCTTCGTCTCCACTGGAAGACAGGGGTGAGCGGTCAGGCATCAGGAGTCAGTTGGGCGGAAATCGGCGGGAAAACAGGGGTTTTTGGCATTTTCAAGAATCCGCTGGAACGCCCCTTGTCTTAGATTCAAGAACGCGTATAACTACTGACGAAGATTGAGTTCTTCGCCATTTTTTCGCTGCTTGAGAGTAAACGACCTTCTGGAATCACGAATGACGCAGCGAAAAAATCTTGTCCGCCGGGTTGACGCCTTTGGCCCCACGCCATAGGATTGCTTTTTCCCACTTTGCACTGCCTTTCGGGGATGCAATTGCGGCCCAGCTACTGAACGAGAAGCTGTTTCGTCAATTTGACGGACCACCTTCCCATCCAGTGGATGGCGTGACGAACAGGCCTTCGGGCTTGTAAGTCGTGAAATGATCTTTGACAATTTGGTTGTTGTGTAGATGGCATCTTCGTGAGGATGCATCGATTTGCACGTATCAAACTCGCAAGAGTGTGGTGCGGGCAAGGAAATGTATCTTGCACGGTCTCTTAGTAAAAAAGCGTTGCTCGTATTGGTCGAAAGGCCGGTGCGAGCGAGACGAATCGAAAGAGCTATCGTTACTTGAAAGAAGAGTCTGTTCCCGCCGTGAGGCGCGGCAGATTCGAGAGTGGTGTTGCCACGTTTATCAAATTTGAAACGACTGGCGGTTCGGCTTCGGCTGAAGCGACAGGGGTAGAGAGTTTTGAATATTTGTGGTCAAGCTACTAAGGGCACATGGGGGATGTCTTGGCATTAGAAGGCGATGACGAGCGTGGAAGACTGCGATAAGCCTGGGGTAGTTGTCAAACAAACGTTGATCCCGGGATTCTCTAATTAGCATGCACTGAATCCATAGGTGCATGCGGCTAACCCAGAGAACTGAAACATCTCAGTATCTGGAGGAAAAGAAAGAAAAATCGATTTCGTTAGTAGCGGCGAGC
>CAYUJE010000291.1:0-8028 GCA_964444865.1 uncultured Pirellulaceae bacterium | reverse complement strand
GAAAACAAAGCCTCGACGTCTCCTTTCACCGCGCGCATCGAAACGGGCCTCTCCGACGCGGTGCTCCCCGAATATCATCCCAACCGATTGCGGCTGGCGCTGGGTGTTCGTCCGTCACAGGATGCCACCACCATCAAGTTGGTCGCAACGGGCTCGTCAGCGCCGCTTGAAGGATATGAAATCGCCGCCGAAGAACCGGATGTCGCCGGCAAGCCAGGCCTTGTCGAATCACTGGGAAGAAGCGGTCCCGATGGAATCGTCTCGGTTCCCCCCGGAAAATCAACCGTTCGCACGCTGTTGATTCGCCATGGCGAAGAAGTTCTGGCCCGTCTGCCGATGGTTCCTGGCCTGACGGAAGAAATTACCGTCACTCTTGCCGATGACCGTCCACGCCTGGCGATTGAATCCATCCTCAACGGCATCCAAGACAACCTCCTGGACCTCGTCGCCCGCCGCGAAGTCCTCGTCAGCCGCATTAAGGCAGCGACCAAGGAGGGTGATACCGCCGCCGCGGCCAAACTCAAGGACCAGTTACGCCTCTTGCCCTCCGTCGGCCTCATCCTCGCTGACCTCGGCAAGCAACAACGCCCCATCGAAGCGCTCCCGGTTTCCTCTCGCCACAAGATGCAAAAGAGAATTGTCGAAATCCGCAAGCTGGCGGAAAAACTGAAGGCGGAAAACCCCGCCGACAAGCTGTAACTTTCCCAGGCTGCTTGTATTTGCCTCGCCCAAAGTGCAGAATCCCCGCATTGCCTTCTTTCCCCTCCTCTCCAGGAACAGGCCATGTCTCGCACTTCCCGCCGCAAGTTTCTCGCCGCCTCCGCAGCGGCTGCTTCCACCGCGTTCTCGTTCACGATTGTTCCTCGCCACGTCCTGGGCGGACCTGGTCAAACTCCGCCGAGTGAACGGGTCAACATTGGCGGCATCGGCGCGGGTGGCATGGGAGGCGGCGATATCTCCACCGTCGCCAAACTTGGCTGCAATGTCGTCGCGCTCTGCGATGTCGATGAGCAGCGGGCGGCCGGTCTGTTCAACGCCTTCCCCAAGGCCAAGCGGTACAAAGACTTCCGCGAGATGATCGACAAGGAGGCCAAGAATATCGACGCGGTCACCGTCGGCACGCCGGACCACATTCACGCCGTTGCCTCGATGGCCGCCATCAAAGCCGGCAAGCACGTCTATACCCAGAAGCCCCTCACCCACACCCTCGTCGAAGCCCGCGAACTGACCAAAGCCGCCGCCAAGGCGAAGGTCATGACTTCGATGGGGAACCAAGGTCACGCCAGCGAAGGCTCGCGCCTCACCAACGAGTGGATTCAAGCCGGCGTCATTGGCGACGTCCGCGAGGTTCACTGCTGGACCGACCGGGCCGGCAGATTGTGGAAGCAAGGGCTGGGGCGACCGACCGATTCACCGCCAATTCCGCAGACGCTCGACTGGAACCTTTGGCTCGGCCCAGTGCAAGAAAGGCCGTATAACCCGGCATACTGTCCCTTTGCCTGGCGCGGCTGGTGGGACTTCGGCACAGGCGCAATGGGGGACATGGGGTGCCACATCGTCGATCATCCGGTCTGGGCGCTCAATCTCGGCGCTCCGACCACCGTCGAAGCACGCGTCACGAACGACGGTTCGTTCCTGGAAGGAAACAAGCCCAACTATGAGATGTATCCCATTGCCGCCATCATTTACTACGACTTCCCCGCTCGTGGCAACCTGCCGCCGGTGAAGATGACCTGGTACGAAGGGGGCCTCATGCCCCCTGCCCCGCCCGAACTCCCCAGCGGTCAGCGGCTCCCGGACAACGGCGTCCTCTACGTCGGCAGCAAGGGAAAGATGTACCACGGCAGCCACGGCGGCATGCCGCAGCTCTTGCCGGGCGAGTTGCACGACGCGGCAATCAAAGTTCCCAAGACGATGGAGCGTTCCCCCGGCCATTACGAAGAATGGGTCAACGCCTGCCGCGGTGGAAAGACGCCGGTAGCCAGTTACGCTTACTCCGGCCCGATGACCGAAATTGTCCTCCTCGGCGTCCTCTCCCTGCGGGCCCCCGGCACGCGGCTGGAATGGGACAGCGAGAACATGAAGGTCAAGAACGCTCCCGAACTGAATCAGTACACGCATATCGAATATCGAAAGGGATACTCCCTATGAGTCGAGTTCTAAACACAAGGGTGCTACGCCCACGGCTCTGCGTGGGCGTGTTGTTGCTATTTGTATTCGTATCTTCCCTCGTCGCTGCCGAAAATCAGCTGACGGACCAGGAAAAGAAGGACGGCTGGATTCTCCTCTTCGACGGCAAATCGACGACCGGCTGGATGAGCATCAAGCAAGAGCCGCTGCCGGAGAAAAACGTCCAGGAAGGTTCGCTCAACCCGCACCCGTGCAACTACATGCTCGTTCACGAGAAGGACTGGGAGAACTTCCGTCTCGAAATGGATTTCAAAATCAGCAAAAAGTGCAATAGCGGCATCTTCCTCCGCACCTTCCCGCTTAAGCCGCGTGAAGGAAAGGACGTCGGCTTCAACGGCATCGAAATCGCCGTGGACGACACCACCACCGCCGGCTTTCATGACACGGGGGCGATTTACGATCTCGTCCCGCCAACGAAAAACGCCATGAAGCCCGCGGGGGAATGGAACCACATTGTCATCACCAGCAACAACAACCTGATTGAAGTGGAACTCAACGGCGAAAAGGTCACGCATATCGACCTCGACCAGTGGCCTGAAAAGAACAAGCGGGCCGACGGCACTCCCCACAAGTTCGATGTCGCCTACAAAGATCACCCCCGCCACGGCTACATCGGCCTGCAAGACCACGGCAGCGACTGCTGGTACAAGAACATCAAATTGAAGCCGCTGAAGTAGCCCACTTTGTAGCCAGCACACTCCGTGTGCTGGCATCGTCCGCTCACGGAGTGAGCGGACTACCTTGGCTCCCAAATCGTCGCTCCGATATACCGCTCGGGGCCGGCCTTTTCGTCCCACATGTAATACAAAGTGACGACCTTTCCATCTCTTCGCTGCACGCTCCGGCAGTAACCCAAGTCCTGCCCACCGCAGTCGCCTCGCAACACGAGGGGCTCGCTCCAACTCTTTCCCTGGTCACGACTGAGCCGAGCCAGGATGCCAAACGGTTTCGCTCGGAATCCGTAGGTCAAACAGAGCCGGCCATCCTTGAGCAGCAGCAAATGCGGTGGATTTCCTTCGCCAGTGTCCGGCACTGGCCTGCCGACGAACGACCAGGTCGCACCGTTGTCCGCCGAGCCCCACGCGTCTATCCAACTCTTCGGCTGCTTCCCTTGATCCAGACATCGGACGGTCGTCAGTAGCTCGGTCGCCGACAGCCGGACCGTGGAAGGCATGATGGAATATCCTTTGGGTTCGGGGCCGATCAGCGAAACTAACTTCCAGGTCTTTCCGCCATCCGTGGTCCGACCGCACAGCGGTCGCCCTTCCCGGTTGTTGCTCTTGGACGCGGTCAGGAACACCATGCAGTCCTCCTTCCCGTTCACGAGATATTCCGTCCGCGCCGCAATTCCCTGCTGGCCGAACAGTGGCAACTTGAAGGGACCCTTCCATTCGCGGCCCCGATCATACGAGTAATAGAATCGCGAAACACCCGTGTTGGTTCCCGCCATCCGCAGCGTCATGGCAAAATCGGGATGCGTGAACTCAATCCCGCCGGGACATTCGACCGGCTCCGGCTCGGTGAACTCCGTCGGCAGCTTGCCATGCCGCATTCCAGCGGTCCCGATAAGTACGTGCTGCTTCGCCGGATTCTCAATCGACCAGGTTTTGCCCCCATCAAGGCTCCGGGCCAGCAGATGTTCCTCCGGCTTGTTATGGTCGATGTTGTGATAGGTCGGCCCCCGGTCCTTGTGATAACCGGCGCTGAAGCCCACCAGAATCTCATCCCCCCACGACCAGATCCCATGATTCGCCGGCCAGCCGCCGAAGCGCCCCTGTTCGTGGTAGACCCGGACGTTCTCGACGGACAACGGCTGGGGCTCGGACGCAAATGAAATGGAGCCCGCCGCCAACAACATCGCTGCGGTCGTCCGGACATTGAATAGTTTGAACATTCTTCGCTCCCCGATCATGGTGGCGGCAAGCACATCCGCACAACTTCAATAACGACCAGCCCGAAATAAGCCACTCGGCAGGCGACGCCCGCCCAGTGCAGGTGATCCCGCGGCACTCCGCGGGCCCGGTCCAGGATTCCGGTCACCAGAAACGCCAAAGCCAAAGCAGCAGTGATGAACAGATCCGGCAGCCGTGCCCAGATGTAACTCGAGAATTCGACGAGCATCGAACAGAGAAACAAAGTCGGCACAAGATTGCCGAGCATCCAAATCAGAAACATCTTCCGCCACAGCACTTCCGTGGGCATTTTGGCAACTGCATAACAGCACAACGCCAAAAACGCCACCATCAATGGCAGCCGATAGGTGAGCAGGTAAAGCCCCGGATTCCCTCCCCGAATGAAATCGCGAGTCACCAGCCACAAGGGCCAGGAAAACAGGGCGGTAAGGCCGGCGATGACCAGTATCCAGTGCCCTGGATGTTTGGGAAACGGCCTGCCTCCGAGGACCTTTCGCCAAACCATTAGAGCCACAGCCGCCACTCCGGCCCCTTGCACGGGACTTATCAGCAGCGCCAATGCGGTTTGCAGCCAGGTCGGATTCATGAGGCTGCTGGACTCATCCAGAGTCTGCACAAACGACTGTCGATAAAACGCCAGAATCACCGCGCTCCCTGCCGTCCAGACCATGAGATACAGAATGGAAATTCGTTCCCCCGGATCAGGCGAACCAGAGGATGCCAATTCCGCCTTCACAATCTCCCCTTGCGGCGCGAAGGGGGAGTCGGGAAGTTCGCCAAACGGGTTGGAGGTAGGTGGGGGCATGGCCTGTTGATTCTAGCCTGAATTCCGGGCACTAGCCCGACGCGCCAGTTTTGATGTTGCGCTTTCCAGGATGCCGCCGGGTTCATCCCGGCGGAGGTTCACCTTCAGCCTAGAAAAAAATGCGCAAGGTCGCTGGGATGCCCCCCGGCTTGTCCGGGCGGGAGGCTCACCTTTTCCCTTCGGCGGTGCCGGAGGTCGAAGGTGACACTCCCCCGGGATGAACCCGGCGGCATCTTGCGATTTTTGATTCCGATTTTCTAGGTGGATGGTGAAACTTCCCCTGGACCAGCCGGGGGGCATCTTGAAGGACTGTTGCTAGTGCAACATCAAAACGCGCCAGCGAGGGTAAGACGCGCGGCACCTGAAAGGGCGTTTTTTTGCGGCGCAACGCGGAATTCCCTCGCTGGCGCGTCGGGCTAGTGTCCTTCGCCTGATCATCAGGAGGTAGCTTCACCCTTGGCTACGGAGTAAAACAGCATTCCCCCCAACGAATTGCTTTCTGGAGTCCACGATCGTGCATCCTCGACTGTCCCAATGGATACTGGCCACCGTTTTCACATTCGCAGCAACATGCCTTGCCGAAGAACCAACGGGCGAATTGGCCCAGCGATTGGCGAATGTGAAATTCTCCCATTTTGCCGATGCACCAGGTTACTCCGAAGGGCCGACGTGGCGAAACGGCGAAGTCTTGTTCTGTAGCGGGGCGCTGCTCCGCGTGGATGCCCAGCGAAAGGTCCACAAGTATCTGGAAATCGGGCCAGCTGGGACGCTGCTCCGCGGCGATGGCCAGATGCTGATTTGCGACAACAAGAATAAGGCCCTGCTCAGTCTTTCCCCCGACGGCAAAGTGGCGGTCGTCGCCGATCAGTTCGAAGGGCCCCCGCTGCGCAGCCTGAATGATGTGACGATGGATGCCCGAGGCAATGTCTATTGGACCGATCCGGAAGGCTCGACGCCGCAAACGCCCGTCGGCAATGTGTTCCGCGTTCGGCCCGATGGCCGCGTTCACAAGGTTGCGACCGGCCTGGCTTTTCCCAATGGCCTGGATGTCGATCCAGCCGGCAAGTTTCTCTATGTCATCGAATCGCAATCGAAGAAGATTCTGCGGTATGCGGTTCCCGCCGATAGCGAACTCTGCGGAAAGCCGGAAGTCTTTTACGATTTAGACGGCTCCGGCGGCGACGGCTGTGCGTTTGATGCCGCGGGGAACTTGTGGGTCGCCGATTTTCACCGGCCGGAAACGGGCAAAGGGCGGATCACCGTCCTCAGCCCCGAGGCGAAGGTACTGGCCTATTTGCCGGTCCCCGCCAAGGTTGTCAGCAACATCACGTTCGGCGGCCCGAATCACAATGAAATCTTCTGCACCACCGGCGAGCCGCCGGGTGTCTTTCATGCCAAAGTCGGCGTCAAGGGCTTCGCGGGACATCCCGGCCAGCCGCTCACGGTACTGCGCACGCTCAACATCCTTCCCCTGCACCCGCACGCCGATGGGCCGACGCTGGCCAAGATGGCCGCCCTCGCCGCCGAGGCGAAGTTAGATGAAAATCGAATCGATGCCGCGACGCATGACCAGATGCATTCGCTGGCAGCAGAATTAAAAGACGCGAAGCTGCGTGGCGACGTCGAAAAGCTCCTGCCTCAGTGGGAAGTGTCGACTGCCAAACATGCACGCGACCGAGTTCTGCTGGCCGAAATCAAGCGACTGGGAGGAAAGGCGACTCTCGATGTCACCGCGCCCGACTGGCTCCGCTCGATTGTCGGCGACGAAGGACTCTCGTGCTTCGGTCGCATCACCGAAATTGAACTCAACGAACGGACCGACGGCCACAAAGAGCCCACCCCTAAGCCGCTTTCCGACCGCGTAACCGACGACTGGCTGAAGCAGATTACCCATCAGACCGATTTGCGGCGGCTCGAACTATCCGGAACTGCGGTCACCAGCGCCGGGCTCGTCCATCTGAAGAACCTCGTCAACCTCGAGCGGCTGAATGTCTGTCTCACCGCAGTGAGTGACGACGGGTTCGAGCATCTGGCGGGAATGACCAAGATGCGGCGCATGACAATCTGCGCTTCAAAAATCACCGGCTCTGGATTCAAGCATCTCGAAGGTATGAAGCAGCTTGAATCGATCAACCTGCACTCCTCTCCCGCCAGCGATGCTGGCCTCGCCGCAATCGGCAAAATGACTAGCCTCCGGCGGCTTGAGATTGTGCACACAAACATTACCGATGGCGGCCTCGCTCACCTGGCCAACTTAAAGAACCTGCGGCAACTCCACATTCACGGCGCCGGCACCACCGAAAAAGCTCTGCCGTTTCTGTCAGACCTTCAGGAACTTTATCAGATCGACGTCTACGACCGCGCCGCCAGCAATCAGACGCTCGAACAAATCGCGAAGTTGCCCCACTTGCGATTCTTGATGCTCCCCCTCGGCGTCTTTGATGATGAAGGAGTGAAGCATCTGGCGAAGTGCACCACGCTCGAAGAACTGACCCTCGATTCCGACAAGGTCTCCGACCTCTCTATTCCCACGTTGGCCAACTTAACCAACCTTCAGAAACTCCATCTTAGCCGCGCCCACCTGACCGCTGCCGGGCGAGAACGGCTGAAGACATTGCTTCCCAAAACGGAGATTTCGCCCTAGCTGGAGCGGAGTTGTTTCGCGGAATTCCCAGCTCAGGCGGTCAGCTTCGCAATGGCCGCTTCCAACGACTCCGCCGCTTCAAAGGGGGCCTGCCTGGCCGGATCCGATGAAATAAGTTGGCAAACAGAAAACATGTCGTGCACTGGCGTCGACATGTTGCAAATCACAATCCGCCCACTGGCCAGATGACGCTTCACCCCGAGGAATGCCAGAAAGCAGATGCTGCCGACAAAGTTCAGTTCCCCCAGATCGAGGACGAGACTGCTCGGCTTGGATGCATTCAGAATCGCCAGAATCTCATCACGCAGGCCATAGGCCTGATCCGCTTCGCGAATCTGGGCCGCCGTGATAGTAACAACCGTAATGCCGTCCCGGACCGAGGCTTGGGCGAATTGAGGACTGTTGTTGCTCATGAGAATCAATCGAATCGTGAGGCCGGACTCAAGATTAGAAAGTTAACCGGAATCTGATCCATT
>CAYUJE010000290.1:0-8038 GCA_964444865.1 uncultured Pirellulaceae bacterium | reverse complement strand
CGCTTGAGAACCTCACCCAGGTGCTTGATGTTCACGTCGATGGAGCGAGCGACGAAGGTCGATTCGCAGCCGATGGCGACCGAGAGGGGATTGAGGGGATTATCAATCGCCCCCATCGGCGTGCTCTTGGTCACTTTGCCCAGCGGCGACGTGGGGGAATATTGTCCCTTGGTCAGGCCGTAAATGCGGTTGTTGAAGAGCAGAACCTTGAGGTCCACGTTGCGGCGAATCAAGTGCATCAAGTGATTGCCGCCGATGGAGAGACCGTCTCCGTCGCCGGTGACCACCCACACCTGCAAGTCCTGCCGCGTCGACTTCAGGCCCGTGGCAAACGCCGGAGCCCGGCCGTGAATGCTGTGCAGCCCGTACGTGTTCATGTAGTACGGAAACCGGCTGGAGCAGCCGATGCCGGAGATGAAGACGACCTTCTCGCGGGCAACGCCGAGTTGCGGCATCACCTTCTTCATCTGGGCCAGAATGGAATAGTCGCCGCAGCCAGGGCACCAGCGGACATCCTGGTCGGAGGCAAAATCAGCGGGGGTCAGGGTCGGGAGTTCGGTAGCCATTTGATTGATTGCAGATTGTTGATTTCAGATTGCAGATTTAGGAATTCATTCGCCATTCGCCATTCGGATTTCGTCGTTTCTGCTTACCCCCCCGAGTCCTCGCCTCCCGCGAGTCCCGCGACGGCCAGCGCCGGGGTCGGCTTGGAGCCGTTGGCGCTCGCCAGGCCGAGTTGTCCCCGGATGGCGGCTACGACTTCCTGGACGAAGAAGGGGCGGCCTTGAATCTTGTTAAGCCCCTGGGCATCGACCAGATACTTGGAGCGAATGATCATCCGGAGTTGCCCCTTGTTGAGTTCGGGGATCAGGATCTTCTTGTACCGCTTCAGAATGTCACCCAGGTTCCGCGGGAACGGATTGAGCCACCGCAGGTGAGCGTGGGCCACCTTCAGCCCTTGTTCCAGGGACTGCTCGACTGCCGTCTTGCAGGCGCCATAGGTTCCGCCCCAACTCAGCACGAGCAGGTCGCCGGTTTCCGGGCCTTCTACTTCTTGCAGCGGAATAAGTTGGGCGACGTTTTCGACCTTCTGCGCCCGAGTATTGACCATGTGCTCGTGGTTCTCCGGCTCGTAGTTCACGTTGCCGGTCACATCCTGTTTTTCCAGACCGCCGAGGCGGTGCATGAGCCCCTTGATGCCCGGGATGCCCCACGGGCGGGCCAGCAATTCGTCCCGCTGGTACGGCTTGAACTTCTCGCCGTTTTCGCTCGGGGCGGGATGATGAATCGGGATTTTTTCCAGCTTGTTGTAGTCGGGAATCAGCCACGGCTCGCTGCCGTTGGCGATGTAGCCATCGGAGAGGACCATCACCGGCACCATCATGCGGCTGGAGATTCTCCAGGCTTCAATGGCGACGTCAAAGCAGTCCCCCGGGCTGCGAGAAGCGATGACGGGCATCGGCGATTCACCGTTGCGGCCCAGGATCGCCTGAAACAGGTCGGCTTGTTCGGTTTTGGTGGGGAGACCGGTGCTCGGCCCGCCGCGCTGAATGTTAATGACCAGCAGCGGCAGTTCCAGCATGATCGCCAGGCCAATTCCCTCTCCCTTGAGGGCAATGCCGGGACCGCTGGAAGTGGTGATCCCCATCGATCCGCCGTAGGCGGCGCCGATGGCGGAGCAGACCGCGGCGATTTCATCTTCCGCCTGGAAGGTTCGCACGCCAAAATTCTTGAACTTGGACAGTTCGTGCAAAATATCGCTGGCGGGCGTAATCGGATACGACCCCAGGAACAAGTCCTTATTGCTTAGCTTGGCGGCCGTCACCAGACCCCACGCCATGGCCGTGTTGCCGGAGATGTTTTTGTAGGTGCCTGGCGGAAGCTGAGCCGCTTCCACCTTGTAACTGCTGGCGAAGGCGTCGGTCGTTTCGCCGTAATTCCAGCCGGCCTGCAGCGCCTTGGTATTGGCGGCGACAATCTCCGGTTTGGTGGCGAACTTGTCGCGGAGGAAGCGGAGCGTCGGTTCCAAATCGCGGCCATAGAGCCAATAAACGAGGCCCAGCGCGAAGAAGTTCTTGCAGCGGTCAATCTCTTTCGTTCCCAGGCCGGTGTCTTTGAGGGCCTCGCGGGTGATCTTCGTCATCTGCACTTTGAAGAGCTGGTACTGGTCTTCCAACACCTGACTGTCGAGCGGGTTGACGTCGTAGCCCGCCAGATCCAAGTCGCTTTTCTGAAAGTTGTCGCTATTGCAGATCAGAATTCCGCCCTTGCGAAGGTCGCGGAGATTTGTCTTGAGGGCGGCGGGGTTCATTACCACCAGCGCGTCGAGCGTATCGCCAGGGGTGAAAATGTCCTCGCTGGAGAAATGGACCTGAAAGCCGGAAACTCCGGCCAGCGTGCCGCGGGGGGCGCGAATTTCCGCCGGGTAATCGGGAAACGTCGCTACGTCGTTACCCAGCAGGGCCGAGGTACTGGTGAACTGATCCCCGGTAATCTGCATGCCGTCCCCGGAGTCGCCGCAAAAACGAATTGTTGCGCTGGGAACTGAGTTAACGAGCTTAGAATGGGTTTCGACCGGCTCAACCGTGGTGGTGGTCATGACTGGCAATCTGCCCTTTCAGATACGTATTGTTCGCGTGTGTGTTGAAGGTTTATCGGCGGCCGCGGGTGGGCGGCGGAACTGTCTCTTGGCAAAGGTTGGAATAACCGGGTGCGTCCCAAGTCGATTATTTGAATAGTAAGTCTATGTCAGATTTGCGGTTAAAAAGTCGGGTTGGTTTGTAGCGAAAAGGAGGTGAAAAAGGAGTCCGTTTCGGCGTATCTCTATCCGCCGTCCCTCGTCTCCATTTTGTGATGGGGAGAGGGGGGGAGTGTATATATAATGCGGGGAAAATGCTCGACCAGATAACGCAGAACGCCGGCGACGCCAATCACGCCGGAGACATGCCCCTGGCCATCCACAATCGGCAGCTGGCGGAATTTGCCGCCTGCCATGAGCTCAATTGCCTTCCCCACGCTATCGCTTGCTTTGATCGTCACGGGCTGGTGAACCATCGCTTGGGAAACCGGCATCTCCAGGTCGCTGCCGTCGGCTAAATGCCGCAGAGCGTCCCGCTCGGTGAAAATCCCTTCCAGCTTCCCTTCGCGGCAGACCATGGCGGCCCCGGTGGAACTGGTTTTCAGCACGCGCATGACATGACGCAAACTATCTTCGGGCAGCACACAGACCGGCTTGGTTGGATGAGCCTGCTCAACCGTCTCGGTCTCTAGATGAAGCTGAAAATCCACGTCAAAAACCTGGTCGGCAAAAAAGCAGCGACACGGTGCGGTCACAAACTGGGTGGGATAAATCGGCAGGAAGGGAACATCTTCGTCCCTCGCCGCCCGCGAGTGACCTTAAATCCTACCCCAAGCGTACCAACCCCCAAGCCTTGCGACAAGGTCTTGCCAACTGGCAATTAGCCCCAAAATCCCTCCCGCACCTGCCCCGAACCTTACCGCGCGGCCCATTTTGGAGAAAGAGAAGCCGCGGGGCCTGGGAAAGGTGACCAAATCGTAATGCCCGCTGGAGTCCCGCCTTCAGGCGGTCTATCCGCCGAATGGCGGCATCTAAAAAGAGCCGCCTGAAGGCGGGACTCCAACGTGGTTCACCGCGAATACTTACCTCGAGACTTGCGGGCGAGCCCAAGCGAGCAGAGAGCATCCAAAATATCTTCAATCTGCCCCGCGTTGCCGCGGAGAAATAGTTTGGCGAGGTCGGCGGGGGTAATGGGGGCGGTAGTGGTGGCGAGGGCGTCTTGGATGGCTTTGGTGCGCTGGGAGCGTTCTTTGGGCCAGGGGGTCTTGGTGGTCTTGGCTTTCTTGGGCTTTTTGGCGGGTTTGGTTTCTTCTTCTTTGGGGAGCGTGAGCTGGCCTTGTTTCTCTTGGGCTCCCTGCGGGGCTTGGAACTCGGGGCGGAGCCAGCGGATGAGGCCACGGGCTTCTTCGGCGGCCCGCTCGGCGTTCAGGGCGACCAGGCGCTCCAGGATTTCCTCATCGCTGAGGGTGCTCGGCCAGCCGTAGGCGTCGAAGACGGCCTAGTCGAGGTCGTCGTGGATTTGCCGGAGGACGCTGACAAGCCCCTGCCACTAATGCTCGGGACACGATCAGCAGCGAAATCAACACGACTTCAATCGCAGATGAAACATGTTTCTCAACCTGGAGGCGCAGAAAGTAGCGACACAAACGCAGCCCGAGAAAACGATGCTTTCACCGTGGTCGCTTCAGTCTTGCGAGACGCGATCCGATAGTCCTCTCGGCGCAGAAATGCGGCCAAAATGTCGTCCACCACGACTCGTTCCCCCGTGGTGTCGAACGAGAGCATCAAGTGAAGCCCAACATGCGGGTAATGGCAATCGATGTTCGCGCCGTTTCTTGAGGTCTTTATCTCCAGCCCATCTGGAACGCGAATCGGTTTTCGCAGCTTGCCGCGGATAGCTGCACCAATTTCCTTGTCATCCCTCGCTCTTACGGGCAGCTTGGAGTAGTCATGCGTCTTTATGAAAACATCGGGATAATCGCTCTTACTGTTCCCTGCCAATGCTCCACCTGGATACCGCGCCAAAAGGTGCCCTGTCACGACAATACTCACCGTGTCACCGGCCACAAATTTCAGCAGAACTGATTCGCGGTCGAAGAGTTCATCCATTCGGGCAACTTCGCCCGGCGAATCGATTTTCTCCTTTACGGTTGCCCATGCTTCGCGAAGCAACGCTGGAGAATTCAGCACTTCCTCGACGTACAAACGCAAGCCGGGAGCCTCCTGCACCAACCAAGGAACGAGCGTGTTTACCGTTTGTATTGCACGTCCATACCATCCAAATCCGGGAGGAGAGTAGGCATCAAGCTCAGGTTTCGCAGATTCGACTTGCTGTAGAACTTTTAGAAGTGCGTCGCTGTCAGCCATTACTGCCATCCTCTCGGAAGAGGTCCGCGGCTGGCACGCCTAACGCGTCGGCAATCCGGTGAACATTCTTAATGCCCGCATTACGCTCTCCACGCTCAATTCCTCCGATGTATGTCCTGTCGATTTTGGCGATTCTGGCCAATTCCTCTTGGCTTAGTCCTAACTGCGCACGGATTTTCCTGACTCTGTCGCCAAATGCCTTAAGCACATCCCGTTTTGCCATAGTCTGAGAATATTGTCCCTGGCGTAGATAAGTCCACGGACTATCAGTAGCATATTTGCTTATGCCTACCCGCAACGATTCCCGTCCGATACGATCAGGTATCCGCCCCTCACGACGATCACGGACGGCAATGAATACCCCCATCTCCCCCAAGTTTTTCGCGGAATTTTTCGCGGGGATCGGTTTGGTCCATGAGGCATTGAAGGCCTCTGGCTGGACCTGCGTCTATGCCAACGATATCGACGCTAAGAAAGAGGCCATGTACAAGGGGCACTTTGGAAATAGCCCCTATTTTCACCGCGAAGATGTGTGGGCGACGGATCGGATCGTTCAGTCGATTGCCGACCGCCCTTTTCTGGCCACGGCTTCGTTTCCATGTACGGACTTGTCGCTCGCTGGACATTGGCAAGGATTCGAAGGCGATCAGTCGTCGACTTACTTTGGATTCATTCGCGTTCTCCAAGCCATGGCCGAACGAAAACCCAAGGTTGTATTGCTGGAAAATGTAGTCGGCTTTCTGACATCAAAGGATGGGACCGATTTCGTAAGTGCCGTTTCGGCGCTAGCGGCCGAAGGTTACTGGATAGACTGCTTTGTTCTGGACGCCAAGTTGTTTGTGCCCCAAAGCCGCCCACGAGTATTCGTCGTTGGTTTTCATGATTCATTGAGGTCTCAACGAATCATAAGGGAAGGAGAAGGGGAGAACGTATTATTCGGCGATGCATGGCAAAGTGCGATTGACGCAGCCGGCTCGTTGCGGCCCGATTCGCTACTTCGCCTGATGAACAAGACGACGCTCCCTACCGGATGGGCGACTCTCGCTCTTCGGCCCCCAAAGCAAGTCAAATACACGCTTGCGTCCGTCATCGACACGGATGACGCTCAGGATTGGTGGGATGAGATTGCTACCGACAAGCACTATAAGATGTTGTCCGACCTCCACCGTCGTGAGGTTGAACGTCGGATGAGTGAAGGAGGCGTACATATCGGCACGGTGTATCGCCGTTGTCGAAATGAAGTCACGCGAGCCGAAGTCCGTTTCGACAATCTTGCGGGATGCCTGCGAACGCCGCGGGGTGGAAGCGCGCGCCAAATCGTCATGGTCATTACCGACGGAAAAGTGCGTTTTCGTTGGATGTCACCGCGCGAGTACGCCCGATTGCAAGGCGCACCGGAGTTCACACTTGCCGAGAACACAATCCAATCACTTTATGGATTCGGTGACGGCGTCTGCGTACCGGTCGTTCGCTGGGTGGATGAAAACGTACTGACGCCGATCTATCAGGACGAGTGTGGTGGCACTCGTGGTGCTCGTGTAAAGGCCGCCAAGGTTTGAACTCATTCCGCAGCTCGCGGGTGACCTTGGCACTCCGGCGGCTGGGATCGAGGGCGAGAGGGTCGGTCCAGACGGCGGCCAGGCGGGCGCGGATTTTCTCGTCCCGGAGGTCGGCCAGCTTGAGGCGGAACGACTGCGGGTCCGGGAACATCACATACGCTTTGCCGGAGCGGGTAAACTCGCTATACAGCTCGATGGAATGCCCCACGTCGACCACGATGAGAAACGGCGGCCACCCTTCGCCGACCGGCAGGGCCTTGGCGTAGGCTTCCGCCTGGCCGCGGGCTTTGACCATCGCGTCGTCCCAGCCCTGCGTGCCCCGGACGGCGGTCCCTTTCTTCTTCTTCGTTTTCTTGGCGGTCGGCGGTGCGAGCGCCTTGGCGGCTTGTTCCTCCGCCCGCTCCTGGTCGCTCCCTTGCTTCGCTTCCAGGACAAAGCAGCCCCGTTTGTAGAGGTCGATCCGGCCGGTCGTCGTGGTGCCGTCCCCTTGGTCGAAGGTGACGTCCCGCTCGAAGACGTAGGCGTTGTCGGCGGTGTTTGCCGTGCTGGGGTCGGGCTGGGAAACGCCGAGGAGGTCGCAAAGCTCGGTCAGAAACTGGACGTAGTTCGCCCGTTCGTTCGCGCCGGAGGATTCCCAGCGGGAGATGAAGGCTTCGATGTCTTTGCTGGTTGATTGAGGCTCGTTCACGGCGGCGCATCTTGCGGGGCTGGCGGAGAGGGAGACTTTTGCAGTTATAGCAGGGCGGCTGGGGTTTCGCGCTGGAGTCCCGCCTTCAGGCGGTCTTCCCGCTGCTTTGCGGCGATTTCAAGAGCCGCCTGAAGGCGGGACTCCAACGGTACGCCACCGGCGGGCTCGCCCCGCCGGAGCGCTGTCTGGCAACCAGAACGCGACTGGGCAACCCTACTCGCCACCGTCCGGCTTGTCCGGGCGGAGCGGTGTTGGGGGTGCAAAACATTGCCTTCTGGTTTGCAAACCTCGCTCCGCCGAGGCAAGCTCGGCGGGGGCGGAGAGGGGAAACGGGTGGAAAAACTATTTCCGGAATTCTGGCTGCCGGGGCTTGCCCGTGCCAACTGGACATGTGTATAATTAACAGTTGTAGTATGAAGGTATTGATGCAGTACACTTCACAATAACATCCAGTATTGCAGTGCTATTTGCAAAAAAAAACATGGGCTGTTGTTGTGACGATGCTCACCGGCAAGTGCCAACGCTACTTTCGCGGGAGCGAAAGGCGACTATAGTTCTTTGAAAATCTGGTGGTTTGGAAGTCAGGGACGATATGCCCGAGAACTGGGCAAGAGGCTGCGCGAAGGTTTGGCAGACCCGCGAAGGGCTGGCGGCAGAGAGCAGAAAGAGAGCTTATCTTTGCCAGGATATGGGATGAATAAGAATTGGGGCCGTGAATCAGACTTACGGCGAGAGGCCGATTCGGAACATGTTTTCGCTAAAGGAGTTCGGCCGACGGCGATTTGCGTAAGTTCCAGAAAAAATGCTCGCGAATCATGAATAAGGAGCACGCTGGAGGGCATTTTT
>CAYUJE010000289.1:0-8061 GCA_964444865.1 uncultured Pirellulaceae bacterium | reverse complement strand
GGGTTCTTCGGCAGCCAGCCCTTCATCCGGTCCAGCATGCTCGGCTTGTCGGGCTTCTCGGCGACTTCGGTTTTGTCGGAAAGATCGGCGGATTTGTCGCGCTCGTTCCGCTTCGCAAGGGGGCCGCGGCGAGTGTTTGAAGTTGTCGGATTTAGTGGCAAAGGGTCCGCTGCAACGCGTGGTGCAGTCAGAGGAACGTGGTCTTGCAGAAAGCGACTCCAATAGCTGTCGAGGAACCGCTCACAGTCAGCGACTTGGCCGCTGGAGAGTTGCAGGTCGGCAGTGGCAATGTTTTTCAAGAGTTCATCTCGTTCGTTGTCGGCAAACCAGAGATCATAGACGCTCACCTGATCGATATAGACGTCCCCTTCCCCCATCAAGTCGAAGCCAATTTGAATATCGGTCAGGCCGTCGAGCGGCAAATCGTTGAGGGGGAATCGGTAGGGGGACCAATCCTTCTGTATGGGCCGCACTGGTTGGCCATCTTCGCTGGCCCCGATGTTGGCCCGGCGATAGAACGGTTTGCCGTCGATCTTTCCCTCCACGGCGAGGCGTAGCTTAGGCTGCTTTCTGGGGTCGTCCACTCGCACCCAGGCCAGAACCGACAGCCGCCCGGTGGTGGGGGCGGGGAACGGAGAACTGCGAACCCAGATAATCGGCGCAGCATGTTTGCGGGAATCCTGAAGGGAAGCAGTACTGACGAGGTGCAGAGAGCGGTCGCTCTTGTAGCCCTGGGTGGCGTCCTCGGTCACTTCGATGCCCTGTCCAACGGCATGGCTCCAGCCAGCGATGCCGGAGGCTTTCTGCGTAATCTCAAACGAAGGATTGGTTAGCACTGCCATGGGCTGAGGTTCGCGAAGAGCGTTGGCCCGAACCCGTGCTTCGCGGATGCGTTCCCGTAGGGCGGGCTCGGCGGCTTCCGAAAGCGTGACTCGCCAGTTAATCAGCTTGACCTTGCCGCTGGAGAATTCCCCGCCGACTAGATCGAAAGGAAGCATGTCGACGGTCCAGTTGCTGCGGGAGGCTTGTCGTTTGAGCTTGCCCGGACGATCAGCAACGTAGGATTCGAGTTGAAACAGCTCGGAGCATTCCATTTCCAACTCGACCGTCAAAGGCCAGGGAGAATCGTTGACGAGATAGAAGTAGGTTTTGTTTCCACGGACAAGGGTACGCACTACCAGTGGCGCTCCGGCACCGTCTGTGGATGGAAGCGCGAGGGTGCGGAAGGTCTCCGCCGGAAGTCGACGATATACGCCGACGATAGAGGCCACTGCTGCTTCCTGTCCCAGCGGCAGCGTCCAGCCCCCGGAAAGGAGGGCATGCACATCCGCAGCAGCCAGGCTGTGAACCAGCGGCTGGCGGGCGAAGTCGCCGATGGGAGTAAGGGGCGGGACAAAGTAGGTGTGGGTCTTGTCGGGGCCGAAGGGGCTCGCCTTGTCGAAACCCGGCAGCCGATGGGGGGCCGGCTCATAGAAGTGGTGCACCGCTGCGGCGGGGCCGGCGAAGCTGGCATCAAGTTCCGCTAAGTGGTTCCACTGAGCATGCAAGTTGTGCGCGGGCGAGGGGGTAGCATCGAATAGCTGCGGCCGGGGGATGACGATGCCCGGCTGCTTGGAGAATCGCTGCGGATCGAGCCCGAAAACCAGTAACGGGTCTCGCAGTTCCCCAGCCTGCGGCAGTGTTGGCCGCAGCAACAATTCCATCTGGCGCGTGGGAAAAAGCTCACTCGTGTTGAGGTACAGTTTGGCTCCCGAATTTGTGCGTGCAATGTCGGCTTCCATCTCGCGATAAAGCCTGGCTAGTTCCTCCGCTCGCCAATATTGCCAGGGTCGCCGACCATCCTTCGATCGAATCAGGCGAAAGCGGGCGACAAAGCGTCGCTCATCTTCCTCGCGAAGGCTCAGGCCGGAATCCTCCAAAAAGCGACTGAAAGTGACATCATCCAAGCTTGCCGTCTCATCGGGCAACACGGAATATCCATCCGTAGACATTTGAATGGAGATGCCACCGAAAGAAGAATGATGGCCATAGCGGTGTGCCAACTCCGAAACGACGTTTCGCATAGCTTGTTGAACGCGTGGATCGAGCGGATTGTAATGGCGACCCTCTCCCTGCCGAGTCTGCATGGGCCCCGTTTGCGAACGAGCCCGCGGCGGGAGGGGTCTGCCGTCAGGCCCCAAGGGAATGATGCCCGTGGAATCGATGGATTCGTCACGAAGGCGAGCTTCCAGTTCCGGCAAGGGCGTGGTGAAGCGAACCGCGGGAATGAACTGTATCCCCGCGCGGTCGCACATCCGAAACAGCAATTCCACCACGTCTTTCTGCTGAGGATCTTGCCCTGTTTCGAAGAAGGTCCCTCCATCGAATTGTGGAGTGGGTTGCAAAACAGCGCTGGGATAGAGCGAACTTCCTTCACCCGCAACGGAAAGCATCACTCCATTGCGGCCGGTATGTTCCAAATACTCCACCATCCGTTTGCCCGCCAGATAGAAGGTGAGCCAGTCTCGCCTGCTGCGCCCGGTGGCCTCATCCAGTGCTTCAGGAGCCGAGAAGGTCTCGCAAAGCAGAGTCCGATCGAGTGATGCCGCATGGAGCCTGGCGGGAGTCGCCGAAGTATGACGTGAGCTTTCCAGTTCGCGCGGACCGGCGAGAACCCGAATCTTGCCAAAGTATGCCGACGAGTCCTCTCGCCGATTGACGAACAAAACAAGTGGGGATTTGGTTTGCGGCCAGAATACGATTTTGTGCCGCCGCATCTCGCCTCGACCTTCCCCAGCCGGTCGTGGCACATCAATGCCGGTGTCCAAGCTGATAGGGGTGATCTCGCCGGCAGCGTTAGGCTCCAGGATGCTGATCTGCAGCGTCTGTGGTAGGTCACTGGGTATTGCGACTTCCAGAAAGTGCGGCATGCCGATGCTGGTGAGTGACAGTGGATAAGCTTGCCATGCCCCTCCCGCGAGTTCGACCAGGGATTGGTCCAAGTGTGCTCTGATTTTTGGTTGCTCGCTGCTATACGTCTGGTGACCTAAACCTGGAATGGTGATGCCGGGAATCTTGTTCACGGAGGGCAGTCGAGGCATCTTCTCCCACCAGCGTGGGCTGGCTGGATCAAACTCCAGAACGCTCTCCCAACTCTTCGGTTCGCCGGTTAATGAGCCGAAAGGATTGAGCAGGAATTCCGTCTTCTTTGTCGTTTTTACCTGCTCAAGCACCACCACCTGGAGCCGACGCTCGGCTAGAGCCTTTCCCTTCACCAGCGGAGTCGTGATTCGCTTCGGATAAAGGGAGAGACGAATATCAAAGGCCCCTTCGCTTGGCGGCATTGAAATGTTGAACATAGCCCCCCCCTCGGGTTCGCCGGCGATGTTCGTGCGCAGTTCCCGCTCGATCGAGGAGACTTCGTCCGTGGTGCGGGCATACGTGAGCGAGGCGGTGAGAAGGTAAGTCGAGTTCGGATTCAGTTCCAGGGAACGTGGAGTTACCGAGAATTCAAACTTCTCGCCGGTCGAGAAGACCAGATTCTCCCTCGCAAAAGCCACAGGAAGTTGGTCTCCCGGCAGTCGCTGTATGAGAACGCGGTTCTTGTGCTCGTCGAGTTTGTGCTGCTGAAGAGAGCGGGCGGCTTTGGCAAGTTCGAATTCCGCGGCGGGCAACAACTCGCCGTCGGGGCCGGTAAACTCAACGATGATCCGACCTTGTAGAGGGGCGTCGATGGTAAGATCGCAGCCGTCATAGGTTCGAGGCGAACGCGATGCTACCCGCAAATCCCCTTGGTCGGTCAGCCACATCGAGCCAGGGGTATCCGCTTCGAGCCCAAGCGACGAGAAGTCCAGGATTCGACCCTCACTCAGCCGGATCTTTCCCTGCCAAGCCCGTTCCTCGCCACCACCCCATGCGAGACGAAGACGAAGTGTGTTTTCTGGAGTCAGTAGGGGTACACCTTGTGGCACCACGTCTGAGACCCGTTCTTGTGCCAATGTGAGACTGGCGTTCAGGCAGACCGTCAGACAGGCAAACGCGGCAAGCCAGCGTATGCACTGGGGCGGGCGGGGACGTCCTTGTCCGGCCATGGGGTCCGCGATGGGTGCGTGGCGATTGAGCGGCTCTCTCCAGCTATCCTGGCCGGGATGAGTGCCAACAAAAAGTGAGACTCGAACCGGGGATTATAGGCGGGTGGGGGCCAATGTCCCTACAGCGTTTTTCGCGGAGGCTGAAGCAGTGCTAGCAGAAAGCCTGCCAAGGTTATCTCCACTGATCGCAGAGTAAATCCGCTTGCGGGGGGAGATCGGCAAGCATGCCAGCGCCAGATGCCTGATGGAAAGCATCCAATGCCGCTAACAGTTCCTCCGTTACTTCGCCTGCTCGGCTGGAGATTTCGTTGACTTCCCAGCGGTCATCGGGCTTGGCAAAGAGCGAAATCCTGCGTTCTTCCTCTTCGGTAGAGTTACCCTGAACCTGCCGCAAGAACCAGGCGGGGGTCCGAATGGCGCGCTCGCCGCTGGCTGCTGCACAAGCGATTTCGCGGGGAGGATAGTCGCTTCCTTCCACAATGTTCCTAAGCAGGGAAAAACTGCCAGGAACTATTTGCGAAAGCAATAAATCCTGCAGATCAGCCGGCTGGATGAGTTCTTGCGTTCGCAAGAGAGCGCCGGCAGCTTGCGGCAAGCGAATAAATAGTGGCACGTTCAGAACCTCGCCGTACAGCGAGTCTTCGACCGGACCAACCTGACCATGCTCTCCCAGCGGATAGCCGCGAGGAGATGTGAACGCAAACAGTGTGTTTTTTGCCAGTCGATGTTCAGCCGAGGCATCCAATAAAGCGCCGAGGCAAAGATCCGTCACAGTCACTTGTCCGGCATAGGCATGCACGTAGCGAAGCAGTTCGTCAGGGTCGAAGGAGCCGCTCATCTTGATATGCGGCGGAGCGACAAAATCTCCGGGTTGGGGGTCGTCTTCGTCGCGGAAGGCGTAACGGTATTCCTGGGGAGCATCCCAGGATGCCGACATGCCGCGGGAGTGAATCCAAAGCAGAAAGGGCTCGCTCTGCTGGGCGATCACCTCCATTGCGGCCTGAGTCAGCCGGGCTAATTGAGTCTCTTCGATTTCTTTCGCCGTCTCGATCGATCCCGTTTCCGTCAGCAAGATCTTCTCGAAGAAGCCAGCCGCCAGAGGATGCCCTGCCACTTGCGGCTCATCCGTCAGCAGGATGGTCTTCACCCCCTGCTTCGTGGCTGCCTCCGGCAGAGTGTTTTCCACCGGCCTCGCATCCATCGCATGCCGCCCAGCCCAATACGATCGATACACGGAATCCAGCGTCAGCGAATCGCTCATGGCAAACTCACAGAGCAGTCCCTCGCTCGCCAGCCGATTGCAGCTTTGTGTCTCGACCCAAGTATTGCCGTATGGGCCAAGAAAGCCGGCACCGAGGCGATCGACGACAAAGATGATGGCGCTGGCGGTCATGACAACAAGTGAAATGACGAAATCCGAATGGCGAATGGCGAATGAAAGGCGCAGAGAGCCTGCACTCGATTTCCATTCGTCATTCGCCATTCGAATTTCTTCATTCTCCCTTCTCCTTCACATTCCACTCCTCATCAAAAAACCCCGCATCCAGCACTTTTCCCGCGGCGTTCGCATCGGGTGGAACAGTGATGTCGAGCGCGGCCCAATCGGGGAGTTTGGGCGTTTGATTGGAGTTGGTACCATCGTGCCCTTCGCGAAACGTGAGACCCGAATTGAGAACAACGTATTTGGAACTGTCGACGGGACTTGGATAAATCAGCACCGGGACCGTTGTGGCCGCATCATAGCTTTTGCCGCCGAGAGACCACGTCTTCTCCTTCCATTTCACAGGGAGGTCGTCTTGCCATTTGGCCAGGAGCAAGTTGGAATCGACATCACCCCAGAGCAAATAGTTGTCCGTGAACTCGTCCTCTTTAGCCTTGCTGAGTTCCTCGAGCACTTCTTTGTCGGTCTTCACCGTTAGTTCGCCGCGCATCAAGGCTCTCCAGCGAGTGATTTGATGTTCGCTCTCGTTGGCAGCCCAGTCCGCCACCTTTTCATGCTTGGATTTACCCGTCGGGATGACCACGATCACTTTGCCGTTGCCAGTGAAGGCGTCGTCAATCGGGCCGTGCACAAATCCATCCTTGTGCAGCGTGGTGCTGAACTTAGTCATCTCCGTCCAATGCCCACCCACGCGATGCAAAAATGATGCTGCCGGTGCTTCGTCGGAGGTTTTGAGAGGAGTTTTGATCGTTAACTTGTCGCCGTCGATGGTAACCTCCACGCCCTTCATTTCCTCGTAAGGGAAGAGCGACAGGGCTTCGATGTTCTTCGTGGACATCACAATTATTTTTTCCGCCACAATCTTCGCATCAATGCGACTGTCCACCCAATGCTCCGTCAGTCGTTCCGCATTCACCCAGTGCATGAAAGGGTAGGCGAGTGTGCGAGTTTGTAGATGAACCTCTTTCGGCAGTTCGGATTGCCCTCTTTTGGCGAATCCTTCCAGGCGCGAGAGCAGTTTGGCCAGTGTCTTCGGCTCATACTTGTGCTCCACGCCAGGGCCGATCAGGTGCTCCAGCGTGCGTCCTTCCGCCTGAAAGGCTTCTTCCATAATCCGGGCCGCTTGAATTTGTTTGTCGTTTTCGCCGCTGTAGGCGATGGTCGGCAGATTGAAGAAATTGCGCGTGTAACAGGGAACGTCGTAGAGCCCCCACAATTTCTGCTCGTACCAGGGTGGAAAATCCTCAGGCTTTAGTTTGCGATACTTGGCCGTTTCCGCAAAACCGGCTCCGGGGCTGACGGCACAAAAATCAGCCGCGAAGTGAGCCCCGTAATGCCAGGCTCCAGCTCCCCCCATCGAAAAACCCATCAGCACCACCTTGCCCGAATCGATGTTGTAGCGATCCTTCACGTCCATGATAGCCTCGGTGATATCGGTCTCCCCCGCGAACTTAAAGCCGACGCACTGCCGGCCAAAAGGATGCAGTACGATTGCCCCCGGCGGAGCAATCTGCCCGGCACTTCGCATCCGTTCATAGATAAAATGCAGATTGGTCTGTTTGTCTCCGCGGCCATGCAACCAGACGAACAGCGGGCATGGCTCCTCAAAATTGTGCCCCTTGGGAATCACAAGGCCGTACGGCTGAGGAGTTTCGTCGGGGGCAAGCTCCGGCGTGTAGCCGGCGACAATCAACCCCGTCTTCCGGTCCACCCAGGGAGATTTCTCCTTTCCGACTTCCTTCGCTCGCTTCTCCGCCTCGTCGAGCAAAGCAGTTGCCTTTGCCATATCGGTGGGGGCATAGAACTCCCGGAATTCCAAAGCATATTCGACCGCCAGTAGAAAGATTTCGATATCGGCATCCTGGCTGACCGAAAGCGTGAACTTTCCCTGCTTTTCCTTGGCCAAGGTCAACTCCCGGATTTTTTCAATCCGCGTCTCCAACTTCTCCTGGTCCTCCTTGGAAATCTCCACCCCCTCCGGCGGCAGAAGACGCGGGATAGCGGCAGACTCCGCTGCCGGAAGAGCGGTCGAGATACTTAGCTTTACCAACATCGCCAGACAGTACAAATAAGCTCGCACTTTTATTCCTCCCCTGGAGGGGGTGATTCTAATACAGGTTTTGAGTTCG
The DNA here is from genome assembly GCA_964444865.1 of uncultured Pirellulaceae bacterium. Classification (GTDB taxonomy): domain Bacteria; phylum Planctomycetota; class Planctomycetia; order Pirellulales; family Pirellulaceae; genus SXOA01. Next base: position 421 of record CAYUJE010000289.1, on the reverse strand, counting down.
CTCTTTCACGAACTTACCTCGACCCAGCTTAGCGCAAATTGTTGTCTTTCTTGCTCTTGCGTCAAGTCGTTCCGCCGTAAGCTGATATCTCCCGTGGCGGACCAAAGAAACCAAGCAGTAAGGCAGACCTACGCCACGAAGGCTCAAGAACTTCGAGATCAGGAAGCCGAGCTGGAGTTCCAGATCGACTCCGCAGACCGCTATCGGCACGAGATCATCGACACCGCCGTCAAAGCGTTTGAACTTTCGCAGAACCTACGGGCCAAACGGTATGCAGCCGATTGGGCCGCTAAGCGTCGAATTCTCGAAATCCTCTGTTTGAACTGGAAGCTCGACCGCGTAACTCTTGTCCCTGAATGGAGAAAGCCCTTCGACTTGGTAGCCGAAGGGCTTCAAAAGAAAGATAGTCGGGGTGACAGGA
>CAYUJE010000288.1:0-8107 GCA_964444865.1 uncultured Pirellulaceae bacterium | reverse complement strand
TGAGTCAGACAAGACTGCCGGACGGCGGCCACAAACGCTCACTACTGCACGCCGTCAAGCGGTCACGTGCTTCCCTGCCGCTACGATCCGTGCTGCGCGTCGTGCGTTTGTCGCCTTCGCGTTACCACGCCTGGAACGGTGAGGACCAATGTGCTCTGGATGACAAGTCATCCTGCCCACGATCCTCGCCGCAACAACTCACGGCCGACGAAGTCGGCGTGATCCATGAACTCGTCACGTCGGACGACTACCGGCATGTGCCGACCGGAACACTGGCGCGGCTTGCCCAACGCATCGGCAAAGTCTTCGCTTCGGCGAGCACATGGTATCGGCTGGTGCGCGAGCACCGGTGGCGCCGGCCCCGGCAACGGGTCCATCCCGCTGCGCCAAAAGTTGGGATTCGCGCTTCCCGGCCCAATGAGATTTGGCACATCGACACCTCCGTGCTCCGCTTGCTCGATGGGAGCCGAGCCTACCTGCACGCGGTAATCGACAATTTCTCGCGCCGCATCCTGGCGTGGAAGGTCGCTGGGACATTTGATCCGAATGCCACCGCGGACATCCTGCTCACGGCAGCTAAGGGAGTCAGCGGCGATAAACCGATGCTCGTTGCCGATGGCGGCGTCGAGAACTTCAACGGAGCCGTCGACGAACTGATTGCCTCGGGCCTGCTGAGCCGAGTCCTGGCCCAAACCGAAATCACCTTCTCGAATTCGATGATCGAATCCTGGTGGCGCGTGCTCAAGCACCAGTGGCTGTTCCTGAACACGCTCGACACACTCCACAGCGTCGAGAAGCTGGTCGCCTTTTACGTCCAGGAGCACAATACGCGTCTTCCACATTCGGCATTCCGCGGGCAGACGCCGGACGAAATGTACTTCGGCACCGGAGGCAAGGTTCCCACAGAACTGGAGGCGGCTCGGCAACTCGCACGCCAAGCACGAGCGGAGGCCAACCGGATGCGGACTTGCAGTGCGTGTGAGCCCGTTACCGTGTGCATCAACTGAGCTTGGCCGTGTGAAAACGCGAGCCGTCCGTGGTCGGAGGACGCGCGGCTTGAGAAATTCTAGGTAAACAGCGGCTCTCAAACGCCGAGCTCGCGGAGAAACCACGGCTCAGGTCTCCCAAGCCGGGACGGCATGGACTAAAGTGGCGAGAACTCGCGCAGAAAAGTCCAGAAGGTCGTGATACACAGCAGAGCGCGTCCTCACAGCCGGCAACGTGCAACTTGCGGTTGATGGCTTCGAGGCTCGACTTCCAAATGACGGCGTTGATCTTCGCGACCTGCCGGCCTTGGTCGTCAGTCTCCACGAGTTCGCAGTAGAAGTGGCCGGAACCGACTCCGCTCTTGTTGGATACGAGATGGGCCTGGACCCAGAATCGCTTCGTGGTCGCATCTAGGAGGATCTGCTTGATGCGGGCAGTGATTGACCGCAGGTGGTAGATCTTCGGTGGCTGGGCGGGTTCCAGGGTCGAGTCGGCCATTGTGCGGGCGTAGTTGAGCTTTCAATCAAGCCGTGTCATTGTGCGCCTTGGCGAAGTAATGGACAAGCTTCGGTTTCGGCAAAAGCACGATCCACCATTCTCCGGCCTTGCCCCACAAGGCAGCGTACGGCACTGCTGGTAGGCCGCCCAAAGACATTCATCCACGATGCCCCACAGTGTGCCCGGCTGCCAGTCGCGGGTTCCCGAGGCATTGTTTGGTCCCCTTAGATTCAACCTCGCCGCAACCTCAATTATTGCTCAAAATCGTCGACGTAGGCACTGATCTTGCGGTCTGCCGAAGCATCGCCCTGTTTCACAAAGAGAGTTTTCAACTGACTCGCGGCCTGTTGGCGTATACCGGAATCTGGTGAGTGCAGTCCAGCAATGCCGGCGGTAGTGGCCCATAGGATGCCTGGGTCGCGAGCCACAAAGACCAAGTTCTGCGGGCTCTCCCTGTACTCTGCCGATTGAACGACCGCATCCCAGCGTGCAGCATCTTTATCATCCGTTACATAGGCAATCGTAAAGGTCCTGAATTTGACCGTGAATCGTTCATTTGCAAAGCCCGATGCCTTTATGAGTTCTCTCAACTGGGCAAGGTATTCGTCGGCCTTCTCGGAGCGACAAGTATCTTCCCCTCCGGTAATTGTCACTAGCGTCAGGTGAGCGTTCGCTACACTTTGATAGTCGGCGAGAGCAGTAATCGCAGTTTGCATCGCCAGTATCAGCGGCGCATCCTTGCCGCCCGGTGCCACTAAGCCCAAATGCTTTCTGGCCTCATCCCTGTCGGACCCGATGGGGTAGACCTGTTCGATGAGGTCGCAAGCCTTTCCAGAAGCAGAACTCTTCTGGTCGCCAAAAGTCCACAATCCGAAATTGCCGCCGAAGCTGTGGACGTTTACTACCTGCTCGTCAACCGCCTTCTTTGCAGCATCGAACAGCGGCATGCCTTGAGGATCTTTGGCACCCATGCGTTCCGAAGCATCGAACACAACGGCCACAAAGAACGGACTTCTTGCGGCCACAGTGATCGTCTTTCTTGCCTTGCCTACTTCGGTCTGATTGTCGTCAAATACTTGCACCTCAATTGTGTCCTCTTTCCAGTCCTTGCCCGTAGGCAAGTCCTCTCCCTGGAAATCGAGGAATGGATCGGTGTCGCTTACGGGGCGGACGACGCCATTCACGGTCCAAACAAAGCGATAGTCGCTGGGCGGAGTTGCTCCATTGAGCTGCACCGTGACCCGAGTGCTTCCGCCGACAAGCACCCGAGACTTAGCGGCGTCCAGCCTGACGATCGGGGCGTAAGCGACCTTAAGCACCTTTGACGAGCTACCAACTTCTTTGTCCGTGGCGTCCTTTACGGTCACAGTAATGGTGACGTCTTCCGAGCCTCCCGGCTTAACGAGCTGTTCATTGGGCTCAAAGCGACCAGTCGAGTGGTTCAGTTCATACGCTTTCAGTTCCGGTTTCGAGATCCAGTAGGCCCGATATCCTTTGGGAAGCTCCTTGCCATCCACTGTGACGGCAAGCTGGCTGACTTCGCCCAGCTTCACCGTTTCCCTTTCCAGAGTGATCTCAATCTTTGGCGGAGGAGGAAAGAGCAAGCCACCAAGCTCCCTCACTTCTGCCACTATCGAGGTTCCTAGCGGAATCAACGTCAGCACCAAGATCAGGATGAAGAACGGCGCAGACGCAAGCAGCATGAACCAGCCCAAAAGCTGGAGTAGCCTGCGACGCTTATACCCTACCAAATCGTCAAGATCCTGCTTACGTGGGCTAACGATCAATCGGTAGCCGTAATACGCAATACCTCCCAAGACAACCAGGATGAGGACTCGAGTTGCGGCGGTGACTATCCAGCTCTGAAAAAGCTCCTCGAATGCTTTTAGAATTCCGGCGGTGACAATACCGGCAAGAGTAGCCAGACCTGCCTTCCAGAGCGTACTGGCGTACTCCCGTTTATCAGCGTTCTTCTTATCGAGTTTCTCTTTCTCAGCATCGTCCTTTTCAGCCATGGTCCGGCTCCGGAGGTGGTTATCCTGAGTAGTTTATCGGATTCAGTCAGAATCACCACGCGGTCACGGCGGCTACTCGTCCGAAACAGAGTTTGTCGACCGTTGGGCCAGGCAATGCCGAAATACCGTCGTCCTTTGTTTACGTGTCGATTCTAGCTGGTAAAACTAATGGCTCAACCTAGTCTCGATAAAGCGGGTAGCACGCCAACCTCTGGGCCACCGAGACGATGAACAACGCCAAGTATCCCCTGGAGTTGTTCCTGCGGGTGATTACCGTGAGTTTGGAAACAATGAATACTGTGAACGGACTTCCGGCGCTGACGCTGGATGCGACGAGCTAACGGCTACCGATGAAATCGCCACAAGCGGCAAAAGAAAATAGTGATGATCGCTGTGCCAACGACCGACGCGAAGACAATTCAAATCTTCCTGCCTTCTGGCGAACCCCGTGGCATTCGTATTGCGGAGCTGACTACCCGGATTGTCCAAGCCGTCGCCGTGCCTCGGAGCGACCTTGCTGCTGCTAAGCTCCGCCCTGAGCTGGACCATGTGGCACTATATTTCCTCTTCGGCGAAACTGAGAATGCAGCCAAGCCTCTCGTTTACATTGGACAAACAGAAGATCTTCGAAAACGTCTCGATAATCACGATGCCAACAAGGAGTTCTGGCAGACTGCCGTCCTGGTGATTTCCCGGACTCATAGCTTTACCCAGGCTCACATCCGATACCTTGAGTGGTTCTGCATTCAAAAGGCAAAAGAGGTTGGACGGTACCAAGTTGAGAACGGCAATGCCGGCAGCAAACCGTACATCACGGAGCCGATGGAAGCGGACCTGCGAGACATCTTTGCGACGCTCTCGCCTCTGGTCGCAACCCTTGGCTATCCCTTATTCGACGCCTTCATCAAGCCAACCTCAACATCAGAGCGATTCTACCTCAGAGGTAGGGAGGCAGAGGCGACCGGTGAAATGGTCGAAGATGGCTTTGTAGTTCACGAAGGGTCAAAGGGGAGGTCTGAAGTTGTTCCGTCCGCAATCGACTCCATTCCCACCATGCGGCAACCACTGTTCGATGCAGGTGTTCTCGTATTAGAAAACGGCCAGATACGATTCACTCAGGACCACCTTTTCCGTACGCCCAGCGGAGCCGCAATGACCTTGCTTGGGCGCACCGCCAACGGGTGGAAAGAGTGGAAGAATGAGCGGGGTGAGACGCTACATGAAACGAGGAGAGAGGGCACCGAGATTCAGGCATAAGGCTACGACTATGGCTGCCGTAGCACCTCGCTCAACGTCCCAGGAGCTTTTCTGAGGGCCTCGAATTCAAAAGCCGTCCTCAGGGTCATCTTGGAAGCCCGATCCTTTTACGGGCCTCTCAAGAAGTCGACTCGTCATGGAGATTGAACCGTTAGCTCGTCAGGCACTTTGAGACAATTTGTCGCGACGTATTGTAATCGGCGTTTATGGCAACTCGTCATGCAGGGGGAAGGTTCTCTTCCGGGGCTTGCCGCGACTGAAGATCTAAAAATCCACCCCCAGAGAGCCCCGGCTAGTGGAAAGGTCTCTGGTGAACGAACATGGGGGGATACGCTACTAACCGCCCGAGGGACACAAGACCATGAAACTCGTCGTCACGTTTGCTGCTGCTGGTTTGATTTTCACTCTTTCGCACATTGCCCACTCTCAGGAATTTAAGATTGCCGAGGATGTGCCCGCAGTCATCCGCAAGGTAATTCAGGCCGTGAAGCCAGCGGATGCAGCCGCCCCGGCGAAGGAGGAATCAAAAACAGACGATGAGGCGGCTATCGAGATTCCTCGGATTCCCGTCGTGCCCCTTGGTCCCAAGTTCATCCGCCTGCACTTGCAGGACGGTAGTGTCATCAGTGGCGATCTGTCGGTCGCGGAAATATCAGTGGAGACTCAGTTTGGCAAGCTGGTTGTTCCCATTGAGAAGCTTCGCAGCTTCACCCCAGGCCTGGATAGCAATGCGAAGGCAGCCGAGACCATAGAGGCCCTGGTGGACAAGCTCTCCGGCGATGACTTCAAAACCCGCGAACAAGCTCACAAAGACTTGGCCGCAATGGGCATCAGGGTGCAAAAGGAATTGGAACAACACACGGGGACTGACAACGCCGAGTTGAAGCGGCATCTCAGTGAAATCCTCAAGGAGATCGGAGAAGCCGCGGAGGAAGCCTCCGACGATGAGCAAGCGGGTGCGGTTTCTCAGCCGTGGATTCGGCTCGATACCGTGGTCACCACGGATTTCACGGCCATTGGCAAAGTCGAGCCGCCAGAATTCACGATCGCCAGCAAATACGGGCCGCTGAAAATTGCCTTGGGCGATATTGCCCGGGCCGAACGGGAGACTGGCATCAGGGAATCGCTTCGCAAGAGCCTCACGGTCTCTGGTAACTCCTTAGCGCAGCGGGGCTTCAAGGGGTCTGGTATTCGGGTGCAAGCCGGGGACAAGATCATCGTGAAGGCCGAAGGGAATATTGTCCTGACTCCCTGGGGCAACAATGCCCAGTCCAGTCCAGACGGGATGCCCAATTACGGCTGGTATATCGCCAACCAAATCCCCTGCGGCGCGCTTGTCGGTCGCATCGGTGAAAAAGGCCAGGTGATGAAGCTGGGCCGTAGTCTCACTTTCGTCGCCAAGACTGGGGGCGTCTTGCAACTCGCGATTGGCATGTCAGACGGGCAAGCTGGCGAAGGGAATCAGTTTCCCGGCGAGTACAAGGTGAATATCCGAGTGGAACCAAAGTAGTCTTGGCCCAGGCGAGAGGTCTGCATTGGTGGGGTGCACAAAGCCAGAGCCGCGATTGCAGTGTTGAAGAAGCTGGTGTGATTGCCAAGGAAGGTTGCTTATACGCGGAGGTGTTACACAGACTCGCCGTCGTTCAAGGAATTGACGCAACGCATCATCGGGGATGCAAAGCCTCTTCTGCTTTCCCCTCGTGAGGCTGACAATAATCGCATCCAGCTCGCCGGAATTTACGAATTCAGTGACAAGTCCAGTCCCCACTTGCAGCATCTGCGCGACTTGCTTGACGGAATGCATCATGACGCGACTCCTGGACGGTTGTGGCAGCGTAGGGCAACACTATCTGTCCGACGTTGAGCCCGATAGAATGGAGGCGGTGGTAACAAACCAGCGCGCACGCATCGGAGGCACAAGATGACGCTCCAAATTCAGAGAATTCTGCTGCCGACCGATTTCAGCAACTATTCGGCATGCGCCACGAAATATGCTTGCGAACTGGCATTGAGGTTCGATGCTGAACTACATCTTCTGCACACGCTGGAAATCCGAACCGATGTGACGCCTGATTTTGTGATGGGACTCGCACTACCGAGGTACATCAACGAGTCCAAGGCGGCTGTAGAAAAATCGCTGACTGGTGTTCTTGATCCGCAGTGGTCGGCTGGCCGGAAAGTGATTCACGCCATCCTTGAGGGATCGCCGAAAGTGGAAATCATCCGCTATGCCCGGCAACAGGACATCGACCTGATTGTACTTTCCACGCATGGTCGCACTGGACTGGCTCATGTGATCATGGGGAGTGTCGCCGAGAGCGTGGTCCGTACCGCTCCCTGTCCCGTGCTGACGGTGCGACCCGAAGGACATCAGTTCGTGATGCCATGATTTGCTGCCAGCTCGTCATCGCTGAACGTCGTTCACTCGATTGATAAGCTATTTCGGATCCAGATAACCCAGACTTTTCATCCATTCCCCACAGCGTTGCGGCCAGTCGTTGACTGGGTTGCCGTCTTTGCGCATGCCAAAGCCGTGGCCTCCCTTTGCACAAATATGGAGTTCTGCCGAGAGGTCGCGTTTCTTGTACTCCAGGTACAACATTGCCGCTTCGACCGGGTTCAACTTGTCGTCGTGGGCCACCAGGAGAAAGGCCGGGGGAGCATCGGTCGGAATGCCGAAACCGGCGCGGAACTTGGACTTGTCGTCTTTGTCGAGAAAACCGCCACCGTAGATGAAGACAAGGAATTCTGGTCCGGCAGGGTCATCCGGCTCAGGCTTCTGGGGATAAGTCCGCGGAACTCGGTCCCAAGCGGCGTGGTCGGCAAGGTTGGCACCGGCAGAAAATCCGAGGAGTCCGACCCGTTTGGGATTAAGCTTCCACTCGACTGCGTGATGCCGGACCAGACCCAAGGCTCGCTCCGCATCTTGCACGGGAAGTTCAAACATTTCTTTCTCATCGCGTGTTGGCATTCGGTATTTCAGGAGCATGGCTGTCACACCCCGAGAGTTGAGCCACTTGCATAACCGCCGAGAGGCGGCGGGAGGGTTCGCTTTTCTTTAGGTATTGCCTCGCATGGTCCGTGACGAGATTCTATGAAGATCGATCCGGATGCGTTGCGACAGGTTGTCCTAAGCTGATGACCGGACAAACGTGACTCGTTTTGCATTTGTACATAAGCGATTTTTCCTCTCGGCAATCGAAGCAAGTCCCTATTTAACGGTCGGTGTCAAGGAAGCCTGGTCGGCCCTCAGCTTCGCTGACGGCGAAGGGGCTTGTGGCAGAGACGTCGAATTAATTGTTATTCCGCCCACCACGCAACCGACGAGTGCTCCCAAAACATGGGAAAGG
>CAYUJE010000287.1:0-8124 GCA_964444865.1 uncultured Pirellulaceae bacterium | reverse complement strand
AATCCCACGGGTCTCGCCGTGCAGCCGGAAACGGGGCACGTTTTTGTCTCCGATAGCGCTGCCGGAAAGATCATCCGTGTCGTCGATGGCAAAGCCGAAGACGTCATCACCGGCTTTCCGATGGACCTGTATGGCAAGGGGCCCAAATATGACATCGGCCCGCTGGGCCTGGCATTTGTCGACAAGGACACACTTGTTGTTGGCGACGGCAGCTTCAAAGATGGCGAGGAATTTATTCGCGTCTTCACCGTTCCCGCGGCAGGTAAGCCCGCTATCAATTTCGATAAGGACGCCAAAGCCAAGCTCGGCCCGTTGCCGGAAAAAGACGGCCTGAAGCCGGAAGGAAATTTTTATGCCATCGCCGTAGGGAAGACCGCCATTTATATTTCGAGCAATGGCGACGATACCAAGGGTTGGGTCCTGAAATCCGAAATTAGCGGCACTAAGTTTGGCGAACTGACCCGCTATATTGCCACGAAAGAAGCGGTTGAAGTCGACGCTCCCGTCGGCATCACCATGTCCGCCGAGGGGGATCTCGTCGTCGGACAAATGGGAGAGGTTAACAAACCCAAGGACAGCTTGCTTACCTTTTATTCCGCTAAGACAGGCAAGAAGTTGCTCAATCTGGAAACCGGCCTGCATGACATTACCGGCTTGGCCTACAGCCCGAAGACCAAGCAGTTGTATGCCATCGATTTTGCCTGGATGGCTCCCGAAGAGGGCGGTTTGTATCGGCTGGACAAGAGCAATGCTGACGGCAAGCAAGGGGTGAAGGCGACCAAGATTCTTGCTCTCGATAAGCCCACGGCCCTCGCCTTCGGCAAGGATGGAGAGCTCTACATCACCGTCGTCGGCCCGAAGAAAGAAGACGACAACGCTCCCAAGGAAGGTTCGCTGCTCAAGATTGCTCCTGGGCTGTAAGCCATTGAAGTGGACTTGTTATTGCCAAGCCAACTTTCGCCCCTGGATGATTCCAGGGGCGTTTTTTTTGGGGACCGGGGAAACGAGGCTTCTAACGCGTGTTTGCGTTCAGCTTAAGCCCCGGGAATTCTTCCCGCTTTGCCATGCGAACTTTGCGGACGTATTTATGGCAGTTGACACACTTCATCGTTGCGTCCACGTAGCCCAACGCCGCTCCTTCCAAGTTTTTCTTCTTGGCGGCTTCGGTGATGGTATCCACGCTGCGGCGGAATTCGCTGCTCCGTTCCCGGTACTCGGGAGTTTGCAGAACCATCCAGTTCACGTCCTCGCAGAGCAAGCTCATTGCCTGCGCGTTCTTTGCGATCAGGTCAAAGTCCTCGAGTGCCAATCCCTTGAGCACTTGCTGGGAGTGACTCAGCTTGGCCTTCATGAAGATGGCAACGTTATCCTGGCCGCGGGCGGAATTGGAAATTACCGTGCTGCTGCTAATCATCAAAACAACGAGACTGGCGATTGTGGACAGACGAAACATGACTTGGACTCCGTTGTGTTTTTAGAAGGTGCTCCGGCAAGTGCCCGGAATTAAGTGGAAGTGGATAATGTTTCCATGGCCGACGAGCCGAAACCGAAGAGGAGAATGCGGTTTTCCTCCGACTCGTGCTTGTGCAGTCGGTGCAAAAAGTCGCTAAAGCTGGCGTGCAATTCCTGGATCATGGCGGACTGGGCCGCCAGTGCCTCGGCTTTGGTGATCATGGAGTCAAGCGTTGCCAGGAACTCGGCGTGCTCGGCTTGCAGAGCATGAACATCCTCGGAGAGGCAAGGGACGCGGGAACGGGCCTCCTCCAGGCATCCCCCCTCTTCTTCCTCGCGAAAGTGTTTTCTCAAGGCAACCCGCAGCGTCGACAGTTTTGCCAACAGGATGGCGGCTGGGTCGGACTCCCGCGATTCGACGGTTTGCGAAAAGAGGTGCTGCAATTCCAATAACGCCCGATCAATATGCACATGCTCATTCCGCAAATGCTCGACATAGGTTCGGCAGTCGTCGTTGGTGTTCATATCAGGCTCCTCTCGATCTTTTGTTTCATTTGCATCCAATGCCTGGGCTACTTGGGCGGGGCCTCGTGCGATGCCGGTTTGACGGTCAGGACTGGGCATTTCGCCGTACGGACTACCACTTCGGCCACGCTCCCCATCAGCACTCGCCGCAACCCTCGTCGGCCATGGGTTCCCATCACGATCATGTCCACGTTCTCGGTCTCGGCCAGACGGATGATCGCCTCCGCGGGATCCCCCGCCAGCAGGCGGCGTTCGACGGGAATATTGGAGTCTGGCGGGCTCACCTTGTTCAATTTGGCAAGCAGTTCCTCCGTCGGAGGCTCTGGAATCGCATATAGGTATTCCCCGCCGGCGGCGGAAAGCGGCACAATTTCCACATGGGCTAGAATCAAGGTTGCACCGGTATCTCGCGCCAGCGAAGTTGCCAGCGCTAAAGAGGTATCGCTGCCGGTGGAGAAGTCAATCGGAACCAGAATGCGTTGTAATTTCATGAGCGGAATCCTTGTGAGGAAATCGGGGCTTCTCTTTCTGGACGGAAAGGAAGAAGACCAAACTATCCTATCGCAATTGGCAGGCCGAAATGCTGTCCACTCCTCGGAGCCGCTCCTGGTGCAGTCGCCGTGTCATTAAGAACGCAGGCAAGTGTGCGAAACCGCGCGATTCGCGCAATCCGGCGCGCGTCACTGCACAGTCGGCAGCCAAAATGCTCCTGTCCGTGCTGAAATGGACACAAAATCGGCACCCTTTCTCCCCCTTGGACCATGGCGCGCGAAATGCGTTGAGTCGCTTGGTTCCCCTCCCTTTCCATGTGTCTTTTTGGAGAAAGCCATGTACCGTGTTTTTTGCTTTGGTGTTGTTGCTGCAAGCACTTTCGCCCTGTCCCTAGCTTTAGCGGATGAACCGAAAGAGGGAGGCAAGAAACTAGAGGGCAAAAGGAACGCGGAGGTGAAAAAGACGGAGTCGAAGGAGCCCAAGAAGAAGGACGGCGAAAAGATCGACGATAGCAATCCCAGCATCTGGATGAAGAAGAAACTGGATTATTCCCAGAACATACTCGCCGGAGTCACTTCGGAAGATTTTGACATGATCGCGGATAACGCCAGGTCCATGAAAGGGCTTGGAAAATTCGAAGCTTTCGTCCGCAGCCGCAACCCCGCTTACACGCGGCAGCTGCAGATCTTCAACGAAGTTAATGACGAGATCATCCGCCAGGCGGATAATGACAATGTTGAGGGAGTAGCTCTCGCCTTTACGCAGCTTACAATCAACTGCATCAACTGCCACAAGGCTCTGCGTCAGCAAATGAAAGCGGATGCTGAGAAATAGGCCCCTTCGCCCACCGTCTGTTGGTTGGTGAATCATAAGGAATGAAGGAAAACGCGGATGGCTTCAGCCCCGGCAATCGAACTCTTAATCGTGGAAGACGAACAAGAATTCCGCGAGCTTCTCATCCGTCGATTCACGCAAATCGGCTGGCGGGTGCAAGGTGCGGAAACCGGCGAAGATGCTTTGGATCTGCTATCTCGCCGGGAGTTTGATGTCGCCGTGCTGGACATGATGCTGCCGGGTATGTCGGGGCTCGATTTGCTGGCCAAAATCAAGGCGGGGCCGACCGATTGCGAGGCGGTGATGCTCACCGGTCAAGCCACCGTCGAAACGGCCGTCGCCGCCATGAAGGCCGGCGCCTACGACTATGTGGTCAAGCCATTCCCGCTCCAGGAATTGGAATCGCTGATTGAGCGGGCTAACGAGCGCCGCAAGTTGGCTAAGGAGAACCGCCAGCTCAAGGCGATTATTGCCAGAGAAACGGCACCAGCCAGCATGATCGGCACGTCTCCCGCCATGCAAGAAGTTTTTCGCTTGATTGAACGCGCCGGGCCGAGCGACAAGGCCATTCTGATTCAAGGCGAAAGCGGCACCGGCAAGGAACTGGTCGCCCGCGCCCTGTATCAAGCCAGTGGCCGGGCCGAAAAGCCGCTCGTGGTCATCAATTGCGCCGCTCTGCCGGAGTCACTGCTGGAAAGCGAACTTTTTGGCCATGAGAAGGGAGCTTTTACCGGTGCCATCAATGCCAAACAGGGGCTCTTTGAAGTGGCGGACGGAGGGACGCTCTTTATTGACGAAATCGGTGAATTGCCCGGCTCCTTGCAGGCCAAAATGCTCCGCGTGCTTGAAGACGGCTCCATGCGGCGAATTGGCTCGATTAAGGAAAGGCGGGTCGATGTCCGAATTCTCGCAGCCACCAACCGCAACATGAGCCGCGAAGTGGCCGAAGGGCGGTTCCGCGAGGACCTGTACTATCGCATCAATGTCATGTCGCTGGAGTTGCCGCCTCTGCGCAAGCGTACCGGCGATATTCCTCTCTTGGTGGACAAATTCCTGGGAAGCGACTGGGAAATCGAGCCCGATACCGCGCGGGCGTTGGAACAATACTCCTGGCCGGGAAATGTGCGGCAGCTCATCAACGCCATTGACCGGGCGAAAATCCTGGCGGACGACAACGTCGTGCGGATTTCGGACCTTCCACGGGAAGTCACGGAGTCACCCGCTGTTCAAGCTGCAGCGGAGGAGCCGTTGACGGATGACCTGGCGGCTGTGCAGCGATCGAAAGTCGTATCCGTACTGCGCCGCGTTCATGGAAACAAAAGCCATGCCGCCAAAACCTTGGGGATCGAACGCCGCAAACTCTATCGCCTGCTTGAAAAATTCGCCATCAGTGACGCCGAGATATCCGGGCACCCCGCGCCCGCCGAAACCGAACGGACCACGCATGCCCCTACGTCGACGTGAGCACTTAAGACCGCTCCGCATCCTGGTGATTGAAGACGACGCGGATACGCGCGCCAATCTGCGTGATCTTCTGGAATTGGACAATTACCATGTCGCGGCCGTGGGAACTTTGACTGAAGGGTTGGATGCTGCCAAGGCGGGCAGCAAAGACTCCACTCCCTGGGATGTGCTGATTCTCGACCGCAAGATGCCCGATGGCAATGTGGAGGATTGGCTTCCCCGTTTGAAAATGGCTGCTTCCGGCGCGGCGCTGATCATCATCACGGCTTATGCAGACATCGAAGGCGTGATCGCCGCCTTGCATGGGGGGGCCGACGATTACCTGCTAAAGCCCTTCAATCCCGAGTTGCTTCGCAAGACACTTGGTCGCATCATTGCGCTTCGCGAAGCCGAACGCAAAGCCATGCAGGCCCAGCGGTTGGCGGTGATTGGCCAGATGATGACCGGGCTGGCCCACGAAAGCCGCAATGCATTGCAGCGAAGTCTGGCGTGTCTGGAGATGCTGGAGATGGAAGTGGGGGACAAGCCCGAGGTGATTGACCTGGTCAAGCGGGTCCGCCGAGCGCAGGAGCAACTGCACGATTTGCTCGAGGAAGTTCGCAACTATGCTGCTCCCATCAATTTGGAGCGGCAGACCTGCTCTTTGCGAGACATTTGGCGGGAGGCTTGGGAACAGACCGCTCTATCGCGAAAGAATCGCGACGCAAAATTGGTGGAAGGAGCGCAAGACCTAGCCGACTGCAATGTAGATCGATTTCGCCTGGGGCAGGTGTTCCGAAATATTTTTGAAAACGCACTCGCCGCCTGCCGTGACCCAGCTCGCATCACGATTCACTGTGCGTCAACGGGCGTGAGCGACCGTGACAGCGCGCCCGCGAGCGTGCGAATTCTGATCCAAGACAACGGTCCGGGGCTCACACCCGAGCAGCGCAGTCGGATTTTCGAGCCGTTTTTTACGACTAAGCCTCGGGGGACCGGGCTGGGCATGGCGATTGCTCAAAGAATTGTGGAATCACACGGTGGAACTATTGCCGTGGAAGACGTAGACACGGGGGCAGCCATTCTCTTGGTCCTGCCGCGAGCGTAATCCGTGATATTGATGGATGTGCTATGACTACTCCACTTCGCATTTGCATCGCCGACGACGAGTTTGATATGCGGGATTATCTCGCCCGCATTCTTCCTCGCCTGGGGCACGAGGTCGTGGCAGCCGCGGAAAACGGCCAGAAACTGATTGACGACTGCCGGCAGTTCTCTCCCGATCTGATCATTACCGACGTCCGCATGCCGGAACTCGATGGCCTATCGGCGGTTCGGGAAATCCGCCGCACGCAGGCCACGCCGGTGATCATCATCTCGGCTCACCAGGAGCCGGGTGGCATCCCCGCCATCGATGGGAATCATACCCTGTTTCTGACGAAGCCGGTAAATCGCGAGAATCTACAGGAAGCCATCGAGGCAGTGATTAATGGAAATGGGCAATCTTGAGCAGAGGAGCCGAAAGATGGGTTTCGTCGCCGCCTGTGCACCGGAACACGAGAGAAACAGGACTTGAAACTCGCTGCCGGCGGCAGAATCCGCATAATCGTCGCAGTGAGTTGACAACCCCATCTTTGTGACGTTTCTTATCACAGACACCAACTGTGCCATGGAACGGCTGGGCTTGCTCCATTTCTTCTTCGCGACGTCATATGCCGACCCGGACCTATTCCGCAGGAACTTCGCAGGATCAAATGATCGCCCAATTAGAAGCGACCAAGAGGCTCATGGAAGCCATTGAAGAGCCGTCGCAACCTGCGTCTACGGGGCAAATGCCACATCCGGTTCCCTGCGAGACCGCGACCGCGCGGATTTTGGTCATCGACGACGAGGCGGTGAACATCAAGGTCATTCAAAAGTACTTGCAGCAAGGTGGCTATACCCAGATTCGTGGAATAACCGATCCGACGTTTGCTCTGGCCGGGATTGACATCGAACAACCGGATGTCATTTTGCTCGATGTGATGATGCCGCGGATCAGCGGGCTGGAACTGCTGGCCAGCATTCGCGCCAATCCATCCACATCCCATTTGCCGGTCATCATCCTGACGGCTTCCTGCGATCGGGAAACAAAACTGGCGGTGTTGGAACGCGGGGCCACGGACTTTCTGGCCAAACCGGTGGATCCCTGCGAGTTGGGACCGCGGGTGCGTAACGCGCTGATGGTGAAGCGATATCATGACAGCCTGCGGAATTATGCTCAAACACTTGAGGACGCCGTCCGGAATCGGACCGCAGAACTGGAATCATCCCGCCGCGATGTGATTTACTGCTTGGCCCGCGCAGCCGAACTGCGGGACGACGACACCGGGCACCATGTGCTGAGGGTTGGAAAATATGCCGCCGTCATTGGTCGGGCCATCGGCCTGGACGAACCGGCCGTGGAAATGTTGGAGCAAGCCGCCCAGCTTCACGATATCGGCAAGATTGGCATTCCCGACGAAATTCTGCTCAAGCCGGGCAAACTCGACCCGGAACAGTACGAACGGATGCAGAAACATGTCGGCCTGGGGCAGAAAATCATCGAGCCCATTTCGCAGGCCGACTGGGAGACGCTCAAGCATCATGTGGAAATCGGCCAGAAGGTGCTCGACATCAGCCGGTCGCCGCTGCTTCGCATGGCCTCGCGGATTGCCCTCACCCACCACGAGCGGTGGAATGGCCAAGGATATCCTCTCGGCCTTGCCAAGGAAGACATTCCGCTGGAAGGCCGCATCACCGCCGTAGCGGACGTCTTCGACGCCCTCAGCAGCCGCCGTCCCTACAAAAAGCCGTTCCCCATCGACCAATGCTTCGCGATCATCGAAGCCGACCGGGGGGAACACTTCGACCCCACCATCGTCGACGCCTTCCTCGCCCAGCGGCAGGCCATCGCCGACATCCAAATCCGCTTCGCGGATGTGCTGTAAGTGGGGTAGCCTTCCAGGCTGCCCGTCCGCGATCAAAAAATACGTCCAAACGCCGAGGAATACTTCCACTCTTCTGGCCGCATGCAAAGCCCTGCCTTGCACGGATTGAATTCCACGTACTCCACAATCCGGGCAAGCTCCGCTTCATCCACCACGCAGTGGTCATAAGATTCGTCTTGCCAGAAGTGTCCCCTCAGTCCAAGCACCTTGTTGCACTCGTTCGAGGTGTAGCTCTTGATGCTATGCATAATGGTGGCGCGAGGCGACTGATCGGCCGGCAAGCTCGCTTCGTATTCTGGGAGCGGGCGAAAGACCCAGTGAAAATGGCTGGGCATGACGACGTAGGAAACCAACTCGTAGCGGACTCCGGCAAAGAACTTTAGTGCATCGCGAACGATCGATGCGGCTG
>CAYUJE010000286.1:0-8141 GCA_964444865.1 uncultured Pirellulaceae bacterium | reverse complement strand
GGAGGATCAACCATGTGGAAGGTTGTGTGGGGATACAAAGGGCCAAGTCCAGGCGCGCGCAGACTGTGGAATAGCGGGCCGAACTGGTGGCAACTGACCCTCGGCGCAGACTTCATCGGCCGCGTGTCCGTCATCCGAATATGGTGAGAAAATTCGTACAACGAAGCGATTTTCCATATTGACTAGGCTGGCTTGTGCGCGTATAGTATCTTTATTCGACGCGCACACATCAACGCGGCACTGCCGCCAGCCTAGGAGGCGACAATGTTCGATCTTCCCCTCACCGGAACCGCCACCCGCGAGTTGATGGGCGACATCGCCCACGTCGTGGATCTTCTCGACCCAAAGAACCGCAACAAGTTGCCGACGTTCGGCGAAGCTCTCCGCAAGGGCCGCCGGTTCATGGCAGAGAACAAGAGCGCCAAGCGCGTGACGTTCGTCTGCTACGGGAACTGCAACGTCCCGAGTCAATATCAGCGGATCATTCTCCTGAGTGTCGGGCCTCGCGGAGGTTTCAAGAAGGAATGGGACTTCGGTCCCGTTTGACCGGAGGCAAGCGGGATGAACCACAAGCAGGTCAAGATTGGCGAGGACAACAGAGATGCTGTGCGTGAATGGTTCACCCTGCACCTGTGCGGCACACAACGAGAGTGTGCTCAAGATTTGGGCCTCAGCGATATGGCTGTGAACCGGCACGTTAAGGCAATTCGGTCTGAGTGGCGCAAGTCAAAGCCGAAACGCGAGTAGAAGACATAGGAGCCTACCGCTTCCAGACTAGCGATCCGTCGAACTTGCGCCAGCCTCGGAAGCCCTGCTTTGACGAGCGCAAACCTAGGCGCTTGTCGCGCACGCGGTGCGTCTTTGCGATGGCGGGAATGTCTTTGGTGTCGGTGATCGTCTTGTGGTGCTTCGGGTCCAGCACGCGGCAGTTCTCCAACGTGCCAGGGCCGCCAATTCCGGCAGGAATCGGGTAGTGATCATAGTGCGGCGTGCCGATGATCTTCCATCCGCAGCCGCACTCGCACAGCCCCATGCAGCGTTCCCATGCCGCGAGCTTCACCGATTTTGGAAACTCATCACGCGCCACGATCTGCCTCGCGCTGCTGACGTGCCATGTGTGCCCGGATACCCGCTATGACGGTGCTGTGGTCGCGATGGAACACGACACCGATCGTGCTGTAGCTGTAATTGGCCGAGCGAAGCAGGGCGAATGCCTCATGCCGTGCGCGGGTGGCTGTACGCCGACGCGACTCGCTCATGATGTCGCTCACCGATGTGTCATGCGCCTCGGCGATGTAGGCGATGGCCTCGCGCACCTCATGACGGAGCGGAATCACAGCACGCGATCGGATGGCTCCAAGGTCCGGCGCCACTGCCTTCGCCGGCTCGGGCTTGGGCCTCTCCACCATTGGCAACGGCCGATCCATGGACCGCCAGCCCTTATTGGTCTCAGCCGTTGGATGGTGCTGGCGCAGCTGCGCCAGCAACCGCTCCGTCGCCTCACGATCCATGATCGTCTCAAACTCGTGTCCGAAGTCGTTACTCATGGGGCTGCCCCCCCGATGCGATCGGGACGCAGGTGTGAGACCATCCGTCCCTTCTCGCCAAGACCCCAGCGGATCTGCACAGTCTGACCCGTGCGCAGCTCAGTGAATGCAAAGCGGCGCACGGTCTCCATGTGCACGAAGATGTCGGGGCTGCCGTCGCAGAGCGAGACGAACCCGAACCCACGCGGGCGATTGAACCACAGGACCTCGGCGCGTTGCCAATCGCTTTCCGGCACCACGACCACATGCGTACGCTGCCGTAGCTTGGTCGCGTCGATCGAAGTCTCGTCCCCAAGCTCAAGGATGCGCGTTGCCTGCAATCCGCGCTCACATCGATATGCGTTAGCCCGCACCCGCGCGCCCTCTATGACCCGCTCATGCCCGCCGGCACGCAGGCAGCCAATGTGCAGCAGCACATCTCCGTCCGTGTCAGGGCATCTGATAAATCCGTACCCCTTGGCCCTGTCGAACCACTTGATAGTGCCCGTGACTTCAAAGACCTCGATGCCCGTCATTCCAGCCCCCACGCTACTTTGCTGCTTCAATCCCCTGTGACCGCGGCCATTGCGGCAATGCCTGCCGCATCGCGCCACGTTGTGGCGGCTCCACGTAGTGCCGCCCGTCTACTTCCCGCGTTGTCCATGTCTCGTTGCAATGCCGGCATTTGCGGCGCCGTACCGTCACGCCGTCATGCTGCTCCGTCTGATAAACTCGGCTCATCTCGCCACACACGCACTGATCGGCACGCATCACTCACCGCCTGTTCCGCCGCTGCTCATCCATGATACTGAGGGCATTACTGAGCGCGCACCCGACCGACTGCATGGTTGTGGCCGGCTGCGGCTGTGACACCTCCTGCAAGCGCCTGGACAGCATGTCCCGCTCGATCTCCGCAGTGGCTGCGCGGACGGCCAGCTCGAGGGCCAGCAGCTGGACAGCCTGCAACTCCTGGGAAAGCCGCGTGTAGCTGGGCATGTCAACCGGCCGGGCCTGACTGGAGCGGCGCGGATCGTATGGCGTGATCGGCGGCTCTGGCTGCCGTATCGTGTCGTGGATCTCCTGAATGGGTATGGATGTCATGCTGCTTCCTTCGCTGCTGCCCGTTTGCGCGCGGCGGCTGCCAGGCGCTCGCCTTCGTCGAGATACGGCTGCCAGTCCGCCCAGGTCGTGCCCGGCACGATGTCGGCCATGATGATCTCGGCAACCTTGTTGGCGATCTCCGTCATTTCAGCCGAGCCGCATGCCTTGAAAGCGATGCTGCGCGGCGTCTTTGCAAATATGCTCGTGCCGTCAGTGGTGAAGTCGACGGCACGGAATGTCTGCCTCAGCCACGCCGCAACCTCGCGCGTCATCGCGTTCGCCTCAAACGTCTTCACATCGCAGTGGCCGGCCTGAATGAGAAGCCATGCACGCAGCTGCTCCTTGTCGTCGAATTGCGGGCCGGCGCTCTGATTGTCGAATGCCTCAGCTATCATCGCGTGCAGCCAGCCATTCTGTTTTCGCGACCGTTTCTTGCCAGCGCGGACCTCGATAATCTCGCCTTGCCCAAAGCGCTCATGGCTAATCTGCCAATCGAGTTTCGTGGCTGCCCGGTAGCGGCCATTTCCCTCGTAGATCAGCTGAAGCTCGAGCATTGGAGACTCATCTGGTTGGCGAGGACGGGCCGTCGTCGAAGATCAAGCCCATCCTCGCTACTGCCGGCACCATGATCCAAGCCTTAGTTTTGGTGCCGGTGTTCGAAAATGAGAGGGCAGCACGACGCAAAACCTTGTGCCGCCCTCTCAAGTCTTGGCTGGCTCCATGGTGGAGGTGCCAGCCAGGAGAGGATCAAAATGGCACTTCGTCGTCGATGCCGCTTACGACGCGCTGTGACGCATGCTGGGGCGGCGGCGGTGCATCCTCGGTGAAGTCACCGGCCATGGCAGGCGCACGTTGCGGTGCGCGCTGCTGCATGGGCGGTGCGGTCTCGTGGCTGAGCGGAGCCTGAACTGCTCTACCGTTAGGGCGCGGGATGGCAACGCGGATGGCTGGGACTGTCTGACCTTGGAAGTCAACCATGGCCTCGAACAGCTCGATTGGCTGCCCCATCCAGTGGTCGGTGTCGTCGCCGTAGATGCTCGCGATTGCTCTGATGTTCGTTTTGTTGAGCGTCATTCCCTTTTTCTTGCCCTGGAAGTAGAGAATGGCTTTTGTTTTTCCGTCGTTCATTGTGGCCATTTCGACGTTGCTCATGGTCACTTTCACGCGCTGACCGCGAAGGTCGGATGCGCTGAGGTACTTGCTTTCGAGCATTTGACCGATATGCATGTGGGTTAGGTTCCTGATGTGATGGCGATTGGATTGTTGTTCGGATCAGTATTGGATGACCATGCTTGGGATCTTTTGGTTTGCGATTAGGGTGATCACTCTCCTGGCTGTTTCAGTGTCGATTCCATTGGCTTGAAAGGCTTCGAGTGCGGCTCGATGCTTGGCTGCTCTGTTGGCTTGGTCGGCCTCTCGGTGGCGAGCCTCGGCAGCTTCGCGCTGCGCCTTTTGCTCAGCCTCCCGAGCCAGTCGGGCGGCTTCCGCCGCCGCGCGCTGCTTCTCGGCTTCGATCTGGCGCTGCAGGGCTAACTCGCGGGCAGCCGCATCGTCAGCCATGCGCCGCGCTTGTGCTTCTGCTGCGGCACTCGCTGCCTCAGCCTTTGCCTCAGCCTCCTTCGTGGCTCGGGCAGCAGCCTCTTCAGCTATGCGGCGTTCGCGGTCGGCCTTGCCACGCTCAGCTGCCTCAAGGCGTAGACGCTCAAGCTCGGCTTGATCCGCATCGCTCTTGCGGCGCATGGCCAGCGCTTCGGTCAGCGCTGTAATTGCCTTCGATTTTCCGGCCTCATACTGTGCGAGAAACTCCTCGCAAGCCGTGCCTATGACGACTTGCGACACATTAAGCAGGCGGCCTTTAATATTTTCAGTGGTCACTTCTGCAGGCGATGTCGCAGCCATCTCGGCCAGCCATGCAATAGCATCGGTGTGGCCTTTAATGCGCTCATCTTCGGCAGCTTCCCATGCATCGAGCGGCGCGCGAACCTCGCTCTGCCATGTTTCTAGCGTTTTGCGCATCTCGCGACGGCTGGCGTCGATCAGATTGGGGATTTTCTTTTGCTCGGCAACAAGCGTCTTGCCGGCATTGTCGATGTACGTCTTAGACCGAGCAACCTTATGAGCCATGGACGCAATGGCCTTGCGACCCTTGGGCGTGCTCACGTCAGCGGTGCAGGCGTCGATCTCGCTACGGATGCGCTTGAGCAGAGGATCAAGCCCGCCATCCGTCGTAAACATCACCAGGGCGTTGCTGGGCTCGATCACGACCAGATCGGTATTGGTTGCCACGTCGTTCATGAGCGGCACTCCGCGATCTGCGCGGCGTAGTACACATCGATCCGCGCCATGAGGCTGCGGCGCTCGTATTCCGTCAGGAATGGCATGCGGTAGTTGACCGCCACCCATGCATCTTTCTGCTCGTCCTGCAGGTGCATGATCACGTCGTGCGCATCCGTCTGGCGGTGCTGCGCTGTGACCATCGCAGCGATGGCCCGCCGCGTGTCCGGTGCCGGCGGATAACCGGGCTCAACCTCGAATTGTTGGTGGACGTTGCCTAGCTCACCGTGCCCGTAGGCATCATCTTGAGCCTGGCCTGTTCGATCGTAAGACATCGACGCAACCTCGCGCTACTCGCACCCAAATAGCGTCAGTTGCGGCGCAGAGGCTCAAGCGGGGAGCCGTCCCTGGAGTGGGTTAACCTCTGCGCCGCGCCGGCTTGGAGAGGGCATCGCCGGGCTGACGAGAGCTAGTAAAGCGCCGCTTTACGATTCTGGCAAGTGGGAAAATAAAAAATCTGACAAGGCATTGATCGGTAGCAACTTATTGCAGGCGCGGGCCAGCCTTGGTCAACTCGGACAGCTTACCAATCACGGAGATAGTGCCGTCGATGTCTGAGCGCAGCGGGCGGTAGCTTGGGTTGTGGGGTCGGATGATCGTGACAACACCATGGGCAGTGGCCTCATATTGCAGCTTGCCTATTGCAGATTTACCACTGCTTCCGATGGCGGCTAAAACGTAATCGTCTGGCTGATATGATGCTGATGGGTCGAACACGGCTCGATCATCAGCGTCGATCACTCCGGCATTTGCTCGATCTGTGATGATGATGGCGAAGGCGTTGGCGCCGCACGGAAATACTGTTGCGATGCGTTGTGCCGCCGGCTCGTCAAAACGGCCCTGCAGTGCGGATTGAAGCGAGATGATAGCCACTGTGCGCCCCCCGGCTGATGACCACAGCAGTTTACCGTCCGCCGTCCGCATGGGCAAGGGCTGGCCGATCAGAAGCCACGCCAGCGGCACGTTCGTTTCACGGGCGATGGCAATGCAGTTTTCCCGGCTCGGAGACGAGTGGCCATTTTCCCACTGTGACAGGGCCTGCTTGCTCAGCATGAGGGCATCGCCTAGCTGATCTTGCGTCAAGCCGGCACTAAGTCGTGCCTCACGGATGCGTGTGCCGAGGCTCATTGGATTGACGCATACGTCAATCGTTGACGTCGAGGGTACAGCACGGCTTGACACTGGCATGGGCACTGTTTACTCTCCCGTAACATGAGCACGGACCATCGAGACCACGGCCTCAAGCTGGCGATTAAAGCGGCAGGTGGCTTTGCACATTTGGCGCGCATGGCGTCGTCGACTCGGCAGGCTGTCCATCAGTGGCGCCGGGTGCCACCGAGCAGGGTGCGCATCGTATCGGCGATGACCGGTATACCAGACTACATCATTCGCCCTGATCTTTATGTGGCGCCGCCTCGCGTGAGTCATGACGAGGTGTTTGCTGGCCAGTCGGGCGCGATTCAACAGCAGGAGGCGTGAATCATGACGCCAGATCAAATCATTACCACACACTATGGCAAAATGACATCGGTTGAGATCGGCCGAATGATCGGCAAGAGCGATGCGTGCGTGCGCGCCAGGGCGCAGAAGCTCGGGTTAGTCCCTAAGCGGGCTACAGTTGGCCTGCCACCAATCCGGCTGAGCAACGAGGACAAGCGGCGAGTCCACGAGCTATGGCCGCTGCATTCGCTGCGCGACGTTGCCCGCATCATGCGGCGATGCCCTAAAGTCATCCGGCGCTATGCCGATGCCGCCGGCCTGCCAGCTAAGCGCACATCGTTAAACAACGTCCGCGCTATGAAGCCATCCGGCCAGAAGATCACGAAGCTGCCGCAGCTGCAACAGCCGCCCATCTTCGATTTTAGCGACGCCGTCGATCTGGACACTGAGCCGGCGCCGCGCATGCGCACCGTGCCGCTGCCGCCCATCACACCCGAGCGCATCCACGCGCGCCACCAGATCGAGGCCGTGTACGAAGAGCGCAAGCTGGCCCCGGATGAGCTGCGCTGCATCTGCGGTCGTCCTGGCGCTGTCCACTGCGCCGAGCACAAGCAGCTGCTGCAACGCGAGGGCGTGCTGTGAGCGGACCATCGAAGGCTGAGCAGGCTGCAGCCATGCGCGCAGCCGGTGCTGACAACACCGAGGTGGCTAAGGCATTCGGCTGGTCCGCCAAGACCACGCGCGAGATGGTCTGGCGTGGCCGGCACATCGGCAAATTCCGAGAGCAGCACAGGGAATTCCAGCGCCGTCGCGCCCAAGAGGTGCGGGCATGATCGAGAGCACAGTCACCACGACGCCTGGTGAGAGGCTAAGGGCTGCCAGAAAGAAGGCCGGCTTCAAGACAGCTCGCGAGGCTTGGGAGCGATTTGGCTGGAATGCCAATACGTACCGCGCACACGAAGCCGGGCCGCGGGAATACGGGAAGAAGGCTGCCATAGTATACGCCCGCGCCTTTGACGTAGGCGTGGCATGGCTGCTGACAGGTTCCGATGACAGGGTAGAGGGTAGCAGCCCCACCATTGTTCTTCCGCTCCAGCGCCGCCGACAGGCTGGCCTGAACGAGTTGGCCAGCGTCATCGAGACCATGTACGGCCCGCGCTGTGCGCGATCGGTCGGTGGCTGCACATGCTGCGCCGTGTGGTCCGTCTTCGATGCCCTCGCCATCATGACCGATGGACCGGAGAGCAGCACATGATCGAATTCACGCTGCCATTCCCGCCTTCGGTCAACGGCATGTTTGCCGGCAAGGGGCGCCGCTACGTGTCCAAGCCCTACAAGGCTTGGCGGGCGGCCGCGGGCTGGGAGATCAAGCGCCAGCGTGTGTGTGCCGTCATCTCTGGCCCGGTGGTGCTCGAGATCGAGTTGACGCCGCCGGACAAGCGGCCCCGTGACGCCAGCAACTACGTCAAGGGCATTGAGGATCTGGCCGTTGCGCACGGCATCCTTGTCGACGATTCGCAGCAGTACGTGACGGAGGTTCGCGCTCGATGGGCAACTGAGCCGGGGCAGCCCGGCGCACGCGTAAGGATCACACCGGCCGGGTAGCTCGGCCACACCGTGGGGGCGGTGTCATCATGTCAGTGCGTCAAGCCGTGGGCGTCATGTACGCCGTCATCGCGATCATATTCCTGACCGTCAACAGCTACGTGCTGGGCGCGTTCGGCTGGAAATTTGCGCACG
>CAYUJE010000285.1:0-8165 GCA_964444865.1 uncultured Pirellulaceae bacterium | reverse complement strand
GGGCGGTTGCGGGCGACGTTGTCCTTGATCCAGTTGTGGAACGCGTAAGCTGCTTTGTCGGACCCGGCCAGATTGCTGTTGCGGAGGATGCTCCCCCAGCGGAGCGCAAAAAACGCCGGGTAGTCGGGCGAATCGAGCAGTCGGTCGATGGCCTTGGTCCGCTTGTCCGCGGAGGTTTGGCGCGGGTCTCCTGACCCCGCCAGAAACGCCCGCGCCTCCTCGCTCGTCGGCACTCGGCCGCAGAGGTCGATGGTGACGCGGCGGAGGAATGTCGCGTCATCGCAAACCGGCGACGGCAGCAGCCCCAGCTTCTTCCACTTCTCTGCGGCGAGCTTGTCGATGTAATTGTTCGGCTGAAAGTTCGGAATCTCCGTGAGCGGCTTGCCATGGGGAATAATGGCGCTGAACACGGTGACTTGCCCCTGGTAGCGGGCCATGATCGCCGCTTCGCCGCTCTGCTGGCCGGCAGTAACGATGCCCGCTTCGCTGACTGCAGCGACCACATCGAGATTGCTGGAGAACGAGGTCTCGGCAGTCACATCCCGCGTCTTGCCGTCCGACATCACGGCTGCCACTTTCAGCGGCTGCGTCTGCCCACGCTGCATGACGAGCAGTTTTGGCTCCATCGCCAAGCTCACAATCTTCGGCGCATCGGGCGAAGAACCGGGCGTGCCACCAGAAATCCAGGCCAGCAGCGTCTTATACGCTTCGCTCTCCGGCTCCAGCCTTCGACCGCCACCGTGCGGAACTTTACCGGTTGCTTTCACCAGCATCAAACTCTGCTCCGGCGCGGAAACACTCACCCGCCGTCCGCGAGCCCGCTTCACAATTTCGTCGAAGTCATATGCGGCATCAAACCCAAACAGCGACAGCTTGAAACCGTTCTGGCCGCTCGCCTTCCCATGACAGCCCCCGGAATTGCAGCCATGGCGGGACAGAATCGGCTCAATATCATTGCGAAAATCAATCGCCGGCTCGGCACCGTGCAGCGATGCGCCCAGAGCAACCAGCAGCACACAGACACCAGCCCGACGCGCAAGCGAGGGTATTGGACTCAGCCAGCCAAACACAGGAGGAACCTCAAGTTTCTTCCAGGCGGGAAAAACAGGGCGGGGAGCTAACAGGACGGAACCCTGTTCCGCACCCATCAGCCACCCTTGATCTTAGTCGGCTTTTCGGGCCCGTACAACAGAACATGGCGGGAAGGGGGCGGTTCGTAACATCCGCACATTCAGAAACAATTACCCAAACGGAATCCTCTGCCGCGACTGCTTGTTCAGCGAGCTCAACCCCGCGATATTTAGCGATTCAAATTCATACACGCCTCATTGCATCCCTTTCAAAAGCCCCGCCATGCAAACCATCCGCGTTGCTGCCGTCAGTATGAATAGCGAACTTGGCAAACGGGCCGAGACGCTCTGTCGGATGGAGCAGTTTTGTGAGGCGGCTGTAAAAGAGCGGGCGGAGTTGGTGGTGTTTCCGGGGCTCGTGGTGCATGGCCATTGCACCCCCAATACGTGGGCAGTCGCCGAAAGAGTGCCCGAGGGAGAGAGCATTGAAGCTTTGTGCGGCATGGCGAAAAAGTCGGGCCTCATTCTGTGTGCCGGGATGAGCGAGAAGGAAAACGAAATCGTCTACAACACGCAGGTGCTCGTCGGACCCGGCGGCTACATCGGCAAGCAGCGGAAGCTGCACATGTCGCGCGATGAGTCGTTCTTCTACAAAGGAGGCCGCGAGATCCGGGTCTTCGACCTGGGAAAGTGCAAGGTCGGGATTGTGATCTGCTACGACAATCAGTTTCCCGAGGTCGCCCGCATCATCGCGCTCAAGGGGGCGGACATCATTCTGATGCCCCACGCGGCTCGGGAAGGACGCTGGGACGACACCGCCGAATCCCAGTCCGCCGCTCGCCGCAAAGTTTTTGACTATTTCTCCAGTAGCTACCGGATGCGCGGGCGGGAGAATGCCTGCTTTTGTGTCTATGTCGATCAGGCGGGCCGGGCTGGCTATGTCGATTCTCTCCCCCGCGACCACTGGAACCAGCCGCACCATCCCGGCGGAGCCATGATGATTGGCCCCACGGGGGACATCCTCAAGCACACGCAGCTCGAGCAAATCCGGGACGAGATGATCGTGGCCGACCTGGACGCTTCCCTGCTCGCCGCCGCCCGTAGCCATCCCAACTACACCCTCCGCACCCGCCGTCCGGAGTTGTTTGGTGAATTGGTGCGGGAGCAAGTTGGCTCCTGAGTCACTTCCCCAAATGCGACCCGCCGGGTAAAATCACGTCTGACGTAAATGCATTTTTCGGCAATTTTCGAGACTTAGCATCCCGGTGGGCTGCAGAATCTCTGCCCTTCATGTGTTCTGAGCAAGGTTAGTGGCTCAGACGGACATCGAAGGATTCTTGCCCGCGAGCGGTTGGCACCCACGCTTGCAGTGACGTGCATACCGGTTAGTTCTTTCCTGAGTGACGTTCGTGTCGCGCCTTCGTTGGCTCTCGACATGCACGTGGTTCGCATCGCCGCGCAGCGGCAAAGGTACTTCGTTTCATGTCACAGTTTGATGTTCAAGATGCTGATGTCCGAGAACTTCTTGCCGAACTTTCACAGCCGGAGGCGGCTGAAGAGATTGTGGCTATCGAGGAGGTTGTCGAAGAGACGACGTCTGACGAGATTCTGTCTGCAGAGCCGATGGCGGAAAGTGCGTTTCGCGCGCTCGGTCTGAATGATTCGCTCGTCCGGGCTGTCGAAAGTTCCGGCTATGACACGCCAACGCCCATTCAGGCGGAGACAATTCCGCTGATTCTGGAAGGGCGGGATGTTCTGGGCCAGGCCCAGACAGGAACCGGCAAGACGGCGGCCTTCGCGCTGCCGCTGCTGCAGAGGATCAACGTGTCCGACCGCCGGCCGCAGGTGCTTGTACTGACCCCCACCCGCGAACTGGCCATCCAAGTCGCCAAGGCTTTTGAGAAATATGTCGGCGACATGCGCGGTTTGCGCGTCGTTCCCATTTACGGCGGGCAGGATTACGAGGTGCAGTTTCGGGCTCTTGATCGAGGCGTGCAGGTGGTGGTTGGCACGCCGGGGCGCGTGATGGATCACATGCGGCGGGGTTCGCTGAAGGTGGACGGCCTGAAAACGCTGGTCCTCGACGAAGCCGACGAAATGCTGCGGATGGGTTTTGCCGAGGATGTGGAATGGGTGCTCACGCAGGTTCCGACGGAGCGGCAGATCGCCCTCTTCTCGGCGACCCTCCCCGACCCTATCCGCCGAATTGCCCAGCGGCATCTCCGCAATCCGGCCCAGGTCACCATTCATCAGAAGACCGCCACGGCCGATACGATTCGGCAGCGGTTTGTTGTCGCCGCCCCTTACCAAAAGGAAGCCACGCTGGCGCGGATTCTGGAAGCCGAGCCTATCGACGGCGTGATTGTGTTTGTGAAAATGCGGAGTACCACGGAGCCGCTCGTGGAGTTCCTTTCTCAGCACGGCCATCGGGCGGCGGCACTCAACGGCGATATCGCCCAGAAGCAGCGGGAGAAGATTGTCGAACAGCTTCGCTCCGGCAAGATTGATATTGTCGTGGCGACCGACGTTGCCGCTCGCGGGCTGGATGTGCAGCGGATCAGCCACGTCATCAATTACGATTTGCCGGTTGACAGCGAGGCCTACGTGCATCGCATCGGCCGCACGGGGCGGGCCGGACGAAGCGGGGAAGCGATTCTGTTCGTGCATCCCCGCGACCGCCATGTTTTGCAAAGCCTGGAACGGGCGACCCGGAACGCGATTGAGCCGATGGAAATGCCCACCAACCGGGCCATCAACAAGCAGCGAGTCGCCCGGTTTCACGAGAAAATCACCGCGGCTCTCGCCCATCCCGATTTGGTGGCATTCACCTCCATCGTGGAGCAGTATCGCCGTGACACGGACCTTCCTGTGGAAAAAATTGCCGCTGCCCTGGCAATTCTGGCCAACAGCGAGAAGCCGCTGCTCGTGAAAGATGCCTTCCAGCCGGCGGAGTTTTCGGAAGGCCACGGTGGTTCGCGGCACGGAAGAGATCGGCACGATGATCGCGGGCCGGATTCGCGTCGCGGGCGTCACGGCGCTCACCGGCGCGATGAAGAACGGATGGAAACCTTTCGCGTGGAGGTAGGACGCGCCGACCAGGTGATGCCGGGAAATCTCGTCGGCGCGATTGCCAACGAAGCTGGTATCAACGGTGCCCGCATCGGCCGCATCGCCATCTTCGACGATTACAGCATGATCGATCTCCCTGTCGGGATGCCGCACGACATGTTTCTCGGACTCAAAAAAGTCCGCGTCGGCGGCAAGCCGCTTTCCATCTCTCGCCCTGGTGAAACCCGCCCTTCAGCTGCCCCTCCCGCTCCCATAGCGGAAGGAAAACCGAAAAAGCCCAAAAAGCCCAAGAAGCCGAAGGTCAAAGTCGCTGCCAAAGGGGCATAAAGTTTTGGAATTGCGGGGGAGAAATTCTTGCCCTTCCAAGGTAAGCTGGCGGTCGGTTGAAACAAGTTGAAATCGTGCGGCAAAGTTGTGATGCGAGCCGCCGATTTCAAGACTTTGTTTGGCCCGGCTTCCCGCCATTCCAGGAAATTCAGGAACGAACCATGCCCGCCAAGACCATTTTCAAGCGGATTATCGACAAGGAGATCCCGGCCAAAATCCTGTATGAGGATGACTTGTGCCTTGCCTTCGCCGATGTGAATCCCCAGGCTCCGACGCACGTTTTGGTCATTCCTAAGAAGGAAGTCCAATCCGCGGCCGAATTGGAGAACGATGACGAATCGCTCGCCGGCCATCTGCTGCTCGTCTGCCGCAACCTGGCGAAGAAGCTCGGTCTAGAGAATGGCTACCGGATTGTCATGAACATTGGGCCCGATGGGGGGCAGTCGGTCGATCATTTGCATCTGCACCTGCTCGGCGGACGGCAGTTGAAGTGGCCGCCGGGCTAAAGAGGCTCTTTATGGTCGTCGATTGCCCGCACTGTTTCACCAAGGTGATTCCCAAGCCGGACGGCACGTGTCCCGCCTGCCAGCGGAACACACAGGATGGCCACGCTCAGCCGGACCATTCGGCAGTCCGCGTGGCACATAACGCGGCACTTCCCCCTCTCTGCTGCGGCTGCGGACAGGCGACGGACCAGTATTACACCATCACCAACCATTCGTCCGAGGGGCGCGCGGAAGGCTCGGGGGTGTTGGCATTTCTGGTGGCACTTCTCAGTCTGCCGATGGCCCTGTTCCTACTGGTCCGCGGCATGCAGGAAACAAGCGTCGTCCAGGTCAAACTCCCTCTTTGCCCTCACTGTCGCCAATTCGGCCTCCCGACGCCGCAATATGTGGATTTCAAAAACGCCCGCATGACCTTCGTCGTCCACAAGCGATTGAAGGCAGCCATGGAATCCTCTTCCAGCACCGAATGGGCCATCCCGCTGCGGGAATAGGGCCTAAACTCGACCCCAAGAATCGCAAATTTCCAGCGAATAACCTTCCAGCGTCGTGTCTCCCCAACTCTCATTCTCTCCGTCTCTCCGTCTCCCTATCTCCGCCGCGCAATGGAATTCCTCCTCTCCCTCTGCCTCGGAATCGGCCTCTCAGCCGCCTGCGGCTTTCGGGTCTTCGTGCCGATGCTGGGGATGAGCGTGGCCTCGATGGCGGGACATCTGGAGCTGGCCAGCGGCTTTGAGTGGATTGGGACTCCGGCAGCTTTCGTTTGCTTTCTGGCGGCGACTTCAGTGGAAATCGTCGCCTACTACGTCCCCTGGCTGGACAACCTGCTCGATACCATCGCCACCCCCGCCGCTGTCGTGGCGGGGACCATCACGCTGGCCGCCACGGTCGGTCCAAATACGATGGTGGCCGAAATGTCCCCGCTCATGCGTTGGTCGCTAGCCTTCATCGCCGGCGGCTTCCTCGCGGGGATCATTCAACTGGGTACCGTCACGCTCCGCGGCACTTCCACGCTCACCACCGCGGGGCTGGGAAACTTTCTGGTTTCCACGCTGGAACTGATTCTTTCGGTGGCAACGACCATTTTCGCCATCGCGCTCCCCATCCTGTGCGTGCTGGCGGTGGTGCCGATTGCCGGTTGGCTGGTGCGACGACGGTTTGTGCGCCGAAAAACTGTCGCGACGGTCGTTACGGTGAAATCCAAAGTCTGAGCTAATAAGCGTTCATCAGCCCCTTCCGCGGGTCCACTTCTTTCAGGGCCTTCTTGGCCAGGCCGCGAATAGTCTCGTCTTCCTGGGCGTCGTTGAGAATAGCCACCAGCCGGTCCTTCGCTCCCGCTGCCGGCTTGCCGATGGCGGAGAGCGCCAGCAGGGCGGCTTTGCGCTGTTCGAAATCGCGATCGTCGATCAGGCTGATCACTTTGTCCACGATTTCCTTGCTCGTCGGCTTGAGACGGCCGAGGCACTCGATGGCCTTCACCCGCAGTTCCCGCGGCTCGCTGGCGGTCGCTTCCAGAAGGACGGGCGTGGCGGTTGTGGGGCCGAGCTTCATCAGCACGCGGCAGGCAGTGATGCGAGTAGGAAGCGGGCCAGAAGTATCTTTGACTTTCGCGGATAATTCCGGGGCAATCTTGTCCCCCTGCATTTGCAGCCAAGTCTCCACAATCAGCATCTCCTTGCCTGTCTTCTCATCCTGATTCTTCACCAGTTCTTCGACTTTGGTCATCGCGTCATCGACGCTGGCAAACGCATTCTGATCGACCTTCGGCGGGGGAGGAGGGGGGACAAAAGTCTCCGCCGGCTTTTTGGCGGTCGCCTTCTTCCTGGTCTTCTTGCCCCCCTTGCCACTGGCGGAATCTCCGCCGCAGCCGGCGAGAAATGCCAGTTGACACAGAAGTAACAAGAGAAGAATCGAATGTTTGAGCATGAAATTAACTCGCGAAGAGGAGCGTGTAGTCTGGCCGTTTTCGCAGCCGACTTCAACCCGGCAACGGAGCCGATTCCCAAACCGTGTTCCCCGTGTTTTCCGTGTCCCAATCCTTCCAATTACACTCTCTCCCTCTCTGCGGTAGACTCATACGCATTCCATTTCTCTGTCTCCTCGTGTCAAACCGCCATGACTCAAACCATCGACGACTTCCACGTCCCCACTCCGACGATCGACGGCGTCACCCAGGAATATGCCGTGATCCAGAAGGCCCTCGATCAGGCCGCCAGCCCCCCCGAGCGTTTGGCTGCCGTCAAGTCGTGGGACGATCTCCGCCGCCGGCTGGAGACCTGGAACGCGCTCGTCGACCTGCGGTTCAATCAGGACACGGGGAATGAGGAATTCAAAAAGGCCCGCGAGTATCGGGACGAAATCGCCCCCAAGTTCACCGACCTGGAAGTGACGTTCAAACGGGGCCTCCTGCAGGCGACCTACCGCGTGGAGCTGGAAAAGAAATTTGGCATGCAGGCCTTCGCCCTGTGGGAAGCCGACGTGATGGCCTTCGACCCCTCCATCGAAGAACCGCTCGTCGCGGAATCCAAACTGCAGGCCGAATATGCCGAGCTGACCGCCAAAGCCCAGGTGGAATTCCGCGGAGAGAAGCACAATCTCTCCAGCATCGTGAAATATCGCGAAGATGCCGACCGCACCATCCGCCACGACGGAGAGAAAGTCCGCTGGCAGTGGTTCGCCGACAATCGGCCGGCGCTCGACCGCATTTACGACGACCTCGTCAAGCTTCGGCACGGGATGGCCCAAACGCTCGGCTTTGAGAACTACGTCAGCTTGGGCTACAAGCGGATGAAGCGGGTCGATTACACCGAAAAGGATGTGGACCAATTCCGGGCAGAAGTTCGCGAGCACCTGGTGCCGCTGGCGACCGAATTGCGACAGAAGCAGGGGAATTCGCTCGGCGTCGATAAGTTGATGTTCTGGGACGACGCGATTCATGATCCCCAGGGCAATCCCACGCCGCATGGCGACCACGACTGGATGGTGGAGCGGGCCAAGGAAATGTTCGACGCGATGGGGAAGGACCTGGGAGATTTCTTCCGCCTGATGGTCGATGCCAAACTCACCGACCTGAAGAATCGGGAGCGGAAATCACCCGGCGGATTCTGTACGTCGTTTCCTATTTACGGCGTTCCGTTCATCTTCGCCAACTTCAACGGCACCAAGCACGACGTCGAGGTCTTCACCCACGAAATGG
>CAYUJE010000284.1:0-8179 GCA_964444865.1 uncultured Pirellulaceae bacterium | reverse complement strand
ACTCACGCCGGCCACTCGCCCTCCGCGCCTCTGCCAGCTAAGGCCGTCACTATCCCCCTCCAGTCTCAATAAGAATCCCCATCCGCCTGCTCCCTGTTGAAAAATCCCCCCCGGTAAACCAACAGCCCCCCCGCCCCGCGGGTCCTTGATTGTGTTGGTAAACCTCCCGATTTCTTCAACAAAGTGTTGAATCTGGGGAACCTCCTTCTGTCTCAATAAGAGGCCCGAATGTACCCCGACCGCACGTCTTTTAGCCGTTCCACCCCATTGGAAAAGATCGCCCCTCCCTGACCCTTATTGTGGAGCTCCGCCCCTGGCTGAGTCTATTATACAAAAGACCAGTACAGTACCAAGTGTCCAGTTCGTTTTTCCCGTATCCACATGGCTGGCCCGCCTGTGAGCTTGTTATCGGAGGGAGCCCGACACGGAAATCTCCCGGCGGCAGGGAAGTAATTGCATCGAGTCGCTCTTGCCAGATGCTCATATGACGGAAGGGGCGATGAACAGCCTGCGGAAGTGAGAATTGCCGCCACAATTCACTATTGCCCTCGCAATACCTTCTGAATGCTGGCGTCCGCCGTATCGACCTCAATGATGAGGTCGCCGCCGCGGCGGTTGCGGAAGTTCTTGGAGCCGTAAATCGGATAAAATGGGAAAGGGTATGGCGTCCTAGTGGCTTGACTCGTTAGGACTGTGTATCACGGGGGATGCGCACTTTGTCGACGGGCTGCATCATGGACACGCTTCGTTTCTTCTCCATCATTCTGGCTGCCGCCCCATGCTTCTGTGGCTCAACAAAAGCGGCCATCGCTGCCGATCCTATTGCCGGTATCGACCCATACATCCATGCCGTTATGGCGAAGTGGGAAGTGCCGGGGCTGGCGATTGCGGTCGTCAAGGACGGCGAGGTGGTGCTGGCGCGGGGCTACGGGGTTGGTGAGCTTGGCACCGAGCGGAACGTGACCGGGGATACCCCCTTCACGATTGCTTCCTGCACCAAGTCGTTCACGGCGACAGCCGTGGGGATGCTGGTGGAAAAGGAGAGGGTGAAGTGGGACGACCCGGTCGTTAAGCATCTACCGGATTTTGAACTTTACAGCCGCGAGCTGACCGAGCACGTCACGCTCCGCGATCTGCTGGTTCATCGGACCGGCCTGCCGGGCTGCGATATGCTCGGGGAGGGAGCCGGCTTTGACCCACAGAAAATTCTGAGCCGCCTCAAGTATGTCCGGCCTGTCGCCGAGCTACGTACCCGCCATATTTACAGCAACTGGAACTATACGGCATTGGGCGAAGTCGTGACGCACGCTTCCGGTAAGCCGCACGACGAGTTCGTCGCCGAGCGGATTTTCAAGCCGCTCCGCATGAACTCGACGACCTTCAATCCTACGGATATTCCTGCTGACCGATTGGCGCTGCGACACTGGCGGAGCGATGCCGGAATCGTGGCCCGGCCTGCGCCGCGCAACGGCGGCGGAATCTACTCGACCGCCCGCGACATGGCCCAGTGGCTCAAATTGCAGCTCGCCGAGGGAACCTGCGACGGTAAGCAGCTTCTGAAGCCGGAGACAATTCGCGAGATGCACGCCTTGCAGTTTTCCATCCCCGTCAAGTCGCGGCCCCAAGGGAATGTCTACGCCGCCCATTTCATTGGCAGCGGGCTTGGCTGGTTCACTCAGGACTACCGCGGCCGCAAGATCGTGCTCCACACGGGAGCTTGGGGAGCCATCACGGCCATCATGCCAGATGAGAAACTGGGGGTCGTCGTCCTCTCGAACCTGGACCTGGAAAGTCTTGCCGGCCTGCTGATGTACGACGTCTTTGATGCTTACCTCGTCGGCCCGGAAATCGCCTGGAATACCAGCAAATGGGAACAGACCTGGCTTCGCAACGAGCCACCAGGATACGCCTACCGTACTCGGGACGAAGCGCGGACACAGCTCGAAAAGACTCGCGCTGCAAACATCAAGCCCAAGCTGCCGCTGGGCAAATACGCCGGCAAGTACGAATCCAAGCTCTACGCCTCGCTCGTCATCAGTCATAAGGATGGCCGGCTATGGGTGACCTTCGGTGAACACACCACCGAGGTCTCGCACTGGCAGGACGAATCGTTCTACGTCCGAACGCCGAACCGCCTGACCTTCGACTGGCTACTGACGTTTGAGCACTCCGCCGACGGCAAAGTCAGCGGCGTGACTGTCAAGCACATCGGCTGGGACAAGGACGAAAAGGACCAACTCTTCAAGAAGACGGAGTAGGCAAAATAATGGATGGCAAAATCATCAAGGGAGACTCGTCGGCGAGGTATTACTTCCTTCTTATCATTTTGCCGTCCATGATTTTGCGATCTTTGCCTTTCAACCTCAATTCAGCTCGCTCGCCTCTTCCCAATGCTCGTAGAGCAGCGGCAGGGCGGCTTCGTTTTCGGTGAGCTCCGCTTTGAGGCTTTTGACTCGGTTGCCGTCCTTGTGGACTTTGGGGTCGGCGAAGAGCTCGTGCAGCTCGCTGAGGCGGGCTTCACGCTGGGCGATTTCGGCTTCGAGGGCGTCGAGCTTGCGGTAGGGGAATTTCCGTTTGCGGCGTTCCTTCGGGGGGCGGTTGTCCTTGGGGTCGTCGTCGCCGGCTTTCGGCTGGCCAGAAGATTTTTCGGCGACGGCGGCGCGGGCGTCTTTGGCCAGTCCTTGTTTCACGAAATGCAGGTAGGTGTCGTAGTTGCCATCGATGACCCGGAAGCGGCCCGGTTCGACGACGAGGAGTTTGGTGGCGACTTGGTTGAGGAAATAGCGGTCGTGACTGACGAAGAGGACGGTCCCTTCGAACTCCTTGAGGGCTCGTTCCAGCGAGTCGCGGGCCCAGAGGTCGAGGTGGTTGGTCGGTTCGTCGAGGATGAGGACGTTGGGGTCCATTGCGGCCAGGCGGGCGAGGGCGGTGCGGTTGCGTTCGCCGCCGGAGAGGCTGCCGACTTTTTGCTGGGCCAGGTCGCCGGTGATGCCGAAGCGGGCGAGCAGGTCCCGCCGCTGCTGGAGGACGAATTCCTTGTGGTCGGGGCGGACGGCATCGACCACTTCCATCTCCGGGTCCAGGCCGGTCAGCATCTGGTCGAAGTAGCCGATCTTGACGCCGCTGCCGAGGACGACTTGCCCATCGTCCGGCCGTTCACTCCCCAGAATGCAGCGGAGGAGCGTGGTTTTGCCGCAGCCGTTGGGGCCGAGGATGCCCCATTTTTCGCCGCGGAGCAAATCGAAAGTCAGGTTCTTGAAGAGCGGTTTGTCGTATGCTTTCGCCAGCCGTTCGATACGAAGCACGATATCCCCCGTGCGGGAGGCAGGCGGAAAGCCCATCGGCGGCGGCTTGATTTCGCGGGGCGGCGGCACCAGTTCCAGCCGATCCAGCTTTTTGCGGCGGTCCTCGGCCTGGGCGTGGCGAACGCCAAAGCGATACTTGGCGATGTACTCTTCCAGCTTGACAATTTCTTCCTGCTGCCGGACATAGGCATTCCGTTGCAGTTCCACCCGCTCTGCTTTCAGCCGTTTGTACTGCGTGAAATTGCCGGGATAGGACTCGACCGTTCCCTGAAATAGCTCCAGCGTCCGGTTGGTGACGCGGTCCAGAAAATAACGATCGTGGCTGACCACGAGGACCGATTGATTCGTTTCGAGCAGGTAGTTTTCCAGCCACTCTGTCGCGTCAATATCCAAGTGGTTCGACGGTTCGTCGAGGAGCATCAAATCGGGCTCCGCCAGCAGCAGCTTGGCCAGCAGCAGCCGATTCTGCTGTCCGCCGGACAACGTCTCCAGCGGCTGTTCGTAACTCGCTTTGGTGAAGCCAAGGCCGGAGAGGACCCGCTCGATCTTGTAGTCCAGGTTGTAAACATCGTGATGATGCAACTGGTGCTGCACAAACTCAAACCGCCGCTCCAGCCGCTTGCGCTCGGAGTCGTCCGTCACCGAAGCCATTGCATGCCCGAGCTCCTCCGCCTCGTGCGAAAAACTGAGTAGCTCGTCGAGCGCGCTCCTGGCTTCGGCCCAAACTGTTTTCCCTTCCTCAAACTCCGGCTGCTGCTCGAGAAATCCAAGTCGGGCCGAAGGATGCAGTTCCACTTTGCCGCTATCGGCCTCTTCGCGGCCCGCGACGATCTTCATCAGAGTCGTTTTGCCGGCCCCGTTAGGTCCGACGAGCGAAACCCGCTCCCCCGGGCGCATGTCAAACGTCACGCCGGCGAGCACGGGCTCGGGGCCGAAGTGTTTGACGAGGGATTGGAGGGAGAGAAGGATCATTGTCCCCTTGATGCGGTACCGGCTTCAACCGGAGTGTACTTCCGATCGACCGTCACTTAGCTCCGGTCGTTCACCATTTGCACTAGAGCCTGCTCGTCAGGAGTCAACTTGAGCGTGACCGGTCGGTCATAC
The DNA here is from genome assembly GCA_964444865.1 of uncultured Pirellulaceae bacterium. Taxonomy (GTDB): domain Bacteria; phylum Planctomycetota; class Planctomycetia; order Pirellulales; family Pirellulaceae; genus SXOA01. Next base: position 3,770 of record CAYUJE010000284.1, on the reverse strand, counting down.
TTCATCTGTTCGTAATAGCGCAAGCTGGTAAAGACGTTTTCGACCAGCGACTGGAGGGGAAGAAAAACATCCGAGTCGGAAGGAAGAAGCGGAATGGGGACGGTTTCCAGTGGCCTGACGGAATAAGCCGGCCAGACTTTGCACTGCGGCGCTTCCTCCCTACGCATCACCATTAAGTAGTACGGACTATCCGGCCAGGGAGGGACCATTGCATGCCGTTTGCCACGCCGCAACAGGTCGAACTCGACGTAGTTTGCGAAACCACCCAAAAGAACGCTCCGCTTCTCGCGAAATTCATTCCAGCCAACGCTCCCTGTTCGTTTGTTGGTCGGGGAGAGAATCTCAATGCAAGTTACCAGCTTGTAGTCCGGGTCAATCTTGAGGACTTCGATAGCGTTCTCTTTGATTTCAACTTCCGCAAGGGCGGTCATTGTGACGGGTTCGCTGACGGCTAGACCAGTAAATGTTCCCACCGTCGAAGCCGGGGCTCGCGATAGATCCTCGTGAATCGAAACATCGGGAATGATGCCTCGCCGTTCTTGTGCTTCGGCGACTGGGTCCACAAGCTCCACATAGTTGCGGCTGCGGGTGCGAGCAACGTACCCTTCCGGTAAATCGGCGGAGAGTTTTCGCTTGATTTCTTGGATCAAGTCTTCATGAAAATCTTCCCAAAGACCTCGCGCCTCGATATAGGGGTCCATGCCGGGGAAAGGAGACTTGCTGGTCATAACACTATTTTAGCTGGAGAATGTCCCGCTGGCGAGAATCAACTAGGGGCTCACGACAGGAACTCACTTCCCCGGTATCTCATAATCAAAAATCCGGTACGTCTTCGTGATCTTCGCCCCGCCCCGCTTGAGAGTTCCGTAGGACAACGAATTGCTTTCCAGCACCCAGCTAAATTCGGCTTCCTGAATTCCCCAGGCTTTAACTTCGGGTAGGAGTTGGGAAACCACCAAAAGGCCCACGCCCCATTTTTGATATTCGGGAATGACGTTGGTGCTAATCAGACGAATCCGCTTGATTCCCTTGCGGTTAAAGAGGAGCTTGAGAAATCCAAAGGGGAACAGTCGGCCGCCAATTTCCTTGATGCGGGGGTTGTAGTCGAGAAGGGCAAAGACCGCGCCGACCGGTTTGCCGTCGATTTCGCCGATTGTGGTCATTTCGGGGACGATGAGCATCTTGAGGCCATGGGCCATCGCCTTGGTTTCGGACTCCGAGATGGGGACAAACCCCCATGTGCCGATGAGCGACTTGTTATAGATGTCCAGAAAAATCCGGACGTCGCGATCAAAATGTTTGGTATCCAGCCGTCGCAAGTTCACCTGAAATCGCTTCTTGCATTCCTCGACGATGAACTCCAGCTTTTTATCGAGCCCGGAGATCATGTCCATGTGCCCCCAAAAGGCGACCATGTCTTCCACTTTGGCGAAGCCATAGTTCTCGATGAGCCGCTGATAGTAGGGGCGGTTGTAGGTCATCATGAACGTCGGCGGCTCGTGGAAGCCATCAATGAGCAGGCCACATTCATAATTCATCGAAGGGTTCATCGGCCCGCGAATGGCCGTCATCCCTTTGTCCCGAAGCCACTCGCGAGCGGCATCGAACAGGGCATTGGCGGTCTCCTGGCTGTCCTCGCATTCAAAAAAGCCGAAGAAGCCTCTTTTCTCGTGATAACGCTCGTTATGGGGATGATTGACGATGGCTGCCACCCGTCCGACGGGAGTGCCATTGCGGTAAGCAAGGAAAGTCTGTATTTCGGCAGCTTCGTAAAAGGGGTGTTTGGTGTAGTTCAACATCTCCTTGGCGTTGCCGCGCAATGGGGGAACCCAGTTGTCGTCGCCACTGTAGATCTCCCAAGGAACGTTCAGAAATTGCCGCCGCTGCCACCAGGAAGTGACTGGTTTAACGACGACCCGACTGGCATCGAGATCGGCGGTTCGCGCGAGTTGACTCATCCGGAGGTGGCCCTGTATTCTCTGGAAATAGCGGGAATTATAGACGATTCGGCGAGTTGCCAAGATGTCAATTCCCAGGCCAAGTTATAGCAAATAATACCGAGTTAGTAGTTGGCATAATTTTCAAGCTGGCATGCAGGACGGAACCCAATTTCGTCCGACGGCGGGACAGGAATGGATACTCACGAGAAGTTGCAGCAATGAAATATCTCGTTACCGGGGCTACCGGGCTGTTGGGAAATAACATTGTTCGCCGCCTCCTGGAAGTTGGCGAGCAGGTGCGCGTCCTTTCGCGTTCCTCGGAAGACCTGCGCCCGTTTGCTGGTCTCGAAGTAGAACGGCGAACTGGAAACGTTATCAATGCCGGCGATGTGCGCGAGGCGGCCGAAGGCATGGATGTCGTCATTCATTCCGCCGGGCATGTACACATCGGCTGGTCGCAAGAAAAGCAGCATCGACTGGTCAATGTGGAAGGGGCGAGAAACGCCGCAGCTGCCGCCCGTGCCGTAGGTGCCCGGCTGGTGCATATCTCCAGTGTCAATGCGCTTGGTTTGGGACGCATCGATCATCCCGCCTCCGAGGAGACGGCTTTGCCCGGCGCCATTCTTTGCCCCTATGTCGTGACCAAACGGGAAGGAGAGGCGGTTGTTCAGAGAGAAATCGAGCGGGGACTTTCCGGGGTGATTGTGCATCCTGGTTTCATGCTTGGGCCCTGGGACTGGAAGCCTTCCAGCGGCCAGATGCTTCTTGAAGTTGCCCGTTTCGCCCCCCTCGCTCCAACTGGGGCTTACAGCGTTGGGGACGCTCGGGATGTTGCGGCCGCGGTGGTGGAAGCCGCAAAGTCCTCGGCCGGTCATGGCAGGTACATTCTGGCGGGACACAACGTGACTTACTTTGATGCTTGGAAAAAGTTTGCCGGTGTTGCGGGAAAGCGCGGGCCCCGTTTTCGGGCAGGACCCTTCAACCGCTGGGTGGGTGCTTTGGCGGGTGACTGTTGGGGTCGGGTAACCGGTAACGAACCGAATCTCAATTCAGCCGGGATGCGAATGTCCTGTCAGCAGCATTGTTTTTCCAGCGCCAAGGCGGAGCGAGAACTTGGATATCGCATTCGGCCGTTGACCGAAACGATTAAGGATGCCTGGGACTGGTTCGTCGAGCACGGCTACGTAAAATAGTAGTGGGATTGCCGGAATATGCCGGCTCTCTAGCCGATAAAGACTCTGTTTCCGCGGTGCCCCCAAGCACCAGCTTGCCCGCCATTAATCCGCAATTATGGTGGTACACAGGAGCCGATTCTTTTGGGGTCTGAGCCATGTCCTTCGTTTTCGTTACCGGTGCCAGCGGCTTCATAGGGTCGCATCTGGTGCAAGCCCTCCGGGCTCGCGGCGAGCAGGTTCGCTGTTTAGTTCGCCAGGGTTCCAACACGGGGCTACTCACGGATGCCGGGGCGGAACTTGTCTACGGCGGGCTCGATCAGCCTCAACTATTGGAAGAAGGAATGAAGGGAGCCCGCACGGTCTTTCATTTGGCCGCAATGACCGCCGCCCTGCGTTACGAAGACATGCTGAAAGTGAACCGGGACGGAAGTAAGGAAATTGCCCAGGCCTGCGCCCGGCAGCAGACTCCGCCCCGGCTGATTCTCGTTTCTTCCATCGCCGCTGCCGGTCCGGCTGCCCGCGGACAAATTCGCATGGAGTCGGACTCTCCGCAGCCGGTCAGCAACTATGGACGGAGCAAACTGGGCGGAGAACAAGAGGCTTTGGCCTACGCCGACCGAGTCCCCACCACGATCGTCCGCCCCGGTATCGTCTT
>CAYUJE010000283.1:0-8184 GCA_964444865.1 uncultured Pirellulaceae bacterium | reverse complement strand
TCTCCGTCATTTGGTGGCTCAGCAGCGATCCGCAGGGTGTACAGCAGGCTCTCAACGAGATGTTGAGGAAGTAATGTTTACCGCCAAAGGCAACGGACTTTAGGCCGTTTCTCGCAACGCAAAATCACGTCACGGCTTCCCCCGCCTACGGACTCTTGGGGAGCCCCTGTTTAATCAGAAGAAGCCGCTCCGCAAACCACGGGGCATCATAGTTCCCCATTGCCTGCAAGAACTTCGGCAACTCGCCGATGACGGAATTCTCCTGCCGGGCGGGTAGTGTTAGCAATAATTCATCCCGATTGTCGCGACGGAAAAGCGTGGCCATCTGGTCCTGACTCTGTTGCTGCTCCGCAGTCAGGTGGACATTAAAGCCATAGGGAATCCGCTGTTGGTCCTGCAGCAATCCTTGAATGGCCCACGCAACCTGGCGGGCCGACGAGTAATCCCGCACGTCCGCCGTGCTGCCTGAACCGAGCAGGATTTCAAGAGACTTGGCCGTCTTAGCCGCGTCATACTTCTGGTGGCGTAGCTTCATGCAAAGCTGATCAAACTGCGGACCAAGCTGTTTGGCGGCAGCGGCGATTTTTTGAGGATCGCCAAAAGGGCGCTGCGTATATGCAAGTTCCAGATTGCGGAGACTCTCGCTGAGTTGGGCCTCGCGCTCCGTTGCCAATCCAAGCAGTGCGCTCGTCCAACGCGGAAACGGTGGACGACCGGGAGATCCACTCCCGGCGGGACGTGCGGAGAATCCTTCTTGCCGCCGCAGTTCGTGGTGACAAGCGATACAGTCGTAGAGTGCAAATTCCGGCCAGGCAAATCGTTTGTTCCCCTGGGCGACCTCCTGGGCGTAGTCCCCCGCCAGGCCGGAGAACGCTTTCAGAACCACGACTCCGGAGAGGGTTATTTCCTGCGTTCGTGGAAAATTCCCGAATGGATCGTGCCCCTCCGGAGCTTCTGGAAAGTTGGCTTCGCGGTAGCTGGCTTTGATATCGCTATCCGCGATGTCGATGTTAAATTGCCCGAGAACAATGCGTTCCGCTTTGCCATCGGTGACGGGCGGGCTGGTGGCCGTGCGACCCGCAAAATCCGGCTTGTCCGCCAGCGGTTTCCAGTGGGCCGGCATTTGGGCGGCGAAAGCCGAGTACTCAAAGCCAGGAAGCGGCGGATGGCCGGCGGCATACCACTCGTGCTTTACGAACTTCTCTTCGGCCACATTGCCCACATGGCAGGAAGCGCAAAGCTCTGTGCGGGTCACCCCGTCGCGTACGTTGGTAAAGCCGAGCCGGCTTTTAGCCTCGTGCGAGACACGCCGCCACCACTTACCCGTATGAGCTTCTGTCCAAGATCGCGCGGGACCATGGCATGCCTGGCAGGAAACGCCACGGCTCAAGGGTTCGACCGGCTCATTCAAGTTGCCAGTTGGATGCACGGCAGTTTTAGGCCAGGTTGCATGGCAGCGGAGGCAAGATTTGACCGTTGCCACTTTGCCGGCCAGATTTTCGTCATCCGCCAAACGGGTTAGTTCGTCATCTGCAAAGGCATCTCGCAAATCGTAGCCCAATATCTGGTCGGTCAACTTGCGGCTCTTTTCCTTCAGGAGCAAAAACGACTGACCATGCTTGTCGTGCTTGGACCAAAGTTCCGCGGGGGCGACGCTGATGAAATCGGCGTGGTCCTTAAGACGGGCGGTATCGCTGTGGCAAAGAATGCAGTTGTCGGTACTTGTGTAATGGAGGAGAGACTTTTCGGGTGTCGCTGGCTCCTGACAAAGTGCGGACACCGCGAAGGAAGCCAGGAATGCCACCAGACCAAACGCGACTGCGACCGAGTGACCGACGGAATGGGTAGCGATTGGCGTCATCGGCTTTGCTCGGAGTAGGAAAGGAGTTCACGCAGTTTAACGGCTGCTGCGGTCAGGTCCGACTCCACTTTCATAATTCCATCCGGATCCATCAGGACGCGAGGCCATTCGCTCGCCGTATTGGCAAAGGACAGCGAACGGGCAATTTCCGTCAAGTCACGGTCAATCCGCTCCCGCTGAACGTTAAATGCTGTCCGTCTGTCGGCACCAACTCGTCCCACCAATTCCAGTTTCTGAAATTCATCACCGATGGATTTCTGAGCCGCTCGCAAAGCAAGATAGCGCTGGCATAGCGTTTCCCAGGAATAGCTCCGTTCCGCGGGGCGTTCCAGCAGTGTAAGCAATTGGCTGGAAGTTGCCCTTTCGATGAACAAGGTGGGTAGGAGCGAACTCCTAGCAGCAGCAGCCTGATCTGCCACTCTGGACGGCTCCGATGCAAAAGAGCTTTTCATCTCGTCGCGCAGAGCTTTCAACTCCCGTGAGTCGGCGAAGGCAGCTACCAACGACAGGTTCCAGCCCACCCATTCATAACGAGATGCCCCCGAAGATTTTCCGTTCTCAAGGACTGGCTGCAACCGCTGATGACAACGGAAGCAGTCGTATTCGGTGAATTCAGGCCAGGGAGCGATGGAAACACCCTTTCTTTCCTTTTCGTCCAGCGCCGCCCGGTGGGCTCGGCCTTCGAGCAATGTCAGCGAGGCCGCGGCAGAGGCAATCTGACCAGCTTCCCAGAGCTTGACTTCAAAGTCCTTGGTGTCGATGCGCTCGCGGGCGTCGTTCCAGTGGCTTTGCTTGCCGGAAGAATCGTGACTCGTCAGCTTGCGATGATAGGCGGCAAGTTCAAAGCGGAGCGGTGGATGACCAGCCGCCAGCATATCGTGAGTAACGTTTCGCTCCTCGCTGCCAACGTGGCAGGAAGCACAGAGTTCCGCCCGAACCTGCAACTTCTTGGTGTCGCGCATTCCCGCTGTGAGAAGCAATGAGCGGCTGAGATCGCGCTGGTAATGAGTCGCCAGCCAGTTTTTGGCCCCGCCGTGGCAACTTTCGCAATGGATGCCGCGAGCGAAGATACTGTGGCCCACTTCCAGCGGCAGCAATGGTTCCTTCGTCTTCGCAGCCGCAGCCATTCCCTCCGGGTCGTGGCACTGCGCACACTGCCGATACATTTCCGCAGCAGAAGCTCCGTCTTTAACTTCAGTCAACCGGCGAAGAATCAGCAAAAACTCGGGGCTCACGAGCCTCTTCGCCGCAGCCGCGTGGGGGTCGTGCCGCGTATAGAGAAGGAACTCCTGCAAACTGGCTCCGCCGATTCCGAGCGAATCGCGGCGAGATTCGGACCTTCCATGACAACTGACCGAGTTACAAGTCTGGCTGCCAATAAAGGGCGTCTCTTCCGCTGCCACCCACCCAGAAAACGAACCCAGCGCAGCAATACCCAGAATTATGCTCCGCGATGTCTTCCAATCTGCGTTCATCTGCGTCCTCGGTGGATGCTTCCGCAGCTACGACCGAACTTCGAAGACATGGTACCCCCACGCCGGCAGGTCCAAGTAAAGACCGTAGCGAGCTAAGTCCGACTGGGCCCGCTCGTATTCTATCGGCTGCATTTGGTCCACAAGGTGCAAAAGCTTATGGCTGTTTCCGTCTGGCCAGGGGACCAGGCACTGTCCTCGTGTCGGGCCGAAGTTAACCGCCACCAGAAGCGGCGGAAGTTGTGCCGCATTTGCCGGCGGAGACCACCAAAAAACGACAAACTTTTCCCAGGTCGGATTACCGGACCAAGCCGGTCGCCAATCCAACAGCCGCCAGGAGCCGCATTGCAATTGGGGTGATTGAAGCACCCTGAGCAATCGCTCGTAAAACTTCTGCAACTCCAAGTCAGCCGGCTCTTCGATGCGACGGCGAAGATGTACGTTGAAGCGATGCTTACGGCCTTCGAATTGTCCCTCCTGAAAGAATCTCATTCCAGGCGCAAGCATGGCGAGCAGCGCCGCAGCCTGATGTACTCCCACGGGGAATGTGGCCGCAGCCCGCGGTTCGTCGTGGTTTTCTAGAAATCGGACGCTGCGCCGCTGAAAATCTTCAGATGCCCAAAGATGCCCGCGGACCGCGCCAGCATCCTGCGCCCGCAGCCGGTCGTACATCCGTTTGTCATAGGCATAATCAAATCCTTGTTGCATCAGAGTCCATTCCAGATCCCAATACACTTCCGCCAGAAATGCGAACTTCGGGTTTTGCTCCTTCACCCTGGCAATCGCTTCGGGCCAGAATGGATCATCCATCGGAGGCGACCCGTCGATCGGCCGGGACACCTCCCCCCAAGTTCGCTCGATGACCTCGGGCAACAGCAACATGGCCATATCGCATCGCACGCCATCGCATCGCTCGGCGATTTCCAGCAATTCCTCCTGCATGGCCCGTCGCAAACCGAGATGACGATAGTTGAGCTGCAGGGTATCGACCCACGCCGAGAAGTTCGGCTCTCGCCCGTGAGCAAGGACGTGCATCCCCGCGGCCGTCGGCAATCGAAAATAGTTTCGCGGCTGGCGAGCGAGAATTTCGGCACTGCCGTGAATGTAGAACTCCGGGTGGGACGATACCCAAGGATGGTCTAAGGCCGTGTGGTTGGGGACGAAATCGAGCATCAGCTTGATGTCCCGTTCATTCAGCCGCTGGCGAAAGCGGGCCAGCGAGGCGTCACCGCCAAAATCGCGATGCACGGTATAGGCCTGAATGGCGAACGGAGAGCCAACCACATCTTCATCCCGAAAGTCCGGAAGCATTCGTCGAAAATCGGCTTGCCACTCCTGGTTAGCCAGCGAAATGATCCGCCCCGCTTCACCGGTCTGCCAGACTCCCATCAGCCACATCCACTGGAAACCCTGATCCGCCAGTCTATCGAGCGAATGATCGGGAACTTGATCGAGCATGGCGCAGCGGCCAGCATCTCGTCCCAACTCCTCAAGCCAGATGCGTGCCGAAGTCTGATAGAAGCTGGGGTAAATTGAAGCAACCATGACTGTTCCTCGACGAACAGGAATTCATCATGCTTCAGGATGCCGCGAGCGGCAAGTGAAGTCCTAAATCCCCAATCGCGCCAGGCCATCCAATGTTTGTTGCAAGACAGACGTCAACAGCGGATGCTCCGCCTCGAACTTCGTTAGCAGGTTTTGCAATCGATCGGAAACCGAATCGACATCATCCTTCGTCGAGGGCTGAGCCTCATCATGCAAACGCTCCAAGTCCGCAGTTACGTCGTCCAGAAGCGCGAGAGCCTGCGGATCAGAGCCTTTGTTCGCCGCCAGTTGGGCCCGCAATTCTCGAAGTTTTGCCGTGAGTGCTTTCTGATCCATGACGTTCTCCATGAATCTAGTTTATCCCATCCGCAATGTTCCGGCCACGGCGGAGCCGCTTTCCTGGAAATTCGATGGATCCGAGAATTGGCTACCCGAGTTGAATTTCGCAATCAATCATCAACTGACGGTTCCTCGGTATCCCGAAAGCGATACCCCACACCTCGTACTGTCTCGAGAAGATCAGCTTGCTTTCCCATTTTGCGGCGGAGGGAGCGAATGTGGACGTCGATGGTTCGCTCCATGACCATGGCGTCGTCGCCAAGGGCAGCATCGATGAGTTCGCTGCGTAAAAAGACCCGTCCGGACTGGCGGATGAGCGTGTCCAGCAGGCGAAACTCGCTGCGGGTCAGAGATATCGATTTTCCATCGAGGCTGGCCTGGTGCTTGCGACGGTCCACGGTCACACCCATCTTCGTTGTCACCTCGTCCGTTAACGGATCGACTTGCCGCCGCCGCCGCAAAGCCTTAATCCGCTCAAGCAGCACTTTCACGCTGAAGGGCTTGGTAACGTAGTCATCCGCACCGAGCGAAAAGCCGACGATTTCGTCCGATTCCTCCGCCTTGGCGGTGAGCATGACAATCAGCATATCCCGGGTGTCTGTTCCCGCACGCAGGCGACGACAGACATCCAATCCGTCCACGACCGGCAGCATCAAATCGAGCAGCACAATGTCCGGCTGCTTAAGCTGTGCCTGCAAAATGCCGTCTTGTCCATCGGTGGCCACAATAACTTCATAGCCAGCAAGCTTGAGATTATAGGTGAGCACATCCACCAACGACCGGTCGTCTTCAACAACGAGAACTTTCGTCTTGGGCATAGGCTAGTGAAAGGTAGGCCAGGCTGTGCCTGGCATTGACGAATCGGCAGGCAGAGCCTGCCCTTCAGGGTCACGTAGGCGTTTCTTGAACTAAATCGTGCTTGTGCCGGACGATGTCTCCCTCGACGAGGTAAATGACGTCTTCCGCAATGTTGGTGGCGTGGTCGGCGATTCGTTCGATATGCCGCGTGGCGGAGAAACAGTGCAGTGCGGGGGCTACGAATTCCGGCTGGGATTTCATCGTGGCTTCAAGTTCATTGATGATGTCGCAGTTATAGCGGTCGACCGCGTTGTCCATGGCAATAATACGGCGGGCGGAGGCAGTATCGATATTCACGAAGGAATCCATCACCCCACGGACCATCTGCGTCGCCAACACCACCATTTGCGGCAGGCGATCGGGAACCGTGAACGCGGGATACTCCTGCAGGGCCTTGGCCCGCAGGGCGATATTGACTGCCAGATCGGCGATTCGCTCCAGATCGGCATTCACTTTGAGCATCGTTGCAATACGCCGCAGGTCCACCGCCACCGGCTGATGGAGGGCGAGCATTTTGAGACACTCTTCCTCGACATGGACCTCGTGCTGATCGACATAGGGATCAGATTTCACAACGTCGTCCGCGAGATCATACTTCCGCTCGTTGAGCGCCTGGGTCGCCTTGTCGATCATGTCCTCAACCATCGACGAAATCCCCAGCAACTCCTGATTGATTGCCTCGATATCGCGCTGCAAGTGTCTGCTCATATCGGAACCGTACCATTCCTTGCTCCAACCGCGGCTGGGCGGCGAAAAACAACATTTCGCACTGCCGGGCCGCCCCTTTATGGAGCATTTCAGCGCTCTATCATGCTGCGTAACAGCCGTCGCTGCAATGCCTTATGCCGATTTGCCTGGCGTGCAGGTCCGCCCAGGCTCATCAACTTGAGAGCCATTTATACGGATCGAGTAGGTGACAAGTATGAACGTTGCGAGAAGATTTGATGAAGTCAAAAGAGCCCCGTTCTTCATCACGGAACGATAAGATAGCCCCACTTTGCACGGTCATGATGCGCGCCGCAAATCGGCAAAACTTGGTTCGGCTGCAATCCGCTCGGCAATGCGTTCCGACAGCGCTGCAATGGTGAAGAATGGATTGGCACCGAGAGAGTTGGGGATAATCGAACCGTCGGCGACGTAGAGACCGTCGTGAATGGCGCGCCTACCTGTGTGGTCCGCTCGTTCCGGATCAAAGACTTGTCCCCACTGATTGACGACACCGCTGTCCGGGTCGTCTCCTAGCTTGCAACCGCCCAGCGGATGAACCGTGACGAGGTTGTCGCCAAAGGCTTTGAGCACTTTGTACTTGCCCCGCAAAGCCGTGGCGACTCGCGAAAACTCCTGCTGCACCCTACGTCGATACGCGCTGTCGTTGAGGCCCGGCCAGCTGACAACGGCATATCCATTCTGATCCAGGGTGACTTTGCCCTGAGCCCCATCATGCCCCATCGCCAAGATCAGCATCGTGTGATCAAAGTTCAGATCGCGCAGCACCGGCCCGAGCACATTCGCATAGGCCCGCGCAACGGCACCTTCTTGCAACAAAATGCGGTCCTGCAAGTTGGGCCGCGAGGGAAACGTGACATTGGACTGAATCGTTGGTCCCACCGCTGGCAGACTTGTCGGGTACGCGCCACGGCCCCCAATGTTGGTGAAATCTGGAATGTCCCGCATGAACCCTAAAGCATCGCCGTTGGCGCTCCAGTGGCTCCCCAGGCGTGAAGAGAATCGCAGCGAGGGACTTTGCGAACGCAGCAATAATTCCGTGCTTCCCAAGCTGCCGGCCGCCACGATCACAATCCGGGCGGTCACCGAGCCGAGAAGGAATGGCTGGCGATTGGTGCGTCCGTCGTGATAGTGGCGGAGATGAATGCGATAATGCCCGGCTTCTTTCTCCAGAAAATCCACCTCGCACTTGGTGAACATTTTCGCTCCCTGCCGGCGGGCCATGGGAAGGTAATTCATGTTCAGCGAGTTCTTGGCTCCCACGTTGCAACCCGAACAGCAGTCGCCGCAGTCGATGCACGCCCGCTGCCGCAATCCTTGCGGGTTGAAAATCGGCAGACCTCCGCTGTTCCCGCGAGTGATGGAAAGGTCCGCCGCCGCGAA
>CAYUJE010000282.1:0-8185 GCA_964444865.1 uncultured Pirellulaceae bacterium | reverse complement strand
ACTGCCTACTGCCTACTGCCTACCCATGCCCACCACCTCCCTCCCCTCCCTCTCCACCGACCAACTCGCCGCTTTCGTGGAACTCGCCCGCCAGGGGAGTCTCCGCACGGCTGCCGAAACCTTGTTCATCACCGAGCAAGGAATCCGCAGTCGGCTGATCGCGCTGGAAGAGCGTCTCGGCGTCGAGCTTTATCGCAAGAGCCGCGGGATGCGGAAGACGACGCCACTGACCGCGCAGGGGAAGCGTCTGCTGCCGCATGCGGTGGCGTTTTTGGAGCGGGCCAGGGAACTGCGGGAACTCTTCGCGGCTGAGGAAGCGACTCAGGAGGTGGATGTAGTCGCCAGCCAATACCTCATCGCCTATTCGCTGATTGACGTCGTTCGCCGCTTCCATGCCGAGAATCCGCAAATCCATGTGAGGCTGAGTGCTCGGACCGAACGGGATATTGAGGAGGCCCTCCGCGGCTCGCTGGAATTCCACTTCGGCGTGGCGGCTCCGTATGAATCGTCCCCCGACCTCGAATATCACCATCTCTTTTCGATGGATTGGTCCGTCATCGCCCCGCCCGGCCATCCGCTGCTCGCCCGCCGCCGGCTCAAGCTGGCCCACCTGCAAAACCAGCCGCTAATTTTCTATGAGCGGGGCTCCACCGGCCGGCAGCATGTGGTGGAAGCCTTCCAGCACGCGGGGCTCGTCCCGCACGTCGAACTCGAAGCGACCAACACCGACCTCATCGTCCGGATGGTCGAAGCGGGCCTCGGCATCGGCATCGTTCCTTTGCACGACTCCGGCGAAGTCACCCGCGGCCGCCAGGTGGAAGCCCGCAGTCTCGGCAAACAAGTCCGCCCCATCTTCAGCGGCGTCCTGCTCCGCAAAGGGGAGCGCGTCAGCCGAGCGGCAGCGACGTTTTTAAGATTTTTGGGGCTGGAAAAAGTAGAAGAGGATCTCACACAGAGGCACTAAGGCACGGAGGGACTTGCTGGTGACTTTGTTAAAATGCCAGCCATTCTTCTCCAGATTTCAACTCTTCCTTCTCCTCTGTGCCTTAGTGCCTCCGTGTGCGTCCAACTACCGCACATCAAGACAAACAATCTCCTTATCATCCCGCAAATACAGTAAGCCATTGGACAGCGCTGGGGCCTGCCGCGTGGTCCCCAAAATGGTGGCGCGGCCGAGTTCTTCGTAACCCTTCGGCGAGGCTGCCAACACCACCAGCTCTCCCTTCATCGTGGAAAGGAATAACTTTCCGTCGGCGGCAATGAGGTTCCCTTTGCCGAAGCGGGCTTTTTGCCAGGTCGGCTTGCCGGTGGCCGCTTCGATGCAGGCGAAGTGGGTGACCGGGCCGGCGCTGCCGACGTTGTCGAAGCCGAACAAGTGGCCGTCGAGTTGAATCGCGGTTTGCCATTCGTTCTTGAAGATCGACTTGCTCCCCTGCGACTCCCAAACCACCGCCGGTTCTTTGCCGGAGACATCGAGCAGGACGCAGCCGTGGTTCTCGCCGCAGGAGATGAAGACCCGTCCGTCGACGGCGAGCGGTGTGGCGATGTTGCAGGCGAACTCGGTCTCGTAGGGATACCGCCAAAGCAGATCACCGCTGCCGGGCGCGAGGCCGATGGCGGAAGCCCCGGTGAAGACGACGATTTGCTCCTTGCCCCCGACTTTGAGGAGCGCGGGAGAAGAATAGCCGGCTGGGTCGTCGCCCGCCTTCCAGGCGAGTTTGCCGCTCTTGGTGTCATACGCCACCACTGCGGCACCGGCAGCACCCGGGGTGACAATCACCTGGCTGCCAACAACGAGCGGTGAGCAGGACATGCCGTAATCGGCAGGCGCGCCACCGAAATCCTTCACCGGATGATGCTGCCAAAGCATCTTGCCATCCTTGACCGACGCGGCGATCAGCATCCCTTCCCCCGTATAGACAAAGACCTGGTCCCCGGCGATGGCCGGCGTGCCGCGGGGGCCGTTCCCCATCTGGTTTTCGTACTCGGGGGCGAGCGGCGTTTCCCACAGTTTCTTCCCCGTCTTGGCATCCAGAGCCAGCAGCCACTGCTTGCCGTCCTTCTGCACCAGCGTCATCGCCTTGCCGCCACTGATGGCGATGCCGGACATGCCGACACCCCCTTTCACCCGCCACATTTCTTTTGGCCCGTCATTGGGCCACCCTTTCATCAGTCCGGTTTCCTGCGAAATTCCACTGCGATCCGGACCCAAAAACTGCGGCCAATCCGCGGCAGTGGCAGTGGAGACGGCGAGAGCCAGGAGCAGTAACGTGAAGGAAAGTTTCATGGGCTATATCCTGAAAATTGTAGGGGGCATCAGCGCAGCGCCATGCACGCGTGAAGAGCAGTGACAAGGGTGACTCTATCGTAGCAATTTGGCCGCCACAGTTGGGTCAGTGGATAGCAACGAAGTTGTCGCAGTGTCCTCGCACTTCTCCTCATCGATGACGCCATCACACCATCAGACACGCAATAACACAAAGATACACATGTATAGTTGTCGCTGGCAAGCGCCGTCACTCAGATTTCCAAAAATTTCTGCCCGCTGACACCAGCCTGAAGCGCAAGCGAAGGAAAGTCACGCCACAGGAGGGAACGTTGCTCTTCGCCTTTCCCAGGTCTCAATCATCCATTGATAACTCGCCGCTATAAATCATCCGCAGGTTGTTCCCGTTCTTGTAGCCCAGCCGTTCGGCCTCCTGGGTTAGCTGGTCACGTTTTTCCGTCAGGCCATTGAAGTGGCAGGCGGCAGCGAAGTTTGCCACGACGCCCGGGTCGGACTTGTCCAGGTTATAGGACGTTTCCGCAAAGGTGAGCGCCTCTTTGTACTTTTTCTGTTTGATGGAAATCACCACCATACTCGCGTACGCTTGCGCGTATTTCGGGTCGATCTCCAGCGACTGTTTGTAATAGCTCATTGCCCGATCGTATTCCCGCCTCTTGCGGCACAGGATCCCCATGCCGGTAATCGCCTCAAATCGTTTGGGGTTGATCTCCAGGGCCTTCGAATAGGCGGACTCCGCCTGCTCATCGCGATCCAGATCCTCATAGGCATTTCCCAAGAGGGTCCAGGCCAAATCTTCGCGCGGGTGGGACTTCAGATAAACCTCAAGCTTGTCGGCAGCCGTTGCTGGATCCCCTTGGAGATAGATCTGCGTTATAGAATTCAATTCGGCGCGTGAGGCGGTGGGCGAATTTGGGCAGCCCGCTCCCAATACAAGAGTGGCTAAGATGAGAAGCGTGAGAGTGATTGATCGCATTGTGGTGCCCGATCAGCATGGGGAGTTCTTGAGAGCGTCGCTGCCGCCTCTAGTCTACGAGAAGCTGGCCCGCCTCACAAACAAAACTTCCCTCCGTCCTTCGTTGAACTCGCGTTCTGTCATGGCCGGACTCCCGCCTACCTCACAAACAAAAACTGCTTGCTGTTCACCAGCGCCCACAGCAAATCCTGATAACACTCTTCCGCCGATTCGCTCTCGCATAAGAACCGGGCGGCCGCGGCTCGCTCGGCATCCGTGGGCAATCGACTGAGGGAAGTCAGGTAGAGCTGCGTGACGATTTCGTCGTGGGGAGTATTGGCGGCGAGGAGTTTGGCGAGGCGGCCGGACTTGTCGGCGATTTTGCCGGAGAGGGTGTCGCCGTTGAGGGTGTGCAGGGCCTGGGCCAGGTTTTCATCAGGAGACCGCTCGCATTCGCAGACGCTGGCCCGCCGCGGCTTGGCGAAGGTGTTCAGGAAGTAGTCGGGATATTCCGCGTCGGGGAGCTCGATGGCGAGCGTCCCCAGCGGCATCGATTTGTATTTGGTCTGCGTGCCGGTGATCCGGTCAATCGCGTCCGCCAGCGGCTCCGCCTTCAGCCGCTTCACCTGGTAGTAGCTGAAGAACCGCCGATCGCCGATGTTGCTCGGCGTCGGCTGCGAATCAAGCTGATAGAGCCGGCTCGTCATCACGGTCCGCATCAGCTCCTTGAGATTGAAGCCGCTGTCGGTGAACTGCTTCGAAAGTGCATCCATGAGAGCCGGGTTGCTCGGCGGGTTGGTGCTCCGCATGTCGTCCACCGGCTCGACGAGGCCGCGCCCCATCAGGTAGCTCACATAGCGGTTGACGACCGCGCGGGCGAAGAGCGGGTTGTCCTTGCCCGTCATCCAGTCCGCGAGGGGAATGCGACGGTCGAGCGGATGATCGACGGCGGGGGCGTCGAGCGGTTTGGGTTCCATTTTTTTGCCGCTGCGGGGGTTGCTGACCTCGCCTCGGTCGTTCATCCAAACTACCTGCTCACCGCCAAAGATGCCGAACTCCTCGCTCCCCTTCAGACTGACGCGGGCGAAGAACGCGGCCAGGCCGTAGTAGTCGTCCTGGCTGTATTTCTCGAACGGGTGATGGTGGCACTTGGCACACTCCAGCCGCACGCCGAGGAACAGCATCGAAGTGCTTTCCGCCATCTCCGGCGGCGTGTTGTTGATGCGGAAGTAATTGGCCGGGCCGTTTTTGTAGATCGAGCCCTTGCCGGTGACCAGCTCGCGGACGAATTTGTCAAAACCCTTGTTCGTGCGGAACGATTCCTTGATCCAGTTGTGCAGCGACCACATCCCCTGGTCCCCGAGCTCGCGGCTGCTGTTGCGGATGAGGTCGGACCATTTGAGGGACCAGTAGGCGGCATAGAGGTCGTTGTAATTGTTCGGCGGCCCGCCGGTCTCGAAGCCGAGCAGCCGATCGACGAGCTTGGCTCGCTTGTTCGGTTCTTGCGAATTGAGGAACGCCAGCGTCTCTTCCGGCGTGGGGAGGGAGCCGAGGGCGTCTTCATAAGCCCGGCGGATGAACGTGGAGTCGTCGCACAGCGGCGAAGGCTCGATGCCGAGCTCGCGGAACTTGGCTGCGGCGAGCTCATCGACAAAATTGTTGTTCTGCCAGCCGGCGAGCTCGATTTTATCTGCGTATGGCACGACGAACTGGGCGATTTCCGCCTGCCCTTCAAACCGGACCATCAGGGCTCCCTGCCCTTTGCCAACGGTCGTCACCAGGCCGTCGCGACTGACGCTGACCACGCCATCGTCCATCGAATCGAATCGGGCCAGCGCGGTGACATCTTTCCGCTTGCCGCCGGCATATTCCGCCTCCACGCGGATTTGCTGCTTGAGGCCGACCTGGCCGACGCGGCGAGCCGGATAGAGAGTGAGCTTCGTTACTTCCGCGTCGGTGGCCGCCGGCTTGGGAGCATGGGCCTGCACCCAGGCGAGCAGGGTTTGATACTCGACGGAGCCCTTTTCAACTCGCTTACCGCCACCGTGCGGCATTCCCATCGTCGGCTTGAGCAAGATCAGGCTGTTCTCGGGCTGAACATAATCCGTCCGCCGCTGCACGCTGTCGCGGGCCATCGCCGTCCAGTCCTGGCTCGGCTCACTGCCGAAGACGGAGAGCTTAAAGCCCCCTTTGCCGTGCTGCGAAGCATGACAAGCCGCCATCGCACAGCCGGCTTTGTTGAGAATGGGGCGGATATGCTCGGTGAAGCCAACTACTGGCTGCGGAAGTACGCCACTGACGGTAACAGACACTTCCTTCGTCAACGTACCAGCCGTGACCGTGATTTTTGCCTGCCCGTCAGCAACGGCGAGCAAGAGCCCCCGCTCATTCACGCTCACAATCTTCTCATCCGACGAAACGAACTTCGCCCCCGTCGTCAAATCCTCGCTCCGCTCATTGACCACCCCACTCGCATCGGCCGCGGTCACCACGAGCTGCACCCGGGCAAAATTCCCTTCGAGCGTGACCTCGGCGGGAGTCGCCACCAGGGACTGAGCCACCAGGGACTGAGCCATCAGACGGCTGGCGCTCATCACGACCAGCAGCAGAATCGCCAGCACGCACTTCCGACCCCAGCCTGACGCGCAAGCGAAGGACAGCGCGGTTTGCAGAAAAGGGGCTTTCCTTCGTTTGCGCGTCAGGCTGGTATCAGACATAAGGCGGGACCTCACGAAGGAGGGGATTTTCGGGCGGGATACCGCGAGGGGCGTTTGGGTCCACCCCCGATGTACCCTTGCATTATGGCCCATCCCCGGACCAGTTGCCATAGCGCGCGGCAACACCAGCCCGACGCGCAAGCAAGGGAATAGTGCTTTGCGCCAAAGCACCGTCCTCGCGCGGGTTGTCAGACGATCCAGATTCATAGATTCATCCTCTTCTTCTCGCGCCGCCCACCCTTTCACAACCTCTTGCCATTTCACACTTTAGCGTGCTTTTAATGATTCATTTGCGCCGCAATCAGGCCATTCTTGATTCATACCTTCTCGTGTATAGATACATAAGTACTGAATTACATTGACCTTCCGAGCAGGGTGGGCCGCGATTCACCCTGGGGCCGGTCCCCTCTGATAAGCTCCTTGTCGATTCACTCTTCCGCCCTTCGCTGCCATAAGTCTCGGTCACTCCTTAACTTGCATCTTCGCCGTCGTTGATTCACTGCAAACGGTGATAAGTAGCGATAAGCTGCTCATCGTCACGCCTCCTCACACAGGACACTGGCGCTCGCGGGGCTTCGCCCCGCGCGCATCGGGCCCCATCCGTAAGATGCGCGAAACGGTACTTTTATTCACTATTGTACAAAATAATATTTTCTCGTCGCGGCACCCCCAGGGCCTGTCTCGGTTGGTGAAATGACTTTGCACTAGCCGGACGAATGAGACAAGAGTGCCCCTGCCGGCCTAGCGTCGAATGGCACGAGGTTAAGCGCGAAAGCTCGCCGCGTCATTCTCGCCAGCGAGATTCGTGCTCCCTTCTCCCCCGGTACTCCGGGGGAGAAGGGCCGGGGATGAGGGGGCTGCCCCGCTAGCCCAATTCTTCCCTCACCCCCAACCCCTCTCCCCAGAGTACCGGGGAGAGGGGAGTACAGGTCATTTGCGCGCTGGTTTCGTGACTCGCGCCATTCAACATGCCTATCCTCGTGCCATTCGACCTAGCGTCGGTGGAGCAAATGACTCGCACCGGGGAGTCATATGTTCCACCGAGGCGAGCTCGGCCGGGACGCGTTTTTCGTCTTTCGTGCTCATTGTGCAAAATCATGGCTCCACCGAGACAAGCTCGGCGGGCCATGCGATCGTAAGCTCGGATTTGACGATCATTCGGGCACCCGGTACTATGCGGACGTGTTCTGGATATTCAGTGGTTATGTGTCAAAAGAAACACTATGCCTAACTCAACTGAACTCGTCTACCGCGCCATCGACTTGTCCGATGCGGAGGATTACCGTGGCGCAGTCAATCTTCTGACGCAGGCGATTTCCGCTGACTCAAGCAACGCCCAAGCTTACTTTGAACGCGGAATGGCGTTGCTGAACCTTGATCAAGTCGCAGACGCAATCGCAGACTTCGACCGCGCTTTAACAATCGACCCGAAGTTTCCGGGGGCGCGCGATTGGCGCGCTAGAACGCTTGCATCGCTCGGTAATCATCAACGGGCGGCGGATGATCGTCTGAAGGAATTGCGTGCAAATCCTGACGGTCCGTATCAAGGAATGGGCGTGAACCCGCAAACATGGGCGGATTGCGCGGAGTCATTTCGCAACGCAGGCAACCATGACAAAGCGAGGGAACTACTCGAGGAATACTTCGCCAGCCACGTAAAAAAGGTCAAGAGCTATGCACGCTTTGAAACCGCACCGATGCGCATGCTCGCCAAACTCCTGATCCAATCGGGAGATTCTGACCGAGCCTGTGAATTCGGCAGGTATGCTTACTCGAGCAAACATCGGTGTCCAGCAGACGTGTTGGTCTATGCTCTGGTACTTGAGGCGTCGGGCACTCTCGCTGACGCTCGCAAGATCTGCGCTGAAGCGATGAAAATCAATGATCGGATGCCCGGTGTTAAGGAACTGCAAGAACGGTTGGCAGAATGACACCTAACCAGCCGCTGGACCCAGAGCCGCTGATCTGGTCGGAGTCGAATGGTGAGTTGACTGCGGCGGCCTGGTCAACTTGGTAGTTACCCTTCTTCATCAATTGGGCGGCCAGCATTGGCGGCTAAAACAATGGCAAAAAAACCAACATCGAAGACGACAACGAAACCCAAAGCGCCAAGAGCCAAGACGACCCCCGCGAAGGCGAAAAGCGCTGGCGTGACTCCAGAAGAAGCCATGCGGCAGCTCAAGGCGCTGGGCAACGCTGGGGTGCGGGCCCAGAACGCCAAGAGCGGGC
>CAYUJE010000281.1:0-8234 GCA_964444865.1 uncultured Pirellulaceae bacterium | reverse complement strand
ACCATGAAGGCGTGCTGGACCAGCAGGCTGAAGGGGCCGAACCAGGAGGTGTACTGGCTGGCCCAGAGGATGATCAGGTAGCCCAGCACCACTGGAATCACGGCGAATCGGGCCAGCCAACTGACGAGAAAATAGCGTGGCTGTTTGTGATGCAGCGAGCGCCCCATGGCCCAGCCGAGGACGAGGCGGGCCGGGTAAATGAAGGCGACGAAGAGCAAATTAATCAGATAGGTCAATTCGCGCTGCGTCGCTTCAATCGTGAGCAGGTACAGCGGAATCGCAAAGAGCAACGTGAGGGTAAGGGCGAGCCACCAGGCCAGCGGGGCGCGGGAAAACTGGCGGCGGACTTCTCCCAGATTGAAGATTTCCACAAACCGGTTTTGCACCGCCATGTGGGTCTGCGCGAAGGGGAGATAAATCACCACGATTCCCAGCAGGAACGCTCCCAGCCAGCCCGACACAAAGGCCAGCCCGCCGTTGGGGAGCGAAGTTCCCCCCATCAAGAGAATCGCCGGAATGAACAGCCAGGTCAGCGCCCCGACAAAGCCGCGCAGTCCCAGCCAAAAGTACTGCGGCAATTGCAGGCTGGCGACGAAATCCCAAACGGCGTCGCGGGTGCGGCGGTACATTTTTCCCCGAACCAGGCCGGCCCACAAAATGGCCGGCGGAAACCAGGCCGAGAGAGGCCGCTCGATATAAAGGTCTTCGGCGAGGCGGGGTGAAATCCCCACCACCAGTGGCCGGACAACGGGGCCGATGATCCTTCCAAAGACCACTTTGGCTCCCAGTTGAAATGGTATCAGAAAAGGCCAGAAGAAATGCCGCAATTTGCCGCCGCTATACCACGCGAGCAGGATGTGACCGAGCATCAGCGCGGTGCAAATAAGCTGCCCTACGCGCCATAGACGCGCGCTGGTTCCCGTGGGGTCCACCAGATACGCATCCTGTGCCAACGTGGAGAGATAGCGCAGCGGCAGCAGCATGATCCAAGTGCCAAACACCAGGCTGCCGATGCGGGCAAACTTTTGCATGTCGATAAAGCCGTGCCGCAACTTGCCGCTGCGGGCCACCCGGGCACTTGCTTCCAGCAGATAACCCAGGCTGACAAACTGCACCAGGGGAACAGCCGACAGCACCGCCAGGCAGCCCACGACGCTCGCCAGGCCAAACAACCATTCCAAAGTCTTGCAAAGCAGCCACCAAAGATAAATGGGCCAGCTCCGCGGCACGCGCTCCGCAACAACCGGTTCAACACCCTCGGCAGCAACCACCGGCGGTTCGAGCGCGGCTTCGGCGGGGGGCTCGTGCGGGGGGGGGAGGAAAACAATGTCGGATGCCCCCTCTTCCGGCGACGAATGCCGAATGGGGGGTTCGTGTTCACGCACCAGGTCGGCGGGGAGTGCCTCGGAAGCCAGTTCCTCGCTGCTATCAGTGGTCGGTATGCTGTTCATGCGTTCCAGGTGGTTGCCAGCAAACGACTTAACGTGCCGCCGGAAATGGATTTTAGACGAAACTTAGGGGGAGAGCCAAAGGTAATTCCTTCTAGCGTCCTTGGCTGGTGGTCGAGGATAATACCGAAATACCCGCGGGGGCGTTTCAAGGAATTCGCCTCAAGGGCGAAAAGCTTGTTCGTAGTAACCCGCTTTAGCGGGTTCAGGTTCCGCACACAAACCCGCTGAAGCGGGTTACTACAAACGATCAAATTATGTGGGCACGCAACTTCCTGTTCATTCTTCTCTGCCTGGCCGGACTCGGAATGATTGCCAGTTCCCTGCTGGATCGTAACCGGATCCACACCCCGCAAACTTTCACGGGGGGCAAGGCTCGGCTCGTGTCCGCGTCACTTCCCACGGAAGCCAATCCGAGCAGCGACGCCTGGACCCTGACGACCGCCCGCATCAACCAGCAGTTCGAAGATCACTGGAAGTCCGAGGGACTTTCCCACGCGGAAAAGGCCAGTGAACTGGCCATTGTCCGCCGCCTGTCGTTGGCCCTCACCGGGACCATTCCCTCGGTCGAGGAAATTCGCGCCTTGGAGCAAGTGAATCCCGAAGACCGCATTGAGTGGTGGGTCGCCCACCTGCTCGAAGACCGCCGCTACTCCGATTACGTCGCCGAGCGATTGGCCCGCGCCTATGTCGGCACCGAGGACGGACCCTTTCTCATCTATCGTCGCCGTCGATTCGTCACCTGGCTGGCGGAACATCTCCATCGCAACGACCGCTATGACAAAATCGTCACGGAGCTCATTGCCGACACCGGACTGTGGAATGCCTCCCCTGCCGTCAACTTCGTCACCGTCACTGCCAAACAGGACATGGGAAATCAACCCGACGAGATCCGCCTCGCGGCCCGCACCACGCGGGCCTTCCTGGGAATGCGTATCGACTGCGTGCAATGCCACGATGACAAGCTCGCCAAAGTGACCATCATGGAGGACGGCAAGCCGCGCGGCGGCACGCAGCAGGATTTCCATCAACTAGCCGCCTTCTTTAGCGAAACTCGCCTGCAACTCACGGGAGTGCGGGACGAAGTAGGAAAAAAATACGAGTACAAATTCCTCGGCGAGGAGAAAGAAGAAGTCGTCCCCCCTCGGGTTCCCTATGGCCAGGAAATTTTCGACGGCAAAGGAAATCGTCGCGAGCAACTCGCCCGCTGGGTGACGAACCCCCAGAACAAGCCCTTCGCCCGGGCCACCGTCAACCGCATCTGGGCTTTGATGTTCGGCCGGCCGCTGGTGAATCCCGTCGACGATATCCCGCTGGACGGCCCGTTTCCCCCAGCGTTGGAAACACTGTCCGACGATTTCATCACCCACGGCTACGACTTGAAACGGTTGATTCGAATCATCGCCGCCAGCGAAGTCTATCAGCTCGACAGCGGATCCGAATTTGAGATCACGCCCCAGCACGAAGCCGAGTGGGCGGTCTATCCCGTGACTCGCCTGCGCCCCGAGCAAGTGGCCGGCTCCGTGATTCAGTCGTCCTCTTTGCCGACGATTAATGCCCAGGCCCACCTCTTCAGCCAGCTTGGCAAGTTCATTTCCACGAACCAGTTTGTTGAGCGGTATGGCGACCTGGGAGAGGACGAATTCATCGACCGTGGCGGGACCATCCCGCAGCGGCTGTTGATGATGAATGGGGAACTGGTGAAGGAGCGGAGCGATAACAACCCGATCCAGAATGCCTCCACGCGCATTACGATGGTGACCACTGACAACGAGAAGGCCGTCGAAACCGCGTACCTCGCCACGCTCACCCGCCGTCCTTCCTCTCGAGAATTAGCTCATTTTATCACTCGCCTCAACGAACGTTTCCCCGATAAAGACCCCGCCAGTCGCTCTCAGAAAATGGAAGATATGTACTGGGTGCTGCTCAATAGCACGGAGTTCTCGTGGAACCACTGAGAGTAATGACGAAGCCCGAATGACGAATGTTTTTCTGACCCCTGACCCCTGTCCTCTGACTCCTCATGAATACCTTCCCCTCCTGCGGCACTCTCTCCCACATCAACCGCCGTACGCTGTTGCAAGCTGCCGGTATGTCTGGCATCTGCTGGCTGACACCGTTGGCGGAAAAACTTGCCAAGGCGGCAGAGCAATCTCCCAAGGGGGCGCCGGCCCACTCGGTGATTATCCTGTGGATGCAAGGGGGGCCGAGCCAGCACGAAACGTTTGATCCGCATCCTGACCCGAACAGCTCCGTGGCGGGAGGAACCAAACGAATCAAGACCTCGGTCAAAGACATCTACCTGGCCGAAGGGCTGCCGCTGGTGGCCGAGCAGATGGAGCACATTTCGATTGTTCGCTCTCTCGTCAGCAAGGAAGGGGACCACGAGCGGGCCACCTACAACGTCAAGACAGGGTTTCGTCCCGATCCCACGCTGCTGCATCCTTCCATCGGCGCGATTCTAGCGCATAAGACCGAAGGGGCCGACAAGGGAATTGTGGAAATCCCTCGGCATGTTTCCATTCTGCCGAACCAGTGGGCCGCTCGCGGCGGTTACCTGGGGGACAAGTACGACGCATTCAAGACCTTCGATCCCAGCGGTCCCATCCCCGATGTGACCAAACAGGTCAGCGACGCACGGTTCGACCGCCGGCTCTCCGACCTCGACGTGGTGGAAAAACAATTCGCCAAGGGCCGCATCAAGAAGCTCGACGAAGCCAAGACGCTGCATGTCGATTCCATCAAGCGGGCTCAGAAGATGATGTCCTCCGATCAGCTCAAAGCTTTTGACGTGAGCAAGGAACCCGAAGCGCTCCGCAAGGACTTTGGTGACGAGCCATTCGGCCGCGCCTGCCTGGCGGCGGTCCGCTTGATCGAAGTCGGTGTCCGCTGCGTGGAAGTGACGCTCGACGGCTGGGATACGCATGCCAACAATCACGCCCTCGTCGCGGGACGCAACAAAATTCTCGACCCCGCCTTCGCCGCTCTGATCAAGGAATTGAAGAACCGGGGCCTGCTGGAAAAAACGCTGGTTCTCTGCGGTGGCGAGTTCGGCCGCACCCCCGCCGTCGGCGCTGCGGCCGGGGGACGAGACCATTGGCCCCACGGCTTTTCCATCGCGCTGGCCGGTGGCGGCATCCGTGGCGGGATGACCATCGGCTCGAATGACCCGAATCCCAAGCTCGACCGCAAAGACATCAAAGATCTGGCCGACAATGTCCACGACCCCCGCAACGTCGAGGACATCCACGCCACCGTCTTCTCCGCCCTCGGCATCAACTTCGAAGAAGAGCTCCTCACCCCCATCGGCCGGCCGATGGCCATCAGCAAGGGGAAGGTCATCAAGGAACTGCTCAGTTCGTAGTAACCCGCTTCAGCGGGTTAGCCGCTTTCATGGCGATGAAATCAGGCTTAAATTAGTCTCCGGGAACCACTCTCCTCCTCCCGGAGCATCGCCATGCGTTATCTTGCCGCGGCTTGCATTCTCTTTCTGGGCGCGCTCTCCGCCGCCCCCCCTTCGTCAGCCGACGAAGGGCTCGTCAAAAGGCTCCAGGAGCTCGACTCGCGCGTCTATCGGGAGAAGGACGAGCAGAAGGGATTGCGGGAAATGCTCGGCGCGGATATCCGCAAACGCCGCAAGGAAGCTAATGAGCGGGAATCTGCCGCGTGGGCGAAGGTGAAGACCAAGGAGGACTGGGAGCAGTTCCGTGATTCGCGGATCAAAGCCCTGCGGCAGTCCGTGAGCAGAATAGTTCCTTTGTCGGAACCACTGAACGAAAAAGTCACCGGCACATTCCGCGGCGAAGGCTACGAGATTGAGAACCTCGTCTTTGAGAGCCGTCCGGGATTGCTCGTGACGGCCAATCTCTACAAGCCTGCCGAGCCGCGGGACTCGATGCCCGGCATTTTGCTTTGCCACAGTCATCACGCCCCCAAAACGCAAGGCGAATTGCAAGACATGGGAATCGCTTGGGCCAAACAAGGCTGCTTGGTGCTGGTGATGGATCAACTGGGCCACGGCGAGCGGCGACAGCATGCCTTCAAAACGGCGGCCGACTATCCCGGCGAATTCCGCCCCAGCCGGCAGGACTATTTCTTTCGCTACAACTCGGGCATGCAACTCCACCTGGCTGGCGGGAGCCTGATTGGCTGGATGGCGAATGACCTGTCTCGCGGCGTGTTCTTACTGCTGGGCCGCGAGGGAGTAGATCCCAAGCGGATCATCCTGCTCGGCGCGGTGGCCGGCGGCGGAGACCCGGTGGCGGTGACGGCGGCCCTCGACGAGCGGATCACGGCGGTCGTCCCCTTCAACTTCGGCGGCCCGCAGCCCGAGACGACTTACCCGCTGCCGCCGAATCCCGAACTGGCATTCAACTACTTCGGCGGCGGCAGTTGGGAATCGACCCGCAATATCACAGGGAGCATTAAGGGGGGCTTTGCTCCGTGGGTCATCGTCGGCGCGGCCGCGCCTCGGCGGCTGGTCTATGCCCACGAATTCGCGTGGGACAGGGAGCACGATCCGGTCTGGAAGCGGCTGCAGACCATCTATGGTTTCTACGATGCCAAGGATAATCTTGCCTCCACGCACGGCGAAGGAAGCGTCCGCGGCAGTGGTCCCGGCAACACGCATTGCAACAACATTGGCCCCGTCCACCGCGTTGCCATCGACGACGCCTTTCAAAAATGGTTCCAGATCGAAAAGCCCTCGCACGACGAACAGCCCCACCGGAAAGCGGAGGAGTTGGCCTGCCTAACAACCGACATCCAACCGACGCCGCTGCATGTGTTGCTGGCCAGGCGGGCCAAGGAGCAGCTCGACCGATTGCGAGCAGGCCAAGCCAAAGTCTTGCCGCAAAAGCGAGCCAGCAACCTGGAAGGGATTTGGTTCAGCACACTGGGGGACCCACTGCCGCGACAGGAACCCAAGGTCCAGAAATCGCTCCCTCAACAACAGGACGGCACCTTCTCGGTCGAGCGGATCTCGTTGGAAGTCGAGCCAGGCATCGTGGTGCCTCTTCTGCTGATCAAACCTGGGGAGAAGAAGAGCGTCTCTTGCATTGTCGCCGTGAGTCAACATGGCAAGGAGAAGTTTCTCCAGGAGCGGGCCGGACCCATCGCAGAGTTGCTCGAGAGCGGCATCGCCGTCTGCCTCCCCGATGTGCGCGGCACCGGCGAAACGAGCCCCGATGAAGGCCGAGGCAGGAACGGCTCCCTGACGAGCTACTCTTCCTCGGAACTGATGCTGGGGGAAACGATGGTCGGCGCGCAGGTGCGGGACCTCCGCTCGGTCCTCCAATTCCTCCGCAGCCGCAAGGACTTGGACGCCGGGCGGATTGCGCTTTGGGGAGACTCCTTCGCTCCGGTGAATCCCACTGGCAAGGACCATGCCGCTCCTTTCGACGTCGCAAACGGTCCCAAATCGTCCGAGCCACTGGGGGGACTGTTAGTCTTGTTCACGGCACTCTTCGAAGGGGAAAAAGAGATCCGCGCAGTCTATGCCCGCGGCACTCTCGTCAGCTACGAGTCGCTGCTGGAAAGTCCTTACCTCTATGTCCCCCACGACGTCATCATTCCTCGGGCAATTCCCGCCGGCGATTTGCCCCTCCTGGTGGACGCTCTCGCCCCGCGAAAGCTTCTCCTCACCCGCCAGGTCGACGGCCAGAATCGGCTGGTCCATCCGGAGGAGAAGGAAGTGCCGCCGGCGGCATGGCTGAAGGAAGCACTGCGATAAGGGGTCGGGAGGGGTTTTCGCCGCGAAAACTCCTCCCGCCCCCGTCCATTCCGCACATCGTTTCGGTTAACGTGGCGGCGGCCAGAAACCGTCGACTTCAAATCCGACGTGATCCGCCGCTCACGTTCAACCGTTTGTTCGGTGCTCTGTTGAGGTTACGGTCAACCCAGCTTGCCGAAGGTAATGGCATATCTGTGGCTCAATGTACTCGTCGCGATTCGTTCCGTGAAGAGACATTGTCAGCGTGAGCGTATGGCCGCTGACCGACACGTTAATGTGATACGGAACAAATCCCTCCATGATGTAGTCCACGAATTCGATGTCACTCGTTTCCAACTCGGTTGGTGTCACGCCGCGTCGACGACTGCGGGCAGACCAGCCAAATTGGAGTTGCCCATCGTCGGTAGTCGAGAATAGCGATTCGAGTTCGATCGGGTCTGTTTCCGATTTCGCATGGATCACAAGGGTTGCGGATGGGTCAAATTCGACCGAGAGCAACGTGCCCGGCGGAATGTCATCTTTTGTAAGTTCGGAACCAAGTAGGATCGGGATCCCAGAATCCGGGATGCGGCCTCCCATCTCTATTCCGCGTACCACCGTATTGGTCTCCGACCCATCCGGGCGAGTCAGCCACACGCCGTCGCCAATCTTGATGCGAGCGTCGGAGGATTGCGGGATTCCCGGCGCAACTACGCAGCCGCGCTCTGCGATCTGAAAGACGTCATCGACGCGTGACAGGAGTTTGCGCATCTCTCATGCACCGAACTACTTGATGTCCCTTTGATGCGAGAGCTTTTCCACATTCCCCGCCTCATCTTCGGCATGCGCGGAAATCGACTTCGCGTCGGCGGCAGCGAGCTCAATCTCCCAGGTCGCAAAGTTTGCGGAGATCTCCTTCGCTTGGCTGCCGTTCACGAGAACCTGCTTCACCGTTCCGTTGTCGCTGCAGGAACCGGAAACCAGCAGCTTGCCGCCGCGTTTCACGACACTGGTAATCACGGTCGCCGGCGGCAGGTCGTCCACCGGTGTTACCGGCGTGGGGAATTCAACGCTCG
>CAYUJE010000280.1:4505-8247 GCA_964444865.1 uncultured Pirellulaceae bacterium | reverse complement strand
CGGGTGCAAACTCCATCGGCATAGCGGGTAAACTCCTTTGTAAATCTTGCAGTTAATTCGTTCGAGCACGAATGCAAAACGGCTTTAGATTGCCGCTTCATCGGTTTCGCCCGTGCGAATCCGAATCGCGCTTTTGATTTCGGTCACAAAAATCTTTCCATCGCCAATCTGGCCAGTCTGGACGGCTTTGATAATGGCCGTGCAGACGCGGTCCTTGTTCTCGGTCGAGGTCACAATTTCCACTTTGAGCTTAGGAACAAAGTCAATTTTGTATTCCGCACCGCGGTAGGTCTCCTTTTGCCCCTTTTGCCGGCCAAATCCCCGCACCTCCGTGACGGTCATCCCTTGAAATCCCTGGGCTACCAGGGCAGTTTTCACTTCATCTAGCTTGTGGTGGCGGATGATCGCCTCAATCTTAATCATCGAAAGCTCCTGAAAAGGTTTCTCTTGGTGCATGCCGCGCGAGAGGCATTTCTCGCAAGACTCGTACCTGCCAGCCGCCTGACTTTCATGGGCGGAGCAACAGCAAATTGCGGGCCAGTCTCCCCGGAGGGAGTTCCACTTCCAAACGACGACTTTACGCCGGGAAATTGATAGGGGCAAGCCGCTGCGGGCGTTAGCTGGCTGCGCAATTGGGCAGTTTCCATGCGGACACTGCCAAAAAAACTGGCATTCCGAAAAAATGAGTTCCCCCTGCATCAAACCGTGCTAGCCATTGCTTTACAGTCCCAACGTGGACCCTATACTGGTCCCTCTTCATACGGGCTCACCTTCAGAGTCCACAGCGTCCTCCCTTGGGAGTCACCACGGATGGCTGGTCTGGCAATGTGCGAACTGACGACCTATCGCTGGTCGTTTGAAGAAGATGTCCAGCACTATGCCGCTGCGGGAATCGAGGGAATTGGCGTCTGGCGGCACAAGCTTTCCGATTTTGGCGAAAAACAGGGGCGTGCCCTTCTGGCGGAACATCAGCTCAAAGTCTCCAGCCTGTTTTGGGCCGGCGGCTTCACGGGAAGCGGCGACCATTCGCACGAGGAGAGCATCGAGGACGCCTGCGACGCGCTTCGTTTGGCCAAGGCCCTCAATGCCGGCTGCCTCATCGTGCACAGCGGTTCGCGGGCGATGCATACCCAAAAACATGTTCGCCGCCTGCTGCTCTCGGCCCTGGATAAGCTCCTTCCATTGGCTGAGCAACTCAAGCTGGCCATCGCACTGGAGCCGATGCCCCCCAAAGCCGGTGCCGATTGGACCTTTCTTAGTAGCTTGGAAGACGCCACCGAACTTGTCAGCCGTTATAACTCCCCTTCGCTGCGGCTCGTATTCGACACTTATTACTGGGGTCTTGAGGCCGACTTAGAGTCGCGTTTGCCCGCTGTTGTTCCCTTTCTGGCCTTGGTGCAGCTCGCGGACAGCAAGTTTCCGCCTTCGCGGGAACCAAACCGCTGTGGTTTGGGAAATGGGCGTTTGCCGCTCGCCAACATCCTTCGCACCTTGACTAAGGCCGGATACCGGGGGCCGTGGGAAGTGGAGCTGATGGGGGAAGAGATCGAGACGAGCGACTACCGGGATCTGCTGGCGCATTCACAATCGGCTTTCGACAGCATCCTGGCCGCTGCCGCAAAAAAGCCCGATGGCTCGCTCAAGCACTAATCGTCTTCCGCTTTCTTCTTTATCTGGCCGGGGCTGTCCTTGGTCACGTCGTATCGCCGTGGCGCTGCAGCCGAAGGCCGTCGCATAAGGCCCGCGCTTTCCAGCAGCGAGCGCCCCATGACCTGCTCGAAGTCTTCCTCGTCTGGCGGCGGTCCGATCGCTCCGAGTTCTGCCGGCACATAACGAACTTCATACTTGTGCTTGGCGACCGCCAACGTGCAGCCTGGGTCGAGACGCTTTCGCATCACCTTCGCCCCGTCCACTTTTACCCCGTTGCGGCTATTCAAATCCTGGACAAACCAATAGCCCCCTTCCAGGCTGAGCTGACAATGGTTGCCAGAAACATTGCCAAATCGCAGCACAATATCGCACGACTCGCGGCGACCCACGACGAGCGTGTTTTTGAGAAGCGGAATTGTATCTCCGCCCCCGATCGGAATTAGCTCACCGAACATTTCAGCTTCCCTTGCTGGGGCGGCTGGCGCGACTTACCATGCAAGTGGTGGGTGTCGCTTTTGCCCCATTTCTCTGTTTCCAACTTTGTCCATGCCTCGTTGAGTAGTCTATACGAGGGGGTTCGTGACGTCAATCAAAACTATTTCGAGCCCCCCTTTTCCGACCGCCACAGGCGTTAGCTCGGGGGATGCGACAATAGGGAAACCGGTCGCGGCCTCGTTGTGGCGCTCTGCCGGCCTTCGATATCACGCCTATAACTTCTTTCTGCGCCAGAAGTTCGGTGAGCGAGTCCAGAAAGTCAGTCTCGATGCCGGCTTCACCTGCCCCAACGTCGATGGAACCGTCGCCATCGGCGGTTGCACGTTCTGCGACAACCGCAGCTTCAGCCCCAGTCGGCGGACGCCCCGTGTGAGCATCCGGGACCAACTGGACGACGGCATCCGCCGACTCAAGACCCGTTATACAGCCGAAAAGTTCCTGGCCTATTTCCAGCCGGCGACCAATACCTACGCCCCGGTGGAGAAACTTCGGCCACTTTACGAATCGGCCCTCTCACACCCGCAGGTCGTCGGCCTCGCCATCGGTACTCGTCCCGACTGCGTTCCGAATGATGTCCTCGACCTGCTGCAAGAGATCGCCAGCCGCAACTATTTGAGTGTCGAGTATGGCGTGCAGACCATCCACGACCGCTCGCTCGACTGGATGAACCGCGGCCATCATTACGACTCCATGCTCGATGCCATGAACCGCAGCCGCGGACGCGGATTTGAAATCTGCGCCCACGTCATTCTTGGCTTGCCGGGTGAAAGTCACGAGGACATGCTCGCGACTGCCCAGGAAATGGCCCGGCTGAAAGTGGACGCGATCAAGATCCACAACTTGTATGCCGTCAAGAACACGCCGCTCGCCGAGCAGGTGGAGCGGGGTGAAGTAGAACTCATGCAGCGGGACGACTACATCCGCACCTTGGTGGATGTGCTGGAAATCCTGCCTCCCGAAATGATCGTCGAACGAATTAGCGGCGACGCCCCGCCGGACTATTTCATCGGGCCCTCCTGGTGCCTCGACAAACCGGCCATCCTCCTCGCCCTCCGCCACGAACTCGAACGGCGGGATACTTGGCAAGGGAAGCATAGTAGCCCGCTCACTCCGTGAGCAGGAATCGCTGGGTAGTCGAGGACCAAAGTTCGCCTGTAACGCCAAATTGTTTTTGCTTGCTAACGGCCAAGTTCTCGGGAATTCGTTTCTTACGGGGCATGAGTGACCAAGTTGAGATTGAGAATATCAGCAAAGTCTCGGGAGTTATGGGTGAGCAGAGAGATGGCATGCCGTAGAGCCGTTGCGGCAATCCAAGCATCGCCGCACTCGATGGGAAAACCCTTGCTGCGGCGATGAGCTGTAATCGCTGCCCAATGTCGCGACATGTCGTCGTCATAGGGGAGCACAACGCAGCGCAGCATGGCCGTTTCGAGGCTCTGGCGACGAGGAGTTCCCCAGTTGCGGCTGATGGCCCAAGCGCGAAGCTCCGCGACCGTTTGAAAACTCAGGCAAATCTGTGCGCCGGCAACGTCGGGCGAATACAGGGCTGCGCGAGTGTCACGCTTGACAAAGTACGAGAATACATCCGTGTCGAGCA
>CAYUJE010000280.1:2598-4405 GCA_964444865.1 uncultured Pirellulaceae bacterium | reverse complement strand
ACCGCAACGCCGTTTTGAATGTGGCCGTGGTAGGTCATTGAGGTGTTCCTAAATCGCTGGCGTGACAACTCCAGTATATCTTACGCCGTGGTGTCGAAATTAAACCTAACCCTAATTCTGGTTTTCCTGACCGGATGGATCACTCGCCGTCAGGGATCATTTTCATTCCGACTTGATGAAAACCGAGCGAACCAATCTGATCCATAAGTTCGATCACTGTGACGTGTTGCACATCCGACCCGACATGCAGCATCACCTTTGTCTCGCTCTTATCAGTCAAATCCTCCAGCCTCGTTAGCAAAGCCGCTTTCGAAATTGGTTGGCCATCCACATGCAAAGTGTCATCTGTCCGAATGGTTACGTGAAATTCATGATTGATCGGTGACGGTATAGGCATGACCAGAAAGTCTTTTGGGCAACTCAGCGGCCTCTTCAGCACCGGTCCAAAAACAAACCCGCCAATTCCGATGGTCTTCGCGCGAATCAGTCCGCTATCGGAAACATAGGACAGGATAAAGAGACTCTGATAATAGGTCCCCTGTTCCGCCAGAATGGAGAAAGTGTCATCTGCGTCCGGTCCGGCACTCGGTTGGGAGCCCGCACACTTTGGACAGGTGGCAATGTGTTCCGCTTCGAGCCTTCCCAATTCGTCGGCAAATCGTTTGGCATGCTGGCTCCGCGAAGGATTCGTCAGCACAAGGATGCATAGCACCACTAAGGGAATTAGGGGGAGCACGAGATATTGTCTTCGAAATTTCACAGCAATTGACCCTTAAGCAATCAGCTTCCCCACCACCGCCCCATGCACGTCCGTCAGGCGGAAGTCGCGGCCTTGGAAGCGGAAGGTGAGTTTGGTGTGGTCGAAGCCGAGGAGGTGCAGGAGGGTGGCGTGCAGGTCGTGGACGTGGACCTTGTCCTCGGTGGCGTTGAAGCCGAACTCGTCGGACTGGCCGAGGGTGAGCCCCGGTTTGATGCCGCCGCCCGCCATCCACATGCTGAAGCAGTTGGGATGATGGTCGCGGCCGTCGTTCCCCCCCTGCACCATCGGTGTGCGGCCGAATTCGCCACCCCAGATGACAAGCGTGTCCTTGAGCAGGCCCCGCTGCTTCAGGTCGGTGAGCAGGGCGGTACAGGCCTGGTCGGTGTCGCCGCAGTTTTTCTTCAGGTCGGCGACCAGGTTGCCGTGCTGGTCCCAGGCTTCGTGGAAGAGCTGCACGAAGCGGACCCCCTTCTCGACGAGGCGGCGGGCGAGCAGGCAGTTGTTGGCGAACGACGGCTTGCCGGGCTCGGCCCCGTACATGGCCAGCGTTTCCTTGGGCTCCTGCGAGAGGTCCATCAGCTCCGGGGCGCTTGATTGCATGCGGTAGGCCATCTCGAACGAGCTGATGCGGGCCGCGATTTCCGGATCGCCGACCGCGCCGAGCCGCTTCTCGTTGAGGGTGCGGAGAGCGTCGAGCGAATCCCGCTGGGCCTGGCGGTCGATCCCCGGCGGGCTGCCAAGGAACAGCACCGGCTCGCCGCCGCTGCGGAACAGCACGCCGCTATGGGCCGTCGGCAGAAAGCCGCTCCCCCAGTTCGACGAGCCGCCGCTGGGCCCCTTTTTGCCGGAGCTGAAGACCACAAAGCCGGGCAAATCCTGCGAATCGCTCCCCAGGCCGTAGGTCGTCCAGGAGCCAAAGCTCGGCCGCCCAAACTGCTGCGAGCCGGTGTTCATGAAAATCTGAGCCGGAGCGTGATTGAACGCGTCGGTGTGCAGCGATTTGACGATGGCGATCTCGTCCACCACCTTCGCCAGGTGCGGCAGCAG
>CAYUJE010000280.1:0-2498 GCA_964444865.1 uncultured Pirellulaceae bacterium | reverse complement strand
CATGGGATCGGCGAAGGCAGGCGCGGCAATTGCCGAGTTGCTGCCGTTTCCGCCGAGCAGCGATTGCAGCGCAATCGCCCCTAGGCCGACACCGCATTCTTTGAAGAACCAGCGGCGGGCGGGGGAGGCAGAATTCGGATTTAGGATTTCGGATTTGGGATTTGAAGTGGCCATAAGTTTTCAGTGTTCAGTGAGTTGCTGTGGCGGTCGGTTTCGACACCAGCCTGAAGCGCAAGCGAAGGAAAGGCATCCATCAGGATAGAACGCTGTCCTTCGCTTGCGCTTCAGGCTGGTGTCTTCATTCCCCGCCACCGTCCTCTCTTTTAGTCTGGCTGTCGCACAGCCCTAAGTCCAGCGGCTAGCGAGCCTTACGTGTTTTCGGCCCGTGCATAATTATGCACGGGCCGCATATTCCGGGGGAGCCTCACCTTCTTCCTCTGTCACCGAGCCGAGGTCGAAGGTGAAACTCCGCCTGGATGAACCAGGCGGCATCTTGCGAAATTCGATTCCCGATTTCTAGGTTGATGGTGAAACTCCCCTCGGACAAGCCGAGGGGCATCTTCTCTCACTAGCCCGACGCGCGAGCGAGGGAACTGGACGTTGCCCGGTGCCACACGCATTACCCTCGCTTGCGCGTCGGGCTGGTACGCGTACCGCGATAACCGGCCACCACCGCCCGTGATTCGTCCGATTCACGGGCTCATTTTCACCCTCCGCTGAATCAGTTCCCTCTCCGAAAGCTCTTACCCACACACGACTTGCGGCAACTGGCTCCGATTCATAACCCTGCTTCACGCCTATTTTGTGATTCACCGAAACCTCCGCTCTTTCAGGGGATGTATTAGTAATTTTATAACCTCTTTTTCATTCACTCACGCGGACATCATCGCTACTAAATCGCCAGTTGTAGCACGGCCACAGACCTTCCGCCGCCGGTTTCCCAGGCGCGCAGGGAGGCCTAATCCTAAGATGCGCGAATATGCCATTTTGTTCACAACGCAAAACAATTATTTTTGCCTTGACTGGAAAGTCGGGGTCGGGAGTCTTTGGCGAGGGAAATCCGGCTACCGGTACAATCGCAATTCGCCAAAGACTCCCGTCCCCCTGACACTGCCTGGCGAACACGGCCCGAATCATGCAGGCCGGGGCTCGACTGTCGAACTACGAAAAGGGTTCTTCCGGTGCTACCTCAGGGGGACGGGAGTCATTGGCGGCGGCGCGAACAAGTGTGGCAAGGTTATGACGCCAATGACTCCCGACCCAGATCTACAGATTTGTGATTTGAGACATTCATGGCTTATTCCTTCAATTGTCCGTTCAGTACTTCCGCTAAACGATGCTTTTGCCGCATTAATGCATATGACTTTGCCGATTCGCCGTTGGCAGTAAGATGACAGGTCCTCGCTCCTTTGGCCAAAAGCATCCGAGCAATCTGTTGACTCTCGTCATCGCCAAGTTGGGTTGCTAATGCGCATAACTCAATTGGCGTCATTCCCTGAGCATCCAGCAAGTTCGGGTCCGCGCCAGCTTCCAAGAGTAACTTCACGGCCTCGACATGACCGTACAAAATGGCCAAGTGCAGTGGCGCGTAACCTTGAAGCCGCGTGTCAGCAGAGTCAGTACTTGAATCAAGTTCACGCCGCAGTGACAAAAGGTCACCGTCGCGCGCAGCAATCGCTATACGAGACGGCTCTTCAACAATCCTGCCATCATCCAAGATTTCTACGTGCACGGTTTGATGGCAGTCTGGAACGACAATTAGCGGATTGCCAGCCACCTCGACAGCGAAGCCACCCTCACCCATTCCATCTTCAAATTGCGCAATTACTTCTTTGCGGAGTGAGTTAGTCAGTTCCGTCGACGGAACGGCAGGAGTCCAAAATTCCACCCTAACTTCGGAAATGCCGTCAGTGACGTTCCAGTGGACTTCTCCGCCAGTGACGCCAAGGTCTGCAATTGCAAAATCCAAATAGTCTGCAATCTTTTCTTCGCACAATCGCATGCCACAGACGCCTTCAGGTGCGACTGTAGCATCGCCGGTGTCAGCGTCGACGACTGTCGCGCGGATTGCAAAAGTCAGTTTCATTTGTCAGGTGTCATTCCTTCGTAATCGTCTCGTCCATGTTCAGCAGCACTCGGGAGACGAGCGTGTAGAGCGCAACCTGGGCGGGAGTGGTTCCTTCCGGCGGCACGATTTTTCCGCCGGCTTCGCCGGTGGCGATTTCGGCCGGGTTCACCCAGCCATCGGAGACTCGCTTGCGCTGTTTTTCGAGGAGGGTTTTGAGGGCCGTGATTTCGTCCGCTTCCGGCGGGCGGCTGACGCAGAGGCGGAAGGCGTAGGTGAGGCGGTCGTCGTCGGTTTTACCGGCTTCTTTCAGGACGCGGACGGCCATCGCCCGGCTGCATTCCATGAAGACGGTTTCGTTGAGGGTTGTCAGGGCTTGCAGCGGCGTGTTGCTGCGGGTGCGGCGGACGCAGGAGAAGTCGCCGTTGGGGAC
>CAYUJE010000279.1:0-8274 GCA_964444865.1 uncultured Pirellulaceae bacterium | reverse complement strand
GAAATCTTTGAGATTCAGGACACCAGAGGCTTGAATGTGCCAACCGGGATAAGTACACTTTAGTACAGTATATTCCAGTATATTCCAGTATGGTCTTCCATTTCCAAAACCTGGATTTGCGGGCCCTCCAGAATGGCTGTGCGCTCTTTTACAATCTGATTGTTGGGCATGAACGACGCGGGGCCGCTCGCCAATTGTCTGGAAAGTAAAACCTGAGCTCTGAGATTGGTAGCGCGGCAGCGGGTGTATCAAGCAGAGGGCGAGGGTATCACGCTTGCGCTCAGTCGATTTATCGCAAATGCTTGCCATAAAAAAAGTTATGGCGAGTCGTTTCGACGTAAGTCCTTGAAAAGACGACCACAAAACCTGTATCAGAATCGGTAGTTTCGGGGGGGCTATTGACCGGAAGTCTAGACGGCCCGGGAAGGCCATCCTACGAGTTTCCCTCTGGGGAATATCCTTCGCAGGCGTTAAAGTTTGCCCAAGTGTCAAGATTGGTGCCGGTGGAACCGATAACAGAGGGGCGGTATAGGTCGCGCACGTTGCGCCCATGGTGTTGGCGCAGGTTGCGAAGTTTGATGAAAAGAAGGGCCTGCAGGAAGCTGGCCCTCGACTTCGGTAAGGATGCCCGCATGACAACTTCTTTGCAGACGGATCCACGCCGCGCCACGCGGGATGTTTCCCGCAAGCCGATCCGGGCACCGCTGGAAATGCCGGTGTTGTTTCAACTGGCGGACTTGAGCCTGGCGCAGTCCAAGGTCTTGCCTCCGAGTTCGCCGGCTCCGGCTCCCATTTCCGAGGTCATTGCTCCCCCAACTGCGACTCAAGAACCGGCCGGCAAACTGCAGCCCCCAAACCCCGAGATTTCCAGTGTCGAGTTGTCGCCTGCTATAGCACCGCCTCCTGAAGATGGCAAAGTGGAATTGCAGCCCGCAGTGATGGCACTGGTCGCAGCGATAAACCAGACGCGATCGGCACCGACAGTTGCTGCCGAACCTTCGCTGGAAGTTCCTCCGAAGGAGAAGACCACGGAGCCTGATTCTAGAATCGCTATCAACGAAGCGGCCAGGACGACTGAAACTACACCTCCCAAGGAACCGACCGCACCAACTCCGCGAGAGCGAGCAGAACAGCGAGCGAAGAATCGTCAGCCAGTTCCCACGAACAATGATTGGATGCGGACGCACGGCAAGTTCATTGCTGTCGGCTTTATTGTCGCCTTGATTGCCGTGATTTATCTGGCCCAGAACGGTGACGAACCACCTCCGGCGAATCCGGAATCCGCAGTGAGCGCGAAAGCAGAACAGGAAGCACAGGAGCCACTGCCCATTAAGGCAGCCGAATCAAAAATCACCGATGCCTACACGGCGAAGGAATCGACACCTGCTCAGGAATCGGTTCGCTCTCCCGAACTCCTCAAAGAGGCGAATCCCGCGGATGAACAGTCACCCGCGGCACATGCCGAATTGCATGCACCGACCGCGGGCGACTCTATCCAGGAACCTGACTTGCCAGGTGAAGTGGCCGAGTCGACTTCCCTCTTTCCGTGGAAAGAACCCGAGTCTCCCAGAGTCGCCACCAAGCCTGACGATGGGCGGTCCAAGGTGCAATTGAACCCGCACGTGACCAAACGTCAGCCTGAAATAGAAGCTGAAGTGCCCGCAAATGAGTCGGCGACAGAAATGCCCAGTGTTTATGGCCCCCCAGGCAGTCAACCGCAGGAGCCGGCGACTGAGTCCCCCTCCAATTCGGAACCGCAATTGAATGCGCCGACCAATTACCCCGTAACGAATCCCAGCAGCGTCGGTGAATTCCAGCCGGCGCAGAATCGGCCGGCTTCGGTTCCGCCGCGTGCGACGCCGGCTTCGTACCAGCCGGGCTCCTCAAACAATGTCCCCCCAACCCGAACGAGCGGACCCCGTTATGAGCGCACTGGATCAGGCCTTTATTAAGGCATACGCCAAAGAGCTGGCTCCGAAACATGCGGCCCCTCACAGCCCTGGCAACGAATCCGCGCGTGCACAGGCCGTGGAAGGGCAAAAATCCCGCGCGCCGCTCAACCATTTGGCGAGCGCGCAAATTGAAAACATCTACGCTGACGGCTCGCTTTACCGCATCGAGACTTCCCTGGCTGCCGAACCCGAGCCGGTTCCGCCGCCACACTTTGGCTCGCGAGCCTCCCGTCGGTTACCGCTGAGATATCGCCTGGCGCAGCTTGAAAATGAAGAGGCAGCCCCAGCCGCCAGATTGCCGCAGCCGGTGGTTCCACATGCGCCACCACCTTCGCGAAAAAGGCACGCCCAGATTCCCCCTCCTCCACTCGAGTCGTCTTCCATTGAGATCGAGTTGGAGGTGCCGCCGGCGGTGGAGACGGATGCGGCCGCGACGGTAATTGCCTCGCCAATTGCGGCTTCGAATCCTGTTTTTACACCGCTAGCGAGTTCCGTAGAAACTAGAGAGCATTGGGACGAATTGTTGCAAGAATCGGTGGCCCTCGCGGAATCGGCAATTGCTGTCTGGCC
Source organism: uncultured Pirellulaceae bacterium (assembly GCA_964444865.1). GTDB lineage: Bacteria > Planctomycetota > Planctomycetia > Pirellulales > Pirellulaceae > SXOA01. Next base: position 5,752 of record CAYUJE010000279.1, on the reverse strand, counting down.
CGATCAGGAAGACCTTGCCGCTGCGCGCTCCAACTCGCTGATTGCGATTGACTTGGAAACGATGCCCGCACCGTCCGCCGGGGTGACGGAATTGGCGGCTGCGCCGACTATCCAGGCAACCATTGAAACGGGCGTTCCGGATGCTCCCCCCACGAGGACTTTCCGTCTAGATGCCGCGCATACCCCCGTTCCCGCGCCCCATCAGCCTCCCCAGCCGACCGTCGAGGAATTGATCCAACCGGCCAAGGATGACCCAAAAGCAAGAATCGCGGAGGTCAAGCTTCACGAGCGACCACTGGTCGTTTCTGAAGAGGAAGCCGCAGAGCTTGTGGGTGTCGCGGTTACACCCGCAACGGAGTCACCTTCGAAATCCACCACCGCCCCATCGCCTCGCAGTTCTATATCGCTGACTCCGGCGTGGGAGGTGGATCACTTCCTTTGGCCGGCACTTTGCCAGAAGCTGCTGAGCGATGACCAATCTTACTTTGCGCAGGCCGGCGGCAAGATTGCCGCTGCCGTGCGGGACGGACTCCATGCGATTGCCATTACCGGCAGCCGGCGGGGAGAAGGGCGGACAACTTTGGCCATCTGCATCGCTCGGAGCGCGGCGAAGACGGGGCTAAAAGTCGCTTTGGTCGACGCAGACTTTTCTCGCCCGCAACTCGCGGCAAGCCTCGGCCTGGAGATCGCCGCGAGCTGGCACGATGCGGCGCTGGGCAAAACCAACATTTCGGAAGCAGCCATCAAATCGATCGAAGACAACCTCACCGTCCTCCCTCTGGACGCGTCCACCGCAGCCGCTCCGCTTTCGCTGGCGGATCCGCGACTGACCAAAATGCTGCGGGAAGTTGCCAGTTCGTTTGACTTACTGGTCCTCGATCTTGGTCCAACGGCAGCTGGCGACGAGCCGCTATTTCCGGAAAACGAAGCTCCTCCTGCCGATGCGGCGATTGTGGTGCGTGATCTCCGCTATAGCACTCCTGCGGAAAGCCAAGCTATTGGCGAGCGACTGAGCATCAGCGGGATTGAGGCGGTCGGCATCGCGGAGAACTTCGTTCCCTCAGAAAAGTTTGTGGCGTAATGTACGAATCGCATTGGCAAATTGCGGCCAGACCGTTCGACCATTCGGCCGAGTCGCGGTTCTATTATCCGGGGGAGTCCCAGCAGGGTGCGCTCCTCAAGCTCCGCTACGCGCTGGAAAATCGGCGCGGTGCCGCGCTCCTGACCGGTGCCGCAGGACTGGGCAAAACTCTCCTGGCCCAAACCCTCACGCGGCAACTTGGTGAAAGCCTGTCGCCAAAAGTGCATCTCGTCTTTCCGCAAATGCCGCCGGGGCAGCTCTTGGCATACTTAGCGGACCAACTCGGTGCCGGAGGCGGACCGACGCTCACGATCGAACAAAGTCTCAAGCGTATCGAGTCGCGACTGCGGGAAAATGCCAAGGCTGGCAAGCACGCGGTCATCGTCATCGACGAGGCTCATTTGCTCGATGACTCACAAGCTTTGGAAACCGTGCGGCTATTGTTGAATTTGGAGCACGAGGCCCGGCCGCTGGCGTCGTTTCTGCTCACGGGGCAAACTTCGCTTTTGCTCGCCATTGAACGCAGGCCCGACTTGGAAGAACGTCTGGCGGTGAAGTGCCTGCTGCGACGATTCAAGCCGGAAGAGACGATGGGGTATATTCAGCATCGCCTGACCGCGGCGGGAGCGAAGAAGACGATCTTCACGGACGGTGCTTTGGAAGCGATCCACCAGGAAACGCTCGGCATTCCGCGGCGGATCAACCGCCTCTGCGATCTGGCGCTGCTCGTTGGATTTGCGGAAGAACTGACTTCTATTGGCCCTGACCAGATCGCGGCCATCTCGGAAGAGCTCGCCGGCGCGACTGCCGAGTAGCGTATGATGCGGGGAATGAGCCGCATTTCTTCTTCATCTCTGAATTGGATGACGCTCGCCGCCATTACGGCGTTCGCGGCGGTGTTGCGCTTGTGGCAAATCAACGAGAGCCTGTGGGTCGATGAGCTGCATACTTCCTGGTGCGTCCAGGGAGGCTTGTCACAAGTTGCCGAGAGAGCAGCCGCAGGGAACCAATCGCCGCTGTACTTTTACCTGGTTTGGGGCGTAACCCGCGTCTTGGGAGAAAGCGAGTTCACCCTGCGGCTGCCGAGCTTGCTCGCTGGAATTGCCTTGCCCGGGATGACATGGCTGCTGGTACAGCGATTGGGACTTGGAGAGAAGACTCTCTTGTCCGCGGTTCTTGCGTCGCTGCTCGTCTCCGTCGACCATGCGTCGATCTTCTATTCCACGGAGGCTCGACCATATGCCCTCGTCGAACTCGCAAGTGCCGGGGCCATGATTCTGGCTCTCGCATCGTTACGCGGCGGATTCCTCTGGCGTGCTGCGCTCGTTGCGACTCTCGTCGCGCTGTTCTATTTGCACTACACGACGGCGCTCTATGTCGCGGGGCTGATCGTGAGCTTCTTCGCGTATTCGTTCTTCGCAAAGGATGCGGAGCGCGGAGGCTGGAAGGCCTGGCTGGTCATCGGGGGCACAATCACGGTGTGTTGTTTGCCGGCTTCCTTGCAGCTTTTGGAAATCTCGGCTCGGCGGGGAAACTGGACGGCGTTTGCCGGCGATTTCGCGCCGGCTCGCGTGTATATCCCCCTCGTCGTTCTGCTCGCCCTTTGGAGCCCGCTCCCTCCCCGGCGAGTGCTCCTTACGGCCGTGGCGTGCCTCATTCCCGCGATTGCCGCTGCCGGGCTCACGTGGTGGCAAATCGCGGCAGTCTTTCAAACCAGGTATATCGTGGTGACGTTTCCTTTGCTCTGGGTCAGCATCGCTGCAGCCAGCCAGTTCTCTGACCATCCGCGTGCCCGACAGGTCGCGGCACTTGTCAGCCTGGCCGTGGCGATCTGGTGGAGCGGACTTGTGGAAAACTGCTGGAACTATGGCAGGCCCTTCGCGGACCGGCAAGAAGAATGGAGCTCTGCCATCGCCGCAGCTGAGCAGGAATATCGGCTGCATCCCGGAAGGAAAATCCTGGTGCATTCGGGGCTCATCGAGACGAGAGAGCTGCGCCAGCATCCCACTTCCAAGCTGCGAGAATATGCGCTCTTGCCAGTTCGAGCCCTCTACAAGCTGGATGCTCCGGATACCGCCTTGTTCCCGCTTCCCATGACCGAGCCGGAGCGGCTCACGGAGGAAACCCGCAGCGCCGTGCTGCAAGCTGGAGGAGCCGTTGTTATCCTGCGGCTATCAGCAATCGATGCCGAGCCAATGGCTCAGGAACTAGACAACTTCGGCATTATCAAGAAGCAGTCTTTTGGCGGAGTGCAAGTCATCTCGGTGCAGGTGAGCATCGAACCATGACCGCAGCGGCAAAAAAGTGCTAGGAAACTTTGATTTGCAACGGCAGCAGCTCGCGCTCCTGCGATTGCGGTGCTCCACGCGGTCCGTCGAGGACGCTGTCGATAAGATAGTACATCAGCCGCCGTAATTCTTCCGGCTGGAGCTTGTCGGCGATGGCTTCGGCTCGTTCCTGATGCTTGTCGATGAGCCGGGCGGCCTTCTCGAAGACGCCAGCTTGCTCATAGAGCTCGCGGACTCGGGCGATCCGCTCGCCAGCCCGGCGATGGTCGGCATTCGCCAGCGATAAGAGTTCTTCTTGGCCAGCAGGAGAGAGTCCTTCCAAGGCAAGAGCCCAAAGGACCGTCGGCCGGCCGCCGAGGATGTCGCCTCCAGAGGAGAGCTTGTTGTGCTCGTCCCCCTGCCAGTCGTTCAGGTCGTTGAGAATCTGAAACGCTACGCCCAAATTGCGGGCGAACTGCCGCACAGGCTCACGATACTCTTCCGCCGAGCCGGCCAGCCGAATGCCGCTGAACATGGCGGCTTCGAAGGCGGGGGACGTTTTGAGGGCGTAAATCTTGAGAGCGTCGATCGGCTTGAGGCGTTTGTCGCGGGCGTCGCGCCACAGCAGTTCGGCACCTTGCCCTTCGGAGAGCCGCAGATGGGAATCGGCCAGGTTGTCGAGGATGTCGGCCACAACGTCCGCCCCCAGCGTCTTCGACTCGCGGCTGACGAGCCGATAGCCGAGGCCGATGAGGTAGTCGCCGACGTTGATGGCGGTGGGGATGCCGTACCGTTTGTGAATCGTCTCTTCGCCGTAACGGAAGGAGTCGTTGTCCTGAATGTCGTCGTGAACGAGCGAAGCCTTGTGGAAGGTCTCGATGGACATCGCCGCCCGGCGGACGGAATCGCTGACGCTGGTGGCGAGATGGTTGTCGCCGCTGGCCAGCGTCCCTTTGCCACCGGTCATGGCGTCGTGCACGGCCAGCGTGATGAAGGGGCGGGAATATTTGCCTCCCTTGCCGAGGAAGTCGTAGGCGATAGCTTCCGTGGCGGCGATGGGGTCAATCGCGGCAATCCCCTGGCCGTTCACCTCCGAAAGTTTCGGCCCGCCCCGCAGCCGCGGACAAATTCGATCCAGCTCCTCCGGCTTGAACATGCTGCTGGCGGAGCGGAGCAGGTGGACGTAGCTGGCGGTTTGCTGTGTCGCCTGGCCCGGCTGAGTCTTGATGATGTCCAGCACCCAGTCCTCGTCCACGCTGGTGTTGCGGCAATCGCTGGAGAGGAGGGGCACCGCCATGCAGGGGATGCCGGCGAGCAAGATCTTGTCGATCGCTTTTTCGAGGACGTTCAGGCAGGCGACGCCGACGATGGCATCCACATAGCCGCTGACGATGATTTTCAGAACGATGGGAGAGCCTTCGGCGACGAGGACTTTGTACCCCATCTCATCCGCCAGGCCGCGGAAATCGGCGATGCTGCACGCTCCGCATTTTTTGCACTCCAGGCCAAACTCGTCGTAGTCGGCGGGGCAACCTTCGGCGTGCTTCAGGCAGTGCGGCAGCAGGAAGAGGCGGCGGGACGGCGGCACCGCGGCCACCTGGTCACGCCAGAACTCGCTCGCCAGGACTACCATCATCCAGCCAACGTAACCTTCGGCCAGATTCAGCTCCGCCAGCGTCTTGCGAACAACCTTCTCCATCTCCTCCTTGCCGAGTGGCCGGGCCTTATCGAGCCCCGCGGCAACCTCGCGGCACTTGGCGTGGAGCTTGTCCCGCAGTTCGCGCGTTTCCGGTACCAGCTTCAGATGGGTCGTCTGCCGCCGCTTGCTCCGCTTGGGAGCCTCGTTGGCAAACTCAGGGGGCGAGCCTTCCTCGTAGGGCAAGCTCGGCCCGTCGTGGGATAGGCTTTCAGCCTGCCCGGAGTCGGAAGTCGTGGGTGAGTAGTCCAAGGTGCGAATCCTAGGGGCGGGAGTTCGTAGTAACCCGCTTCAGCGGGTTAGGTGTCGTCTTATTCGCTTGGCTCAATTACTAACCCGCTAAAGCGGGTTACTACAAACTAGGCGGGGCTAGCGTTCGCACGGCTCGGCCCAGGGTCGAGACGGTGAACGCCAGCGGATAGAGCTTCTCATAATACCACAACTTGGCGAAGTAAAAACCTATCGGAGCCGCATTCCGGTGCTCCCCCCGCTCCACCCGCTCGATGAGCCATGTCAAGCCTTTTTGAATCGTTAACCGGAATTCTTGGTCGTGATACGCGGCAAGGAGGGCTTCGACGGCGAGGGCGGTTTCTTCGACGGAGGAGGAAAGGGGGCTGGGGACTGGGGGCTGGGGGCTGGGGGAAGAATCAGGAACTCCGGACTCTGCACTTTGCACTCCGTACTGAGTACTAAGTACTGAGTACTGAG
>CAYUJE010000278.1:0-8302 GCA_964444865.1 uncultured Pirellulaceae bacterium | reverse complement strand
ACCGAGACGCGCTGATCCACGGCCAGATGCGTCAGGAACTGCTCGACCTCGGCGGGCCCCATCGTCCGGGGATGGCGCTTTTGATGGAACAAGATGAAACGCCGGGTCCAGTTGGCATAGCAGTTCTCCGTGCGGCGCGAGTAGTGGCGGACGCGTAAGACGTGCAGCAACTGATCGAGCACGCGTGGCGGCCGTGGTTGGGGTAATTCCCCCAGGTCGCTCCCCAGCACGCCACCGTAGAGCAATGCCAGTGCCGCGCGGGCCTGCGCCAGGGCCAGCAAAGGTTCGGGGGTTGTCTTTACCACGTGTTCGAGGAACTGCGTCGCTTCAGGAACTCCCAACTCCGAGGGATGTCGTTGGTGATGAAAGAGAATGAAGTCCCTCACCCATTGAACAAGGTTCTCGGCCGTGGGTGCCGAGTCTCCGCGGGCACGGGCGGTCATTCGCATCCGCTCGAGCAAGGGAGGCTGCTAGTGTTTGGTTGTCAAATCCGTGGACCGCGTCAGCGCAATGGCATTCATGGCTATCCTCGCGCAGCAGATAGTTCTGGCATTAAGTTCATAAGTGTACACGCGTACTTAATCGTGTCAGCCTAAAATCCAACGTCCTTGTTGACAATCCCCCCCGGCGCATTTCCAATAGTTACCATAGCGCGCCAGCCTCGTGATAGCGCGCCGGGAAACCGGAATATCGTGCCGGTGGGGTTAATATCTTGCCGGCGCCGGTTACGATAATCACCAGTTAGGCCACTGGACGAGAAACCACGATGCTCAAGCAGATCAGCCCGTTGTTGCAGGTGCGCGATCTGGCGGCATCTGTTGCATTCTACGGGCAAAAGCTCGGCTTCCAGACCGGCTCGACGGAGGGCGGCTTCTCCGCCATCCGCCGTGACGAGTGCGTCATCTACCTCGCCCAGAAGACGAAGGACGCCAACGTCACCAACAAGGCCGCGCGGGCCGTCGACGACGGTTGGTGCAACTACGACCTGCACATCCACTGTCAGCCCGGGACGCTCGATGCGCTGTACGAGGAGTTCCGAGCAAAGCGAGCCCCGATGCCGGACGGCTTTGAGGCCGGCCCGGTTGTCAGGCCCTACGGTATTCGCGATTTTTCCGTGATCGACCCGGACGGGTACGACATCGTGTTCGGGGAAGAAGATTAGGTGGCCTAACAACAAAATGCATCGGAGTTGCCGGCCGGGTCGAATCTGAAATCAACGTCACTGGCGGCAACCCGGTGATTTTGAGCGTTAGGCGGCAGAACACACCTATGATTTCCGACACCATCCGATACAGCGAGAGTCGCGACCTGCCACTAGAGAGCGTGTTGTCTCTTTATCGCGCCAACGAGTGGTCGTCCGCCGACAAACCGGAATTGTTGCACAAAGCGCTGCTGGGGTCTCACTCCTTGGTCACGGCTTGGGATGGCGCGAGACTGATCGGACTCGGCAACGCTATCTCGGACGGTTGCCTTGTGGTTTACTATCCACATTTGCTTGTGCTTCCAGAATATCAGGGCCGGGGCATCGGGACGCGTTTGATGCAGATGCTCATGGCACGCTACGATGGTTTTCACCAGCACATGCTCGTTGCCGACGGTCGAGCGCTAGACTTTTACCGCAAGTGCGGATTCGAGCGCGCCGGCAAGACCGAGCCGATGTGGATTTATGCAGGCCATGACCATTGACGAAGCCATGCCGCCTAACAAACGGATGAAGCTGACCGGGCCGCCATCCTGTTTTCACGCGGCATGAAGGTGTTGCAGGCGGCCCTGTCAGCTTATCCTTATCGTTATTTGGGCGAAGACGATGCAGCCACAGGATGTTACACCTGAAAACTTCGCCTCGATCATCACCTCGGACGCTTCTCGCTCCGAACTGTTGGCTGCCATGGACGCAGAAACGGGCAGCTTTCCACCGCTCATAAATCGTGTGTCCGAAGTTGCCCGGCAATTCAAAACCGACCGCAACCAACTTGCTCAAATCGTTTTTGCAGAATTGCGCGCCGAATGTGAAGACATTATTCGCGACATCGTCTTTCATCCCGATATGGATGAATCAACGCTGATGAAGGTATACGAATCAGGACTATGCACTGTCGATCTTGCGCATAGGGCTGGACCGCCTTCACTGCTCGAACGGATCGCAATCGAACATCGAATCCCAGAGGCTGTTCTGACGCTGCTCTTGAACTACTACGCTACGGACGATTACTCTGAATCACAGTTTGCCGACTTCGTGCGCGCCTACGGCGATATTCACGGCGTACGATATGAAATCGAAAACAAAGAACTCATTCCCGAACGCAAACGACAGCTTGGGCAGCGCGTCCTCGCGGAATTGCCCAAATGACAGCACCATGCACGCAGAGTCGCCGCCGACGCGTGGGTTGAATGGTATGATCACACCGGCGGCCTAGTGATCGTGGCCGTTATGCCCCAAGAAACAACTACCCCTGTTGACCGTCGCGCCCTGAAGGCGCTCTGTGACACCTACTGGACGTCTGCTGGTTGGCGCGACGAGCGGTCGCGATCAACTCCGCCGGACGAGTTCGCGTACGCGAAGCAAGCGGGAGTCATGTTCGACCCGGTCCGGGTGTCTCATGACGACATTGTGAAACGGGTGATAGCAGCTGTGCGCGGGGTAAAACGACAAGCCGTAGCCGACGCATTCGTCGTCAGTTTGTCCTCAAGGCGCCTTGATCTGCGATCGGCACTGGGCAGCTTCGCGGTTTTCCAGCACATTGGGAAGCACTCCGCTCCACACGAACGTGAGCCTTGCCAGGTGTGTGGTGCGTACAGGGACAGGAAGCAGCGGGAAGACCTGAACGTTCTCAACTTTGAGCGCTTCAAATGGGGCGGAGTGCGGCACGGTCAGCCGCTGTATGCGAGCATGGATCTGGAGTTGTTTCGAAAACTGGCTCGCGTCACCCCAACTCCCGAAGATGTGGCCGTTTTCAAAGGCGTATTGAAGGCGATCGAAGCCGCACCGGTAAAAACGTCCTCTGCCGTACTCCAAAAGTACATGGCCAAAGCGTTCAAATCCAGCAAGGCGGAGCGAGATGTTTCAGTTGGAATACTCGGCTATTGCGGGATCCTCGTCACAGAGGCACATCCCGGCTTCATGCGCCGGTTCGTGCCGTGGTCTGAACGAGAGTTGCCTGAGCGGCACTTCGTTGACATGGCATACCCGGCCTGCTGGTGGCAGCGATCGGATGGGATCAACCAAGAGGCACTTGCATACTGGTTCGGTCATGTGCTGTAGTGGGGCGGGGCAAAGCCAACCGTTGCGCCAGACCGCGGCGGCACTACGGTTTTTCGAGCTTCAACGTCTCACCATCCGCCACGGCTGGTGAACGGTGTCGTTCGGCAAATAGTTTCTCTCCTCCCACACCCCTTATTGCCCGAATCTCGGAGTGCGCCATTCCGCATCCAGCCATTATCTTGGCGGAATTCCGCTTCCAGAAGCCGACCGCTCGGGCGGATGTCGGGCCGCAGGAGAATCTTCGGCATGGTAAACTGAAGGGCCGGAACCCGATCTCCAAGGAATTTTTGCCGTGCGCTCGAATCAAGCTGCCGTTTGTTTGTCCGTGGCGTTGCTGCTCGTCACTTGGTTCGTTGCCACGGTGGCGGCTGCCGAGCCGACGAAGGAGGATCTGGCGTTTTTTGAGAATCGCATCCGCCCGCTTTTGGTAGAGCATTGCCAGAAATGCCACGGGGCCAAGAAGCAGGAATCAGGGCTGCGGCTGGATCATCGGGAGATGATGCTGGCGGGGGGAGACCGGGGAGCGGCGGTGGATTTGAAGGATGCCGGAGCGAGTTTGCTGCTGAAGGCGGTGAAACATGACGGCGACCTCAAGATGCCGGAGAAGCAGCTGCCGGCCGTGGCGATTGCCGAACTGGCGGAGTGGATCAAGCGCGGGGCCCCTTGGCCGGCGGAAGCGAAGACGACTTCCAACTTGCGAAGCGGGCCGATCACGAACGATGAGCGGCAGTTCTGGTCGCTGCAGGTGCCGAAGGAAGCACCTTTACCTAAGGTCAAAGACAACTCGCGCGTGGCCACGCCGGTTGACCGCTTCATCGCCGCGGCTTGGGAGCAGAACGGCCTCACACCATCCCCGCCAGCCGACAAGCGGACGCTCCTGCGCCGGGCGACGTTCGATCTGACCGGCTTGCCGCCGCAACTGGACGACCTGAATGCGTTTCTCGCCGACGATTCGCCCGATGCCTTCGCCCGCATCATCGACCGACTGTTGGCGTCTCCCGCCTATGGCGAGCGCTGGGGCCGGCACTGGTTGGATGTGGTTCGCTATGCCGATACCGCGGGAGAGACGGCGGATTACCCGGTGCGGGAATCCTATCGCTATCGCAACTATGTGATTGAATCGCTCCATCGCGACAAGCCGTATGACCAGTTCGTCCGCGAGCAGATTGCCGGCGACATTCTGGCCCGCACCGCGGAGCCCGCTGACAAAAACACAGCGCCGCGCGAGAAATATGCGGAACTGGTGACGGCGACGGGCTATCTCGCCATCTCGCGGCGGTTCGGTTTCGACAGCGAGAATTACCATCACCTGACCATTCAAGACACGATTGACACGCTCGGCCAGTCCTTTCTCGGCCTGACGCTCGGCTGTGCCCGCTGCCACGATCACAAATTCGATCCGGTGACGACCAGCGACTATTACGCACTGTACGGCATTTTTGAAAGCAGCCGCTATGCCTTTCCCGGTTCGGAACAAAAGCAGCGGGTCCGGGCGATGGCCCCGCTGGTGCCGCCGGAGGAAGCGGCCGTGGCCTGGCAGAAGTACGACGAGCGTTTTGCGGGACTCGCCAAACAGCTTGAATTTGCCAAGCAGGGTGTCCCGAGCGTCAAGGTCCGCTCCGTGGGGGACATTGACGGGGATTTTGAATTGCAAGGAGTCTCCGCCGGCGGCAGTCGCGGAGTGCTGGTGCCGCCGTGGACCTACGCCGGAGAACCGCTGATCACGAACGGGGCCCAGAGCCCGCTCAAGAATATTTATCGTGGCGGCGGAGTCGGAGCGATGCTCCCCGGTGGCGAAGCTGAGCACTCAATCGCCCAGTCGATTCCGGCGTATCTGGCGAAGGACGCCAAGACGCTGCACATTAGCTGCGATTTTCGCATGGCTCCGGCTCAACCCAGTTCGAAAGGGGAGTATCGGTTTTTTGTGGGAAATGGCCGCGAAAAGCCCGCGGCGGAACTCTTCATTTCCAGCGAGGCGGTGTTCGTCCGCAGCGGCGATGAGGTGAAGGAAGTTCGCAAGCTCAAGCCGGGGCAGTGGTATCAAACGCAGCTCCATTTGGATCTGGCCGCCGGAACCTGGCAGGCGAGCATCGCCGCGCCGGGGGATCCGTTCACTTCGGAGCCGCTGAAACTGGCGACCGGCTTTCAAGGCGAGGTGAACCATCTGGCCTTCGATGGGCGGGGCCATCTCCCAGGCTTACGGCCGATGCTGGAAGTCGATAACATCGCAGCCGCGAGAACGTCTTTTCCTTCCGTCGATTCGCCAATTCCCGAGCCGCCGATTCCGGAAGGGGCTGTCAACGTTGCGCAGGTATTGGCGGAATTGCATCCGCTGCTGGAAAACGGCCCTTGCGAATTGGCCTATGCGGTGGTTGAAGGAACGCCCGTCAATTCGCACATTCAAAAGCGGGGCGAGCCTTCCAAACTTGGCGACGAAGTTCCGCGGCGATGGCTGGAAGTGCTGGGTGGCGATGTGTTGGCGAAGGACAACGGCGGCAGCGGACGGCTGGAGTTGGCGAACTGGCTGACGCGCAAGGAGAATCCGCTCATCGCCCGCGTGATGGTCAACCGCATCTGGCAGCATCATTTTTCCCATGGGCTCGTCGCCACCGAAAACGATTTCGGCACTCGCGGCTCACGGCCGACTCATCCGGAGTTGCTGGACTATCTGGCCAGTCGTTTTCAGGAGGAAGGCTGGTCCATGAAGCAGGTGCACCGGCGGATCATGCTTTCCAGTGTGTATCAATTAAGTAGTGCCGAACCGACGACGACGGCCGATTCTGCCAATCAGTTCCTCGCCCATTATCCCCGCCAGCGGCTGGATGCGGAGTCGATTCGCGATTCGTTGCTGTTGCTTGGCGGCAATTTGGACCGAACCGCCGGCGGCCAGCATCCGTTTCCCGCCATGGCAAGCTGGGGCTTCACGCAGCACAATCCCTTCACAGCCGTCTATGAATCTCCCCGCCGCAGCATTTACCTGATGACACAGCGGCTCAAGCGGCATCCCTATCTGGCGCTCTTCGACGGAGCCGACACGAACGCGAGCACGCCGCGGCGGCAAGAGACTACCGTCCCCACGCAGTCCCTGTTTCTAATGAACGACCCCTTCGTCCACGAGCAAGCAGCCGGCCTCGCTCGCCGAGTCCTCGCTGCCGCCGTTGAAGAGCCTGCGCGCATCCGCCTGGCCTATGAAATGGCCCTCACCCGAATTCCAACTGCCGACGATCTAGCCGCGGACCAGGCGTTTCTCGGCGAGTATCAGCAGTCCCTTGCCACCAGCAGCATTCCCGCGGATCAGCGGGAATTGACCGCTTGGAGTGCCTTGGTGCGGACAATTATGACGCGGAATGAGTTTCTGTTTGTAGATTAACCTCATTTCATTAATGTTCCTCACACGGCCAGCTCAAGCTACAATGAAAGCATGATCCAGTCATCGCATCAGCACATCGAAGCCTCGCCGGAGATCTGCGGCGGCAAGCCCTGTATTTCGGGCACGCGCATTCGAGTGCAGGATGTCTATGTATGGCATCACCTGAGTGGGCTTTCGGCGGACGATATCGTATCACGGTATCCGCAACTGACCCTAGCCGATGTCTATGCGGCGCTAACCTATTATTGGGACCATCGCGACGAGATTGCCGCACAGATGCAGGAAGAATCGGCTGCTGTGGACGCTCTAAAACAGCGCTACCCTTCCCCACTTGCCCAGAAGGCCCAGGGATTCCATGCCGCGAACCATTCGCTTCCACCTGGATGAGCATGTGGATCCGGCAGTGGCAGCCGGACTCATTCGCCGCGGGATCGACGTGACGACCAGTGCCGAGACCGGATTACTCGGTGCCGATGATGCCGTTCAACTGGCAAACGCCGCCAATCAGCAGCGAGTCCTCTGCACCAGCGATAGCGACTTTCTGAATCTGCATAGCCAGGGTGTTCCTCATGCCGGTATCGCCTACTATCATCAGCAGCGCCGATCCGTAGGTGAACTTCTTCGCTCTTTAGAACTCCTTTGGGAATTGCTGGAGCCCTCGGAAATGGCAGATCGAATTGAATGGATTTAGTCGGGCGGCTGGACGGGAACTTCGCCGGAGTTTTTTGCGGAGGCAGAATTCTTGAGCGGGAATTTACGCTTCAGATTGCTTTCCTTGTCACGCCCTGCTAACATCCATAAAAGAGACTTGATGCGTCTGCCGATAAGAGGAATAAGGAGAACTCCATGCTTACCATTTTGGGCAGCCGGAATTACGGCGGGTTTTGCGACCGGATGGGCCGCCGCGACTTTTTAACCATCGGCGGCATGGCGCTCGGCGGGCTGGCACTGCCGCAATTGCTCCGGGCGGAGTCGCAGCCGGGAGCCCGCAGCCACAAGGCGATCATCAATGTCTTTCTCCCCGGTGGTCCGCCGCATATCGATATGTGGGACCTGAAGCCGGATGCTCCGGCGGAAATTCGGGGCGAGTACAGTCCGATTCAGACCAACGTGCCGGGGATGGAAATCTGCGAGTTGTTCCCCAAACTGGCCAAGATGGCGGACAAGTTCGCCATCATTCGCTCCCTTTCGGACAGCGCCGGCGACCATAGTGCCTACCAATGCATGACCGGCCACGTCCGCGGCCGCGAGCAGCCGCCGCCCGGTGGCTGGCCATCGTTCGGCTCGTGGCTCAGCAAACTCAAGGGGAACGCAAACCCCGGCGTGCCGCCGAACATCAGCCTCATGTATCGCTGCGGCAATTTTGGTTGGGGGGACAGCGGCGACGGCGGCTTCCTCGGCCTTGGTCATTCGCCCTTCAAGGTGGTGGACCGCGAAGCGACGGAACAGCGAAAGACCGAGAGCATGACGCTGCAAGGAGTCACGCTTGACCGACTGCACGACCGGGATTCTCTCCGCGTCTCGCTCGACCGCTTCCATCGCGAGGCGGACACGGCTGGCTCGATGAAGGGGCTGGATGCATTTGCGCAGAAGGCCATGGGAATTCTAACGTCCAGCAAACTGGCTGACGCACTCGACCTGACCTTGGAAGATCCCAAAGTGCTGGCGAA
>CAYUJE010000277.1:0-8435 GCA_964444865.1 uncultured Pirellulaceae bacterium | reverse complement strand
GATTTGAAGTTTCTCGATACGTTTAATGCCCTCATATGGCCTGGTGCGGCTAATGTATTTGGGGTTTTTCTGCTGCGCCAGTTTTTCGCGCAAATCCCTCAGGAGTTAGAGGAAGCAGCTATTCTGGACGGCGCTAGCTACTGGGGGCGTTTCCGCCAGCTTTGGATCAAGACCCAGGGAACCTCCGCCGACTTCCCGCCTTCCAAGGGTTTGCCGGCTTGGGAAGCTCGCAAGCCGATTTAGCCGTGGCCGAAGCTGCCCGCTCACCGCTGCTGGCCACCCGCTATCCGCGCTTGGTTCAGGGAGATATCTCCAAGCAGACGATTTGGCCGCTGCGGTCTTTGCAATAAAGTCGCTTATCGGCCAGCACCACGTGCGGCCAGGCATCGGATTTTCCGATCCCTTTTTGTGCGGCCAGTTCGGTGTAGCGGTCCGGAGAACGCCCGGCCGTTTCCACGAGCGTCAGATCGCCGCCGCCAGCCCACACAATCAAACGGCTGTCGGAAGTGACGATGCAAGAGCCCGGGTCGCCACAACGGCCCCCCTTCCACTGGACCTTTCCGGTTTCAAAATCGAGGCAGACGAGCTGCTGCCAGGCCCAGTAGACGCGGCCCTCGTGAACGACAGGGGTGCATACCTTGGATGCTTCCTCCCGTTGCCAGACCTTCTCCGCTCCCTTCAGCGTAATCTTCAACCGTTCAATCTTGTTTTGATTGTAGGCGGAGGTAAGCAGCACGCTGTCCCCATGCACACAGACCGAGGCGATGTTATTGGCAAAAGTCGTGATCCACGGGTACGTCGCCACCGTTTTGCCCTCTTGCCCCTGGTCGAGCCGCACCACGAGCAGGCCATCGTGGTTATGGACCGCGACGCACGGAGTATTTTCGACTGTGATTGGCGTTGGTCCCGCGTTATGTCCGGCTGGGGAGGTGGATTGCGAACTCCAAACCCGTTCGCCCGTCAACTTGTCGAACGCAATCAGGTTTCCTTGTTTGGCTCCGACCTCCACAATCAGCCACTTACCCTGCACCAGCGGCGACGACGTATATCCATAGTCGCGCAGACCGCTCCGCCCGACCTTCGGTCGCTGGGGAACATCAAACTTTTCATACAGGTTCTGGCTCCAGACAGCTTTGCCCTGCGCGCGTGTATTCCAACAATTCAGATCGCCATCAATGCCGAGTGTAAACAGGTACCCGCTTTCACCGTCGAATTCAGGCGTCGAAGACGGTCCGGAATAGATCCCTTCATCCCCCGTCGCCCGGCGGCCATACTTGGGACTCGCATAATCCTGCCGCCAGACCGGCTTGCCGCTCTTGGCATCCAGGCAGACGACCTGATCGCGATTGTTTTGCCAACCCATGGTGAAGAGTTGTCCGCCAACAATCAGTGGTGACGAAGCACCTTCCCCCACCGAAACATGCCACGCTTCGCGCAGCGGCCACTTCCCGTCATTCCAACCCGATGAGGCCGTCGAGATGTCATTACGGCTGGCCCCTCGCCAATGGGGCCAATCTTCGGCTTGCGCGGTGCAAGCGGCGAGAAGCAAAAGGACGATGACTAGGGGCAATTTCGGTGCGTGCAGGAATTTCATGGCTATATTCTAAGCCAGAATCTTGGTCAGCACGTTGCCGGCAACGTCCGTGAGGCGGAAGTTGCGGCCGTTGTGGAAATGGGTCAGTCGTTTGTGATCGATCCCCAGCAGGTGCAGCATTGTCGCATGCAGGTCGTGGACGGTGACGCGGTCGACAACCGCTTTGTATCCAATCTCGTCGGTCTCGCCGAAGCTGGTCCCCCCCTTGATCCCCGCGCCGGCCATCCAGGCGATAAAACCCTGAGGGTTGTGATCACGGCCATCCTTGCCTTGGGAGACCGGCATGCGGCCAAACTCGCCACCCCAAATCACCAGCGTGGAATCCAGCAGGCCGCGCTGCTTTAGATCGGTCAGCAGGCCGTCGATCGGCACATCGGTCGCCAGGCAATGGCCGCTGTGGTTGGCGGTCAGGTTACTGTGGGCGTCCCATTCGCCGTCGCTGTAGACCTGCACAAAGCGGACTCCGCTTTCGACCAGCCGCCGGGCCAGTAAACATTTGGAGCCGTAGGATTTGGTCTCCTTGCGGTCCAGTCCGTACATGGAGCGAGTCCCCTGCGTCTCCTGGTTGAAGTTGACCAGATTGGCGGCTTCGGTTTGCATGCGATAGGCCAGTTCAAAGGACTGGATGCGGCCGAGCAGTTCCGCCTCGTCGGGATGCGATTGCAGGTGCTCGGCATTCAAGCGCGCGAGCAGGTCGAGCTGACGCCGCTGATCCTCGCGAGTCACGTCGCTCGGCCGATTGAGGTTCAAAATCGGATTCCCTTCCGGGCGAAACAACGTCCCCTGGTAAGTTGAAGGGAGAAAACCGGCGTGCCAATTGAGCGGCCCACCTTTGATTCCCTGGTTGTTTCCCAGAACCACAAAGCCGGGCAGATTCTGATTCTCGCTCCCCAGGCCGTAAGTGACCCACGCCCCCGCCGAGGGGAAGCCGGGGCGGGCGATCCCCGTGTTGATCTGGTACAGCGCCGGCACGTGATCGTTGGACTCGCTATGCAACGATTTAATAAACGCGAAATGATCGACGTGCTTGGCCACATGAGGGTATTTTTCACAAACCCATGCACCACTTTCACCGTGCTGTTGAAACTTGAACGGCGACTTCATGAGCGGCCCGGGATTGCCATTGAAGACGTCGATATCGATCTTTTGTCCGTCTCGTTTGGTCAACTCCGGTTTCGGATCAAACATGTCGACGGCACTCGGCGCACCTTCCATGAACAGCCAGATGACGGATTTGGCCTGCGCC
Source organism: uncultured Pirellulaceae bacterium (assembly GCA_964444865.1). Classification (GTDB taxonomy): domain Bacteria; phylum Planctomycetota; class Planctomycetia; order Pirellulales; family Pirellulaceae; genus SXOA01. Next base: position 5,595 of record CAYUJE010000277.1, on the reverse strand, counting down.
GGGAAATGAACCGGGCGAGGCATCAGCGGACCAGCCGGGGAGGGGGCTGCTGCCAGCAGTTTTTCGGAGGGCTCCGCAAGCAGGTGCGCGAGCGCCACCGCGCCAAAGCCGGCGCCAGCGCGCTGCAGAAAGTGACGGCGATGGAGGATCGACTCGACGTGGCCGGGGTGATTATTCATGGCATTCCAGGGTTTCGGTCAGTCGATGTAAAGGAATTCGTTTAAGCTGAAGAGAATCTGGCACCAGTCGGCCAATGCACCGCGGCGGGCTTCGTCGGCCGTCGTTTTCGATTCACGAGTCATCCGCTCTTTGATCTGCGTTTCGAGAAACTCCAGCGACGCGCTTCGTTCCGTTTCGCTCGGCAAACGACCAAGTGCCAGCTGGTAGCCGTTTTCCAGGCATTCCTTGGGCTGGTTCGCGCCTTCCTTCAGCAGCCGATTGGCGAAGTCGAGAGCGGTGGTCCTCGAGAATGGATCGTTGAGCAGCGCCAGTGCCTGGGGAGCGACGGTGGTGGGATCGCGACGGTTACAGGTTTGCTGGGCATCGGGTTTGTCGAAGGCCTGCAAAAGCGGATTGGGAATGACCCGTTTGTGGAACATGTAAATGGACCGTCGCCGGACCGCTGCTGAATCTTTCACGTCCTGGGGATACGGATCTTTGATATTGCGGGCCAGCATCGCTTCAGCCGCAATCGGTGGTTTGAAGCCGGGGCCATACGCCTCTAGATTGAGCGTGCCGCTGACGGCGAGCATCGAGTCGCGGAGAATCTCCGCCTCCAGCCGCTGGGGGTTCATTTTCCAAAGCAGTCGGTTATCCGGATCAACATCCGGCGGAGCCCTTCCACTGGAAGCCTGCTGATAGACGGCACTGGTCAGGATCAGGCGATGCAGGCGTTTCAGTTTCCACCCATTCTTCACAAGGTCGTGGGCCAGCCATTCGAGCAACTCCGGATGCGAGGGGGCTTCGGAGCGGACCCCAAAATCGCCGATAGTGCGCACCAGCCCCTGGCCGAAATGATGCTGCCAGACGCGGTTCACGATGACGCGCGCGGCCAAGGGGCCGGCACCGTGATCAACGTTGGTCAGCCATTCGCCGAGAGCCCGGCGCTGGAGCGTGCTGTCCTTGACCGGGCTGTGTTCGCGCGCCTCGCGCCAGTAGTCTTCCGGCGTCTTGTCTCGCGTTAGGACGGTGAGAAAGCCCAAAGTGACCGGCTGATCGTGATCATAGTAGTCGCCTCGGCGGAACAGCCAGCTGGGCTTCGGCTCGGCACCTGCATCGCGATAAGCAAGCAGTTTCTCCTTCGCCGCGCCAACCGTGACTTCCGCTCGATCGCCGGAGTGCAGCGCGCTAAGAATGCGATAGTAGTCGCGGGCCGGAATCGCGTCGTACTTATGATCGTGACAGCGAGCGCAACCGAACGTCAGCCCCAAGAATCCAGTCCCGATGGTCGAAACCATATCATCGAGTTCATTGTAGCGATTTCGCAGCAATTCATCTTTCATCAGCTTGTCGGGCAGGGCAGCAAACGGGCCTGCCGTAAGAAACCCCGTTGCCGCGACAGCCGCCGGATTGTCCGGCTCGTATTCATTTCCGGCGAGTTGCCAGCGGACGAATTGATCGAACGGCATGTCGTCGTTGAGGGCCCGAATCACAAAGTCGCGATATTGAAAGGCCTGCGGCCGGTCGCGGTCCGTTTCCTGCCCATCGCTGTCGGCATAGCGGGCGACGTCCAGCCAATGCCGTCCCCACCGCTCGCCATAGTGCGGTGACCCGAGCAGCTTGTCGGCGAGCGCAGGGAGGTTTTCAGGTTTGACTTCGATGCCAAAACGCTCTTCCTGCAACTTGCCTGCTTCCTCTTTCAAAATTGGCGGCAGTCCGATGACGTCGAAGTACATGCGTCGAATCAGTTTGCGAGTTTCGACGGGGGGGGACGGCTGCAGGCCGCTGGCTTCCAGCTTCGCGAGGATGAAATGGTCAATGGGCGTGCGAACCCAGTCGGCATTAGTAACGGCGGGGAGCGGGACGTCGTGGAGCGGTCGATACGACCAGTGCGCACGATCTGCCTCGGTGACCACCATTTCCTGGCGACCAGTCGCGGCGGGGGGCGAGGGGTCGGCCGGCCACTTGGCCCCCTCGTTAATCCAGCGGCGCAGCACATCGATTTGAGCCGCGGAGAGGGGGTCCCCTTCGGGTGGCATGCGTAGGTCGTCTTGGCCCGAAGTAATGCGGCGAATCAGTTCGCTGGCGTCGGCTTTGCCGGGTTCGATGGCGGTCTCGCCAGAATCACCCTTTCTCAAAGCACCTTCACGAAAATCGAAACGCAGTCCCCCCTGTTGCTTCTTTTCGGCGTGGCATTGGAAGCAGTGCTGCTGGAGGATGGGCCGCACAGCGCGCTTGAAGTCCGATTCGGCGGCACACAACAGGCCTGCCACCTGAAGCAGAACCGCAATTCCCAGTAACAAGCAAATTCTTACCACGAGTCGTCTCCATCCCCAATTTCCGAAAGAACGCTTACGTGAGTAGGGCGCGCACCACTTTTCCATGGACATCAGTCAGCCGGTAGTCGCGGCCGGCGTGGCGGTAGGTGAGCCGCGTGTGATCGATGCCGAGCAGGTGCAAGATCGTGGCGTGGAAGTCATGGACATGGACGCCGTTTTCGGCGACCGTTGCGCCGATTTCGTCGCTCGAGCCATAGGCTTGCCCCCCCTTCACGCCGCCACCCGCGAGCCACGACGAGAAACAGGCGCTGTGGTGTCCACGGCCCTTCGCGCCATCGACGCCAGGGGTGCGGCCAAATTCAGTAGTCCAGACGACGAGCGTCTCGTCGAGCATACCCCGTTCCTTGAGATCGCGCAGCAGTCCCGCGAGGGGTTGATCGATGTTTTTAGCATGGCCAGCATGTTCGGCCATGTTGCCGTGCTGATCCCAATTATTGCTGCTGCTGCCATCGACGAGTTCAATGAACCGCACGCCGCGCTCGGCCAAACGGCGAGCGACCAGGCACTGCCAACCCAAACCTTCGCTTTGGCCCCGTTTCAATCCGTACATTCCCAGCGTCCGGTCATCCTCCCGTTCGACGTCGAATGCCTCGGGCGCGTCCGCCTGCATGTGGAACGCCGTCTCGAAGCTGCGGATTCGCGCCGAGAGTTCCTGATCGTCGGCCCGCTGATGCAAATGGCGGTTGTTCAAAATGTCGGCCAGGCCGAGCTCCAGTTCCTGTAATCCTCTCTGCGATGAGCGGCGGGCGAGGTTGGCGATCGGCTCTTTGCCGCCGATAACGCGGACCCCCTGATGGTAGGCGGGAAGGAAATCGTTGTTGAAGATTTGCGTGCCGGCGTAAGGCATTTGCGGAGCGAGAGCGATGAACGAGGGAAGATTCTGATTCATCGTCCCCAAGCCGTAGCTAACCCACGAGCCGATGCTGGGGCGGGAGAAGAAAAATGACCCGGTGTGCATCCCCAGCGTGGCGTTGTAGTGCTCGTTGTCGTTGCCATTGAGCGAGCGAATGACGCAGATGTCGTCCATGCATTCGCGGAGATGCGGAAACAGGTCGCTCACTAGCGTGCCGCATTTCCCGCCCGGGCGGAATTCCCACAGCGGCTTCAGGAGCACGCGCTGCTGGTTCGACAATCCACCGCCGGCTCCTGTCTTCTTGCCGTCGGCTTTGAAAAGCTCGGGCTTGTAGTCGAACGTATCCATGTGCGACGCGCCGCCGTTGGAAAAGACGAAGATCACGCGCTTCGCTTTGCCGGGAAAATGAGGCTGCTTGGGAGCCAGAGGATTTGTCGGCGCGGCCGGCGCAGCGGCCATGAGTTCCGACAGCAATCCCGGCATCAGGAGCGAGCCCCCCACCAGCGATTGCAATAGGGCGCGGCGCGGAATCGGCGAAGGGGATCTTTTGGATGACATCATAACGCTCAGTCCAGGTACACAAATTCATTGAGTCGCAGGAGGGCGCGGACGTACGCCTGCCAAACTTCGGCCTCCAGTCGGTCGGCAGCTACTCCTTCGGCTCGCAGCAGCTTGTCCGCATTGGCGAGAAAATCTTGCGCCGCACGGATTTCTTCCTCCGTAGCCCAGCGGCCAAACAACAACTCGTAGGCGAATGTCACACGACCTACGCCTTCCGAGGAGTGGGCCAGGATGCGATTGGCGAGCATTCGCGATTGCTCGTGCACAAAGGAATCGTTGAGCAGGAACAGAGCCTGCAGCGGCGTGGTGCTGGTCATCCGGGCGGCTGTGCTGGTGGATGGGTCGGCACCATCGAAAATCGCCAGGTAGGGGTGTCGCTGAATCCGCTGAGTCATCAAATAGACGCTGCGGCGATTGCTCTCGTAAACCGCCTTGAAGGGGCTGTGCTGCGTGAAGCCCCACGTCTCTTGTGCGGGAAAGGGATGCGGGCCGGCTGGTGAAAGATCGAGATTTCCGCCCAGGGCGAGCAATGAATCGCGGATCGCCTCAGCATCGAGTCGCCGGCGCGGATATGCCGACAGCCACTCGTTGGTCGGATCTTGCGCAAGGGACTGCGCATCGCGTTCGCTCGATTGTTGGTAAGTCCGGGAGAGCATGATCAACCGGTGCAGCCCCTTGATCGACCAGCCGCCTCTGCGAAGCTGCGTCGCCAGGTAGTCGAGCAGTTCTGGGTGCGTCGGTGGCTTCCCCTGTTTGCCAAAATCGTTTGGCGTCGGCACAAGGCCGCGGCCAAAATGATGCTGCCAGATCCGATTCGCCATCACCCGCGCCGGCAGCGGATTTTCCGCGGAGACAATCCACTCGGCAAGTTCCCTGCGACCGCTGGACTCCAGGTTCTCGGGGAGGCTGCTTCCCCCCAGCACTGCCGGAAAATGCCGCGGGACGACATCGCCGGCACGGGCCGGATCTCCTTTGATCTGCACCGCGGCGTCCTGTCGCGTTGCCGCATCCACGACGGCATACGCCGTCTCGAAGAGCGGCGGCTGCTCGCGATGGGTTCGGGCCAGACGCTCGGCTTCCTGCAATTTCTTTTCCGCTTCCGGCTTGTCGGCTGCCGCTGCTTTCTTGACGGCTTCCTGCAACTTTTTAACATCTGCATCCAGCCGCGATTGTTCCTTCAGTCGCGCGCCTTGAGCTTGCGCCATCGCGGCCTCCTTTTCGGGCGGCACCAGCGGTACAAAGTCGCGCTGCTTCTTATCGAGTTCGATGCCGGGCCACGGATACCGAGTGCTGGCGAAGACCCCGTAGAGGCCGTAGTAATCGCGTGTCGTGATCGGGTCGAACTTATGATCGTGGCAGCGGGCACAACTGAGCGAAGTCCCCAAAAAGGCGCGGCCCAGATTGTCGATGGTGTCCTCAATGGTCAAATGCTGCGGGTAATCATCGACCCGCGAGCCGAAGCGGCGAGAATTGGCGATGTAGCCGGTGGCGATGATTCGCTGAATGCGTTCCTCTTCCGATTTTCCGCCGCGCAAATCGCCGGCGAGTTGATCGCGTACGAACTCGTCGTAGGGCAGGTCACGGTTGAAGGCGTCGATCACCCAGTCGCGATAGCGGTGCATCTGGGGAATGGGATAGTCGGAGTTGTCGCCGGCGGTGTCGGCATAGCGGACGACATCCAGC
>CAYUJE010000276.1:0-8488 GCA_964444865.1 uncultured Pirellulaceae bacterium | reverse complement strand
CGCCGGAGCCAAGTTGATGACCACTCGATCCTGCGGCCGCAAGTAGCCGCTGTTGGCCATTGCCCGTTCCACGCGGTACTGGCTCTCTTTCACAGCCGCCTCAGGGAGGCCAACCAGAAATATCTTGGGGAGCGCCCCCGGTGAAACATCCACTTCCACCTCCACCGGCACCGCCTCAATCCCGAGTAGGGAAAACGTCTGCAGCTTGGCGAGCATGGGGAACCTGCGATGCGTGGCTCACGAAGAAGTGGAATCAATGTCCGCCATTGTGATGGTACGCGGGCAGAGATTCAAGTTCCGCGATACCAAATCTTGCCCTTTGGCCGGTTGCGTCTCGGCTCATGGCGTTTAGTCGAAGGAGCTTTATTCCATCTTCGGTGAACTGGCGAGGGCACCGAATAGAGGGTGCGCGAGGATCCAAGTTGCCATTCGTGCAATCTGTCCCGCGAAAAACCCACCGGACCTCTCCCCAGGCCCGATAGTCGTTGACTTCCGGCTGCCTCGGAGTCCAGTTATCCTGGAATCACGCTACGACCACCAAACCACAGGCCTACTGCCATGCCCCGCTTCATTCTCCTGCTCGTTCTCGCTCTGCTCCCTTCCACCCTCCTCGCCCAGCAGCCCGCGCAGCGAACCGCGGGTCCATTCACGGCTCCGCAGCGATCCGTCCGGAGCAGAGCGATTGACCAGCAGCATGTGCGACTGGATTTGAAGTTTGATTGGGAGAAGCAGGAGATGAAAGGGAATGCATCGCATACGCTGTCGCTGCTGGCCCCGGCTTCGAGCATTGAGCTCGATGCGGCGGAGATGGCGATTGGCGAAGTGACGCTGGCGACGGAGGAGACGGCGAACCCCTCCCGGAAGCTGCAGAAGAACCATCAGGGGAACAAGCTCACGATTCAGCTTGGGAAGGAATATCCCGCCGGGCAGAAGCTGCAAATCGCCATTGATTACGTCGTCACTCGCCCCAATCACGGGGCTCACTTCGTCATCCCCGACGCCAGCGAGCCGAACCAGCCGAAGATGGTCTGGACGCAGAGCGAGCCTGAGGACGCCCGCTACTGGTTTCCGTGCTTCGATTCCCCCAACGACCGACTGACGAGCGAGATTGTCACGGTCGCCCCGGAGAATTTTATTGTGCTCTCGAACGGCTCGCTGATCAGCAAGCGGGAGAACGACGACAAGACCGTCACCTGGCACTGGTCGCAGGTCAAAAGCCATTCGCCGTATCTGATGTCGGTCGTGGCCGGCGACTTCGAAGTGCTGGAGCAGGATTGGGACGGCATCCCGGTCCTGTCGTACGTCCCCCGCGGGCGGCTGGCGGAAGCGGCCCGAAGCTTCGACAAAACGCCCGCCATGATGGCGTTCTTCAGCGAGAAGATTGGCTATCGCTATCCCTGGCCCAAGTACGCCCAGATCTGCGTGGACGAATATGGCTGGGGGGGGATGGAGCACACGTCGGCCACCACGCTGAACCTGAACACGCTGCACGACGAGCGAGCCCACGCCGACGTCTCCAGCATTAACCTGGTCGCCCACGAGCTGGCCCATCAGTGGTGGGGCGATTTACTCACGTGCAAGGACTGGGGCGAAATCTGGCTGAACGAAAGTTTCGCCACCTACTTCGCCACGCTCTGGACCGAGCACGATGAAGGTTGGGACGAGGCAGCCTGGGCTCGCTACCACGAGGCCGAAAGTTATTTCGGCGAGGACGCCCGCTACCGCCGCTCGATTGTGAATTACAAGTACAACGCGCCGATGAACGTCTTCGACAGCCACGCCTATCCCAAGGGGGGCCGCGTGCTGCACATGCTCCGCTTCGAGCTGGGTGAAGAGCAATTCTGGCGGGCCCTCCGCCGCTATGCCGAGGTCAACCAGTTCCGGACCGTCGAAACGGCCGACCTCCGGATCGCCATCGAAGATGCCACCGGCCAGGGGCTCAACTGGTTCTGCGACCAGTGGCTCTACCACGGCGGCCACCCGGAATTCACCGTGAGCTGGGAATGGGACGCCGCGGCCAAGGACGTAAAACTGACCGTGAAGCAGACGCAAAAAGTGGACGACGTGACGCCTCTCTTTCGCACGTCGGCGGAAATCGAAATCGCGCTCCCCGGCGAAACGCTAACGAAGAAGATTCAGATTACCAAGCCCGAAGAGACCTATCACTTCACCGTCGCCGAGCGGCCGACGCGGGTCTGCTTTGATCCCAAGGACTGGCTACTGAAGAAATTGAGCTTTTCCAAGAGCAAGGAAGAGCTGCTGGATCAATTGGCGAACGACAATAACGTCATCTGCCGGTTGCAGGCGATTCAAGGACTCGATTCGCAGAAGGGGGACCCGCAAGTTGCCGCCGCTTTGATGACGGCTGCGGCGGGTGATTCGTTTTGGGGAATTCGCGAAGAAGCGGTAAAGGTTATTGGCAAGTTGAACGGCGACGAAGCCCGAAAGTCGCTCATCAACGCCGCTAAAGAGGACAAGAAATCGCTCGTCCGCCGCGCTGCCGTTAGCGGCCTGGGAAGCTTTGCCGACGACGAGAGCCGATCGGCGCTGAAGGAAGTATTTCACAAAGACAGCAGTTACTACGCAGCGGCTGAAGCCCTGCGAGCGCTGTTCAAGATCGACCGGGACAACGTCCGTGATTTGCTCGTTGCCGCCCTCGACCGCCCCAGCCATCACGAAGTCCTGCTCCGGGCCGCCTGCGACGGCCTCGTCGAACTCAAGGACTCTGCCTCGGCGGACAAGATTGCCGCCATGCTCAAATCGCCGCAAACCCCCGAGCGCCGGGTCGTCCTCCTCGGTGGTCTCGCCCGGCTCAAGGGTGGCGATGCAGCCGTGGTAAAACAGGTTGAAGAACAGCTCTCCAACGACCGGGTTGCCGTCCGCCGCGCCGCCGTCGAAAGCCTCGTCTCCCTCGCTCAGCCCGCCGCCATCCCCGCCCTGCAAGCCCGCCGCGACAAAGAGCCAAACCGCGGCATCATGAACGCCATCGACGAAGCGATCACCAAGCTCCGCGACAAAGACAAATCCGCCGACGACCTCCGCAAGGAAGTGGATACACTGCGGAAGAAAAACGAAGACCTGGAAAACCGGCTGAAGAAGTTGGAGGGGAAGGGAAAGGAGTGAGTGTGCAAAGTACGACTCACCTTGTAGGGTGCGGCTTACAGAGCAGCTGAACAACGGATTTGATTGTGCGTTTTTGGAACAACTGGCGCAGAAAGGCCAGGCTGTTGGCGAGTCAATTCGGGGGTGCCAAGGACCACTTCTTAGCCCGCGATCTTTCTTATTCGGAGTACCAAAAACTGGAAGAGTCAGGTCAGCCGACGTTGTCGCCCTATGAAGGGTTGTCGGAATTCTGGGATGATTATGCGTCTCAAGTGTTGCCGGATTATCCTACATTTCTCGCTTCACTCGCACTCCAGTTCGACCTGAAGCTAAACTCTATCCTCGATCTGGCTTGTGGAACCGGAATCTTATCAGGGCAACTAAAGAATTTGGCGGCAGAGGTCGTCGGATTGGACTTGAGCGAGCCGATGCTGGCCCAGGCGAGAGAGCGTTATGGCGCTTTACCCGGGGTTCAGTTTCTGCAGGGAAACTTTCGCAGCTTTCGGATCGACCGACAATTCGATGCCGCGATTTGTGCCTTCAACTCGTTGAATTACCTGGGGCATGAAAGCGAGCTGCGGCAGGTGTTTGACGCCGTGGCGAAGCACTTGCAACCGGGGGGATTGTTTCTGTTCGATACGATTACCGAGCATGGCATGTTCTGCCTGTCCGGCTGTTACGCCCACATCCCGCTCGGCGCCTGTCGCCTGGCAATGCGATGCGATTACGACTTGGATAATCGCCGCGAAACCGTGCAAGTGTATTTGCCCGCCGGTGTGGAGTTCCACCAGCGAATCCCCATCGGTGCGAAGCAGATACTTGCAGCGGCAAATGGGGGTGACTTGGAAGTCATCGACTATTTCTGCCACGCCTGGATACCGGATCGATGGCTGATGGGAAGGTCATGCTTCGCGGTACTGCGAAAGCGGTAACCGACTCGTTCTCAGACTTCGACTGGAAACGAGTGATTGCAACTTTACTTCCCTACTTCGCCATACCCCTTAGGATGTGCCTGGTGCCACTTCCAAGCAGTCGCCACGATCGGCTCGATGTCCGGATAGCGCGGCTTCCAGCCGAGTTGCTTCTGGGCGCGGGAGGAATCGGCGACGAGTTCGGGGGGATCCCCTTCGCGGCGGGGACCGATGGTTTCCGGGATGGGGTGCCCGGTGATCTTGCGGCAGGCGTCGATCACCTGCCGGACGCTGTAGCCGCGGCCGGTGCCGAGGTTGAGCTGGATCCCTTTGCCCGGCGCGAGCTGCTGTAGAGCCAGCAGATGGGCCTGGGCCAGGTCATCGACGTGAACGTAGTCCCGGATGCAGGTGCCGTCCGGCGTCGGATAGTCGTCGCCGAAGATCGAAATCTGCGGACGCTGGCCGAGGGCGACTTGCAGGACGATGGGGATGAGGTGGGACTCAGGGGTGTGATCTTCCCCTAAATCGCCGTCGGGGCTGGCACCGGCAGCGTTGAAATACCGCAGGGCCGCGTAGCCGAGGCCGTAGGCGTGGGCGTAGTCGGCCAGAGCCCGCTCCACGACCAATTTGCTGAAGCCGTAAGGATTGATGGGAAGCTGCGGCTCATCCTCGGTGATGGGAATGGTCTTCGGCGCGCCGTAGGTGGCGGTGGTACTGGAGAAGACGAGCTTCCAAACGCCGGCGACTCGCATGGCCTCCAGCAGCGAAAGAGTCGCCGCCACGTTGTTGCGATAGTATTTCGCCGGGTCCGTAACCGACTCCCCAACAAGGGCGAACGCGGCAAAGTGCATCACCGCCTCAATCCGATGCTCCTTCATTGCCGCTTGCAGCCTGACTTCGTCCGCCAGTTCCCCCACAATCAGCCGTCCGGTCGGAACTGCCGCACGGTGACCCAGGGAGAGGTTGTCATAGACCCACACGTCATGGCCGGCCAGCGCGAGCCAGCGTGTTGCGTGACTGCCGACGTATCCTGCGCCGCCGGTAACAAGAATGTTCATAAGTCTTTTTTACTTGCAGATGTGAAGCATTGCCACCGAAACAACTCTACTTCACGGTTTGTCACCATAGAATTTCCAACTCGACTTGAACTCCTTCGTCAACGTCTGTTTGGTCAGGCTGGCACGGATGAGCTCGACGGGAGCGAAGTTCTCTTGGAGGATGGCGTCGTGAAATTGGCGGTTCGTCATTTTGCCGCCGGCGACAAGGTCCTTGTGCATGGCCCGGATTTGTAGGCCGCCAAGCATGTAGCCAGCCTGGTACAGAGGCCCGTAGTCTCCCTTGAAGCTGCGGCGGACTTCGCCAGCGGCGTTCTCCCGCTCGTGGCCTACTCGGTCGACGAGAAAATCAACGCATTCCTGCGGAGTCATTTTGCCGAGATGAAATCTGAGCGAGAAAATGATGCGGGCGCAGCGATGGCTTCGCCAAAAGAGCATTCCGATGCGGTTTTCCGGCGTTTTGGGGAAGTCGAGGTCCCAGAGAAGCATCTCCCAGTAGAGGGGCCACCCTTCCACAATGAACGGCGTCCGGAAAAGTTGTCGGTAGGTGCGATAACGGTCCCCCATAAACCCTTGCAGGTGGTGGCCGGGGATGAGCTCGTGGTGGACGGTGGCCCGGGCGAAGTGGCGGTTGTTGCCGCGAAGAGTCATTTGCTTTTGCTCATGGGTCATGCCGCTGGTGGGGAAGGAGACGCTGATCACCTCGCCGCCGGTGAAAAACGGATTCACAAGTTGCCGCTCACGGGGCATCATCTCCATCCGCCAGGTTTCCTTGGCGAGTGGTGGAATGGTGACGAGATCGCGGGCTTCCAGAAAGTCAACCGCCTCCTGAGCCAGTTCTTTGATGAGTGCCGGCTGCTGACCGGGCTGAACATGGTCCTGCTTCACCTTTTCGAGGGCTTTTTTCCAATCGTCGCCAAAGCCCATTTTCTTGGACGCCTTCTTGAGTTCCGCTTCACACCAGGCGAACTCCTTTTCGGCCAGGGAAATCAACTCCTCCGGAGTGTAGGGAATCATCTCGTAGGCGAGTTCGCTGAGGAGCGCTTCGCGGCCGATGGGGTCACCGACGATGGAGGTATCATCTCCCGACTTGATGCCGACGACCTTCTCCCGCAGCTGGGTGGCATAATCGAAAAGGGCCTTGTCCACCTGCTTGTAAGGCTCGGCATTCCACCAAGTGAAGAGTGGGTCGTAATCCTCGTAAAACGTGTTCCAGTCTTTGAGGGTGCTCCGCAGATTTTCGAGTGCGGCGGCGGCTCGGCCCGCAGTAACTTTGCTCGGCTTACTGGAGTTCGCTCCTTCACTCTTTGAACCTCCGGAACTAAGAGCCGCATCGAGAATTCTGGACGACAGGTCAATCTGCTTCTTAAGTTTTGACAACGTATGTGCCGTCAGCTCCGCGTCGAGCGGATCCATCCGTCGGCGGGATTCTTCCAAATCCACTATCGCCGCGGCAAACGGCACCACCGGGCCAATTTCTTCTCGCCGCTTGGCCACAATTTCCAAATCCCGTAGCTCATGTTCCAAATAATTTTTCAGCAGCAGGTAATCGATCTTCCCATCCTGACTCAGGCCGTCGAAGAATGTCTTTCCCAGCAGCGAAAGCCACTGCGAGTAAAACTCCTTTAGCCGCTCGTGCCGGGCGAGGGACATGCGGACCGGATACGTCCGTTCCAGGCTTCCCAGGTCGGCCTGGTAAAGTTCGATCATTCCACGGAGCTCGCTAACGGGGATAAGGTCGATTTTGTCCATAGGCTTGAGGCTGGTCGGGGGAACGCCGGGGAGAATTGCTGTGGGATCCGCGGCCGGCAATTGACCGGTTGCGACGAAAACGGAGCCAACACCAAAGACCAAATGAGAGAACAATGAGTTGCGATTCACGGGTGCGATTCCAGGTTAGTGAGTTTAGGCATGTTGGATTACGACCAGTCTTCAATCGTCAGTCCAGGAATGGCGGCAAAGTCGCTGTCTTTAGTGATGACCGTGCAGTTGCCAAGAGCAAACGCAATCGCCGCAAGTTGCATATCGATTTGCTGAATGATCCGCCCCGAACGCCTAAGAATTGCGTAGAGCTTTCCATATTCCGCGGCAGCAACTAGATCGAACGGCCACAAGAACAAGTCGGCAATTCCCCGTTGAATTTTCGGCAGATTCCTGTTCCGCGTACTGCTATACTCAGCGCCGCCCAGCAACTCCCCGGCTGTCGGCAGGCCGATTCCGATTCGGCCTCCTTGAAGCTGAATCGCCTTTGCTTGCGGATACGCGTTTCCCCTTCGGAAGATAAAATCAGCAGCGATTCCAGTATCAAGCAAATAACGTTTCATGACTCAAAGGGGAGTTTAGTCCGTTTCATCTTCTCGATCGTATACTGCTTCACTGCCTCCCGCGCGGCGTTCCATTCCGCTTCTTCTTCGGGAGTCATCACGGGTGGTTCATAGGCCTCCATACTGGCGAGGAGCGCAGCACGATTCTCCGGAGTGTCAACCCAGGTGGCTTCATCAAGTCCATACGGCAATTCCGGACGCCTCTCATCTTGTTTCTCCGGCACCAAGACCTGAACCCGAAAGCCATCGGGCAGGTCAAGCGGAGAATCGAGTTGTACGAGTCCGTCGCGGTAGGTTCCAGCAAAAGTCGCCATGGTCAGCCTCCCTTCGGATTTTTTTTCGTCAAACAAGGGAATTATACCACGCCCAAAGTACACCGCCAGGATTTCCCAGTCGATGTCCTTAGATGCCTTACCCCTTCGTCATCGCCACCCGGTTCACCGCCACCAAAATCGCATGCACCGTCGCCTCCACGGTATCCGTGCTGACGCCCCGGCCGCGGAAGGTTTCATTGCCGTATTCGACGGTCAGGTTCACTTCCCCCAGGGCGTCGTGGCCGAGGGAGGCGGAGCGGACCTGGTAATCGACGCATTTGAGCTTGATGCCGGTGATTTTCTCGGTCGCCAGGAAGGCGCAGTCGATGGGGCCGTCCCCGTCACTGAGCTCTTCGGTGAACTCCTTGTCGCCGCGGCGGAGCGTCAGTTTGACGCGTGGCTTGTGACCAGAGCCGCTGGTGACTTCGAAGTTGATGAGAGTCCACTCCTCGCGCTCGACGCCGTGGAGTTGAGCCTCAATGAGGGCGATGATATCGCCGTCGTAGACTTCTTTCTTCTTGTCAGCCAGTTTTTTGAATTCGTCGAAAACGATCTGCAGTTGCTCGCCAGTGAGCTTGTAACCCAGTGTGCGGGAGCGGTCCGCCAGGGCTGCCCGGCCGCTGTGCTTTCCCAGAACCAGGTCAGTCGCTTTGAAGCCGACGTCCTCGGGGGACATGATTTCGTAGGTCCGCCGCTCTTTGAGCATGCCGTCCTGATGGATGCCCGCTTCGTGGGCGAAGGCGTTCCGGCCGACAATCGCCTTGTTCCGCTGCACTTGCAGG
>CAYUJE010000275.1:0-8507 GCA_964444865.1 uncultured Pirellulaceae bacterium | reverse complement strand
GCGGAGAAGGCGACGCCGGAGACGATTAACTTCATTCTTTCGGGCCGGGGGGAATTCTGCGTGCCGCTGCTGCCGGAGGTGGCTCGGCGGCTCAATTTGTTGCCGATTGTGGATACGAATACCGCCCCGCTCGGCACCGGCTTTTTGACGCCGATTGACCATCGCAGTGGCAAGACGGGGATTACCGTCGATGAACGCTGCTGCACCGTTCGCGAGATGGCCAGTTCCAAGAGCACTGCTGCCGACTTCGTTCGCCCCGGGCATGTTCATCCGCTTTTGGCGAAAGAAGGGGGCGTTCTCCGCCGGGCCGGACATACCGAAGCGGCTGTGGACCTCTGCCGGATGGCGGGGCTCGCTCCGGTCGGCGTCCTGTGCGAAATTCTGGACGATGCCGGCAACCGGGCCACGCGCGACCAGCTTTCGGCCATCGCCAACAAGCACAAGCTCCACATTATCTCCATCGAGCAGCTCATCGCCCACCGCCGCGTCAGCGAGAAGCTCGTCAGCCGCCTGGCGACGGCCAGCCTGCCGACGGCGAAGTTCGGCGAATTCACGGTCATCGTCTACGAGGTGAAGTTCGAGTCGCAGAACCCGCTCGCCCTCGTCAAAGGGGATCTCGCCAGCGTCGACGCCCCGCTCGTCCGCCTTCACTCCTCCTGTTTCACCGGCGACCTTCTCGACTCGCTCCGCTGCGACTGCGGCAGTCAACTGCAAATGGCAATGGAGCAAATCAACGCGGCCGGGGCCGGAGCCATTGTGTATCTGCCGCAGGAAGGGCGGGGCATCGGCCTCGTTGCCAAAATCAAAGCCTACGAGCTGCAAGAGCAGGGGATGGACACCGTCGAAGCCAATCACGCCCTCGGCTTCAAAGCGGACGTGCGGGACTACGGCGTCGGCATCCAGATTCTCAAGGACCTCGGCCTCTCCAAAGTACGGCTGCTGACCAACAACCCCAAAAAGACCAGCGCCTTTATCTACGACGGCTTCAACCTCGAAGTCGTGGACCAGGTCCCGATTGTCGCTCCCAGCAACCCGCACAATGCCCGCTATCTGGCGACCAAGCGGGAAAAAATGGGGCACGATTTGCCGGAGTAAGGAGTGAGTCGTGAGTGGTAAAAAAGACTCCCATTCCCTCGCTCCACTTTCCGACCTCCGCTTTTCTATTCCAGCAGCTCTCCCAGCATCAGCTCCGTCCTCGTCAAAAACGCTCGCGTCACCTTGTAGTGCTCGGTCTCTTCGTACGCGATGGGTGCAATTCCCTCGGTCGTGAAGTGATAGATGAGGGAGTTCGGATAAGCCATGATGATGGGCGAATGCGTGGCGATGATGAGCTGCGAGCCGGCTTTGACGAGCTCGTGCAGGCCGACGAGAAACGTCAACTGCCGCTGGGGGGATAACGCCGCCTCGGGTTCGTCGAATAGGTAGAGTCCGTTTCCACCAAGCCGCTCGGTAAGGAGCGAGAGAAACGCTTCGCCGTGGGACTGCTGGTGGAGGGGGACCGGACCGTGACTGCCGCCCCCCAGGTCGTCGATATAGCTGCTCAGGTTGTAAAAGCTCTCGGCCCGGAGGAAGTAACTGTCACTGCGAGCCAGCTTCCTCCCCGGCCGTCCGAGTTGGAGCTTGCCGGGTAACTTAGGGTGATGGGTATCGCGCGTCTTGAACATCGCGTGCCGAGAGCCCCCCTCGGCATTGAACCCTTCCGCTACCGCGATCGCCTCGAGCAGCGTCGATTTGCCGGTCCCGTTCTCGCCGACGAAGAAGGTCACATTCTTGTGCAGCTCCAGGGTGTGCAGGTGCCTGATCGCGGGGATGGAATAGGGATACTCGTCAAACGAATCGACCCAATCGCGGCGCAGCGAAACGGTCTTGATGAACGGGTCGTCGGAAGGGGAACGCATCTCTTCAGAATAGGCCCATCGCAAGTTGGGTCAAGCTCCTTTTGCATCGTCGCTAGGCCGCGATTAAATGCTTGACCCACCCTCCAAAACTCAGGTAACGTGGTGAGAGTCCCGATAGTCGCCTTTCGCTCCGCGAAAGCCGCGCGACTTTCGCGGAGCGAAAGGCGACAATCCCCACCCTCCCTCAGGAGCCACCCCATGACCACGCTTCCCCGTCGCGAATTCCTGCAGTCCTCGGCTGCCACCCTTGCCGCTGCCGGTGCTTTTGGCGTCATGAGCGAGCAAGCGATTGCCCAGAGCAAAGCCGCCAGCGACAAGCTCACAGCCGTTGTGATGGGGGTGAACGGCCGGGGCGGGGCGCTCTGCAACGTCTTTCTCGGTCAACAGAATGTCGAGCTGGCCTACATTGCGGATGTCGATTCCAACGCCTTGGGCCGAGCCTCCAAATCGGTAGAAGCCAAGCAAGGCAAAGCTCCCCAGGGGGTC
The DNA here is from genome assembly GCA_964444865.1 of uncultured Pirellulaceae bacterium. GTDB lineage: Bacteria > Planctomycetota > Planctomycetia > Pirellulales > Pirellulaceae > SXOA01. Next base: position 6,123 of record CAYUJE010000275.1, on the reverse strand, counting down.
GTCGACTTCCGCAAAGCTCTCGACGACAAGTCGGTGGATATCCTCATCTGTGCCGCTCCCAACCATTGGCACGCCCCGGCTACCATCCTCGGCTGCTCGGCGGGGAAGCATGTCTATGTCGAAAAGCCCTGCAGCCACAATCCGCAGGAAGGGGAGTGGGCGGTGCAGGCGGCTCGCAAGAACAAGCGAGTAGTGCAGATGGGCTCGCAGCGGCGGAGCTACCAGGCCATTCGGGAAGGGATCAAAAAACTGCATGACGGCGAACTGGGCCGCCTGATGTATGCCCGCACCTGGTATGCCAATCGCCGGCCTGAAATCGGCCACGGCAAACCAGCCGAGGTCCCGACCTGGCTGAACTGGGAACTCTGGCAAGGCCCCGCTCCGGAGCGGCCTTACATGGACAACGTCGTTCACTACAAATGGCACTGGAAATGGCACTGGGGGAACGGCGAGCTCGGCAACAACGGCATCCACGCCCTGGACGTCGCTCGCTGGGGGCTCGGCGTCGACTACCCGACGCGGGTCTCTGCCGGCGGCGGCAAATACCGCTGGGACGACGACCAGGAGACGCTCGACACCCATCTGGTCGCCTACGACTTCGGCGACAAGCAGGCCGACGGCAAGACCATCCTCTGGGAAGGGCTAAGCTGGACCGACTACGGCCCGGGCGGCTCCACCTTCGGCGTCAGCTTCCACGGCGAGAAGGGGTCGATGGTCATGGGGGACGCCGGCTACACGATCTACGACGAGAAGAACAAGGAAGTCTCCAAAGACCCCGGCAAAGGAGACGGCATGTCCGCCCACGTCGCCAACTTCCTCACCTGCATCCGCGGCGGCACCGACGAACGCCCCAACGCCGACATCGAAGACGGCCACAAAAGCACGCTCCTCTGTCACCTCGGCAACATCGCCGCCAGAACGAGCAGCGTCCTCACCTGCGACCCCAAAACGGGGCACATTTTGAACAACGAAAAAGCCGCGGCGATGTGGAAGCGGGAGTATCGGCCGGGGTGGGAGCCGAAGGTGTAGTTATGTCAAAATCCTCTCACTTGGACCGCGAACCTTATGTCCTGGCGATGATCCTTGCGGACGCAGTTCATCAGGATCCAGGCACGGGGAAGTTCACAATTCTGGGGACATTTCATGCGATTCATGCCGGGGAGTTTCCGACCCCGGTGCAATTCGCGGTCTATTTTGCCGTGACGGACTGGCTGGCTGGGGAAGGGCATATTACGAGTACAGTTGGTGGACGAACGGTAGCATCTCGCCGACGAGGGAAGTGATCCTCTGTTTGCCGCCGAGATTGATACGGAGAACTATGACCCTCTGGAAGTCTTGGAAGCGGTGGTACGAGTGACTGCCGACATTGAGCGCGAGGGTGCTTATTTTTGCGAGCTTTATGCTGATGAAGCTCCCATTATTTCCCGGAGGGTTGTCATTAACGGACCTGGCATCGCATGAAAAACAAGAAACAGCCGAACGTGAAAACGCTTCCTGGCAAGCAGGTGGTTCTGGAGATTAACAACTCTCGCTTGAAGAAGCCTTCTTCCGCTATCACGTACAACGGCCCGCTGACTGCCGAAATGAAGAAGCTCGCCGAAAATGCCCCGCCACCCAAGCGACCCAACCGTTCTCGCCCGCTGAATTAATAGCAAGCTCTTCTGCCACCTCGCAGCCAGGACGAGCAGCGTTTTCACCTGCGATCCCAAAATGGGGCACATTTTGAACAACGAAAAAGCCGCCACGATGTGGAAGCGGGAGTACCGGCCGGGGTGGGAGCCGAAGGTGTAGAGCCTCAATCGAATCAGCAATTCATTTCAAAAGCGAATCGGTATTCTTCTATGTACTTTTCACTGCGACTAGGAATTCCGTCAATCGCGCTTGCGGCCATTGCGATGCTGTCGCTCGGCTGCGGAAGCAAGCCCTCCGCGCAGCCTGTTGCGGCAAATACGGCTGTTGCGGTTCCTGCCGCGATTGATCATCCGGACGCCACAAATGCAGACGCTCCGAAGGAGATTCCAGACGAAGAGTGCATCGCATTCGCGAAAAAGCTTGAGGACGCAGTTATTGCCGACGACGGACACAGCGCCGGTGACTTATTCGCCTGGGGAGAAATGGTAGACCGTGCCTTACAAGGGTTATCCTCGCCGGAGCACCCTAACCAGATCGTCGAAAATATGCGAGCCGGAGGTGCGCAGCGCAACATGCAGTTGCCCAATACGCTTGGGGCTCAAATCAAAGAGGGTGGCTCGTACAAGTTTCTGAGAATTCGTTCTGGGCCGGATGGAAAGCGGGTTGTGTTCCGACTTCTCGGAGCAAACGGCGGTCTCAACTACCACGAAATGACCCTGGGTCGTCGAGAGAACAAGGTCGTTGCCACGGACATGTATATATTTTTTTCGGGTGAAACCATGCCGCAGTCGGTGAGGCAGATGGCACTTGTGGACTCCGTTATGAGCGATATCAAAATGCGCTCACCAGAGGTGCAGCAGGAATTGAAGAAGTACGACATCTATAGTTTCTTAATGGCAGGAGCGTATCAAGAGGGACGCTTTGAAGACTGCATTGCGATGTATGGGAAAATGCCTCCAAGTTTGCAGAAGGAAAAGTCTCTTTTGCTCCAGCGCCTACTCGCGGCCCGAAATGTTGGCGAGCAGGCCGAAGCGGCGGCGATCGAAGCCTTTCGAGCGGTTTATCCCGATGAGGTATGCGTCGACTTAATTGCTCTCGATAGTCTGTTTCGGAGAAAGGCCTATCGAGAAGCTCGCGAAGCCATCGACCGCATCGACAAGGCGGTGGGAGGCGACCCTTATTTGCATGTCCTGCGGGCAAATACCTATTTGATGGAAGACAAGTTCGAGGATGCGGATAATGAGGCAAAGGCCGCGATAGCAGAGGATTCAACGCGAACGGACGCCTGGTGGGTCAGAGTCTCCGTTGCCTTGAAGATGCAGAAGTTTGCCCGCGCTGTGGATTTACTCAATGAATTGAAAGAGGACCATGGCCAAGAACCTGCGGACCTCACGGATCCCCTCTTTGCAGAATTCATGAAGTCTCCGGAGTACAAGACGTGGTTAAAAGAGAAACCGTCAAATCCTTAACACCGGAATGGAAGCCATGAGTTACGGATTTCTCTTCCCTGCTGCGCGTGACCATATGGCGAGTTGCAGTGACGGTAGTTCAAATGCCCAGCCTCGATTTCTAAGCAGTTCGCGCGGCCGTCAGCATTTCCCAGGTGCTAGAAATCGTTGGCTTCGTCGCTGCCGAGCAATCGGGGGACCAGGTACGCGGGCCGTGCCCCGTTCATGGTTCCACCTCGCTGCCATCTTTAGCCGCGGTAGCGGCGATAGAACTTAGCCCACGGCGCAAGCCGTGGGTCACCGGAAACGGCAATCACCAAACCCAAGCCGGGGCGAGAGAATGGCGGATTCGACGTGCGCCGTTGATCCATCGCGCAACCCGTCGTCCGCGTGGGGCAATCGTCGATAGGTGAGTTCCCGGAGGCTACGGTTCTTTCGCCCCGGCCGGGGCTTGGCATATCCTTTCTTGTTCTCACCCACGGCTTGCGCCGTGGGTGAGGTTCTCGCGCCGCTGCCGCGGCTAGGAAACCGCAACGGGTAGAGACCGCTCCCTCGACTGCGGAGGGGTGAAAATGTCGCCCTGGGCTTGACGCGATAATAGCAAATGTATAGTATTTCCCGAAAGCCATGCCACGCTCCGGTGTACGCTGGGTCGAATTTGGGGCAGGACTCCGTGTGTGGGGAGGTTTTGCCGACGTAGTGTGTAAAAACAGATTATAATAGGACGATAATTTTGTGAATAACAAACCACTAGTTGTGACACCAATGAATCAGGCTTGCGCCACGGCGCGTCGTGCGAACTAGCAGCCGGCTAACGACTTGCGGTGATTCATGTCGCCGTAAGTTTGGCGAGCGGATACACTGTGAATCATGTATCAGGCATCCTTCAAAGGGGGGTTATCCGTGGTTATGTGTGAATCGAAATTGACTTCCCAAGTTGGCCACCACCGAGCTTGCCTCGGTGGGGTCGGAAGAAAGCCGGGGGGTGTTGAAAAACTCGGGGGGTTATTCAACACATTTAGCTCGACGGGGCCGGGGGGGGCTGTTGAAAAACCAGGGGGGTTCTTCAACAACACCTAGCAGACGTCAGGGCCACGGATGAAACACGGATTGAACACGGAGGTCAGCTTTTTCTTCGTTATTTTGCCAGCCATCATTTTGCCATGTTCTCATCCCGCATCCACCTATTGAAGTTGCTCCTCCCGGCATTACTCCTTGCCGTTTGCTGCGCCGCGAGCGCCGAGGAGCCAGCGCCGAAACTCCTGGTCCATCCGGGCCTTTTTGAGCCGCTGACGGAGCCCCCTTGCTCGTATTGCAGCACGCAGCATCGGAAGAAGCTGGTGAAGGATGAGGATCTGGTGCTGGCCTGGATTCGCGGGGCGCATAACGGCGGGGCGATCCCCGTGCGGCATTTTCTCTCCGGGCCGCGGGTGATCAACGATACGTATGGCCTGTTTTTCTACGACCCCGATGGTGGATTTATCGCGGCCTATAAGAAGGATTACGGCTATAAGTTTCACGGCTGGCGTGGCGGGGTGATGGTGGTCGAGGGGCGAGATGGCTCGCTCTGGTCGGCCCTGACGGGAGTGGCGTTCGACGGGCCGCAGAAAGGAAAGAAGCTGGAGCGGATACCGAGCCTGACCACCAACTGGGAAATCTGGCGAATGCTGCACCCGGAATCGACGGTCTATGACCTGTACGACGGCAACAAATACACCGTGACTGACATCCCCAAGGAAATGGACAAAGAAGCCCTCGCTTCCATCGGCAGCGTTGACGAGCGGCTTCCCAAGTTCGCGCCGGTGCTGGGAGTGGACCTTACTGACGGAGGGAAGGCCTATCCGCTCGACGTGAAGACGGAGCGGGCTTGCTTCACCGATGAAGTCGCCGGCAAGCCGATTGCCGTCTTCTGGTACGGCCCGACCCGCAGTGCCGTCGCCTTTGAATCGACCCTCGACGGCCAGAAGCTGACGTTCTATGCCGACAAAATCTCCCCCGAAACATGCCCCTTCAAGGACAAAGAAACCGGCACCCGCTGGACCCTCGCCGGCCGGGCGGTGGACGGCCCGCTGCGAGGGAAGGAACTGACCTGGGTTCCAAGCATCCAGTGCAAGTGGTATGCGTGGAGCGGGGAGAAGGGGAAGACGGAAGTGTATCGAGATTGAGGATTGAGGAATGCAGATTGCAGATTTGAGGCGGTGGTTGGTGGGTGCTTAGTACTGAGTACCCTGCTTGGGCGGCAGTCGTTGAGTACAATGAGGAAGTAGTTCAGTTTGTCCGTCTAGGCCTGACCTTTTCCAACGAATTCCCATGATTCGCTTCAATACTAATTCGTCCATTACGACTGCTGGCGTGCTGCTTTCGGTGCTGCTCGTCGTACCGCTTTCCGCCGCTCCCCCCGCGCCGATTCCCGTCAAGGATGCCGAGGCAGCGACGGAGAAGGAGATGAAGCCGTATGCGGAGCTTTTGGAGCATACGGACGAGAAGATTGAGATGTTGCCAATTCCCGGCGGCAAGTTTGTGATGGGGAGCCCCGAGGGAGAGAAGGATCGGAACGCGGATGAAGGGCCGCAGCACGAGGTAGAGATTTCTCCGTTCTGGATGGCGAAGTGCGAGATTCCCTGGGACGTGTATGAGGTCTGGTCCGTGGATATGGACATCGTCCGCCGCAAGCTGGCCAATGAGCCGGAAACCGAACGAGACAGGGCTTCGAGCATCTTTCAAATCAGTCAGCCGACCAAGCCGTATACCGATATGACCTTTGGCATGGGGAAACGGGGCTACCCGGCCATCTGCATGACGCAGCATTCCTGCCGCGTCTTTTGCAAGTGGCTGTCGGCCAAGACCGGCCGCTATTATCGGCTGCCGACGGAGGCGGAATGGGAATATGCCTGCCGGGCCGGGACGAAGACGACGTATTCGTTCGGCGATGACCCGGAGCAGCTGCCGGAGTATGCCTGGTACTATGACAACAGCAACGAGAAGTATCAGAAGGTCGGCAAGAAGAAGGCCAATCCGTGGGGGCTGCACGACATGCACGGCA
>CAYUJE010000274.1:1666-8550 GCA_964444865.1 uncultured Pirellulaceae bacterium | reverse complement strand
CAGTAACCTTCGCTCCGCCATTTCTCGATGCGTGGTAAATAGGACCGCGCTGCGAGTGTTGTTTCAAACGCAAAATCCTGCTGCTTTTCGGCCAATTCATCCAGCCGTTCCAGCATGATCTTGCTGGCTTCCCAAGCGGCGCTTTTGGGGTCGAAGCCGGCAAGGCCCTGGGCGATGATGTCCGCGTTGACAAACGTCTTTACCTTGAGCTGTCCCGCGAGCAGCGAGCGCGAGGAGGTTGTCTTTCCCGCTCCGTTGGGGCCGGCGAGCATGATGACGTTGGGGCGAGTGGTTGTCACAGGAACGACATCCAATCTACCCTCCACTCACGGGCGGAATCAAAGCCACTTCAGCACCAGCTGGTATCACGGTCGCATCATTCGCGTAGCTGGAGTTGACCGCAATGCGAATGTGAGGGAGCACATCGGCCAGGGCAGGAAACTGCTCTACCAGCGCGCGGCGAAGATCGGCGATAGTGGCGGAATCAGGGAGGGTGACGTCTACTTCGTCGCGGCCGAGGCGTTGGCGTGCGATGGCAAAGAGTTTGATGCGGAGGATCATGAAGTGGATTGCTTGGGGCAGGCTGGAAGCTTGCCCCGCGTTAAGTAATCGTGAGTTCTTCGCTCGGGGCGGTGAGGAGCTTTTCGATTTCGGGCATCAGGCCATAAGCCAGGGCGAGCATTTTGAGGGGGTGGATGGTCGGTTTGGTGGTCCCTTGCTCCATCTGCATTTTACAACTGCTGCACTCGGTCGTCCCCAGGTCGATGGAGGTGTCTCGCAGGGCGGAGATCAACCCCCAGCCGGCGCGAAGACTGGAGCGGTAGTTGTCCCGCCGGAGGCCGTAGGTGCCGGCCATGCCGCTGCAGCCACGTTCAATGCGCTTAACGGAGAGGCCGGGAATGAGCTTGAGAAGTCGCTCTCCGGGGGTACCAACTTCGAGCGCTTTCAAATGGCAAGGCAGATGGTAGCCGAGCGTGAGGTTGATGGGCTTAAAGTCGAGTTCCAGCTTGCCGATTTCATGCATTCGCCAAAGATAGGTGCAAGCCTCGCTGGTATGCTCCGCAACCAGGCGGACATCTTCGTCATCGAGTAGATTCGGGTACTCTTTCGTGAGGCAGAGGGCCGCGGCCGGTTCGGTCGCGACGACTTCATAGCCGAGGCGGACAGCATCGGCTAGAAGCGCAGAGTTCTTCTTGGCGATGAAGCGGGCTCGCTCGACGTCTCCCAAGGCAATTTTGGCCATCGCACTGCCGAGCTGTTGCGGGTGAACATAAACCGCGATGCCATGGTGCTGCATGATGGCGACAAAGGCTTCGGCCAGTTGCACGTCGTACCAGTTGGCATAGAGGTCCACGAAGTACAAGACTTTGCCCCCAGTTCGCCTCGTTGGTCGAGTCAAGCGGCGGCGATCCGCCCGCCGGATGAAGCTCGAGGATGCCACTCGCGGCAGCTTGCGGCCCTGGGCGATGCCGGTCATCTTCTCCATCAGCCACCGCATCGTTCGGTTGTGGAGAGCCCAATTGGAAAGTGGACCGAAAAAGCCGGCCCAGCGAGAAAGCCAGTCGAGGCGAGACAGGAACCAGTCCGCGGTATCGAGCCCGTTGCTGGTGACGTATTGTGCCTTGGCCTCAATCATCAGTTTGGGAATGTCCACGCCGGCGGGGCACTCCAGGCGGCATTGGTGACAATTCACGCACAGGTCGGCGACGGACTTGACCAGTTCGGTCGTCAATTCCCCCGCACCCAATTCCCCACTGATGATGCCCCGCATCAGGTTGGCTTTGGCCCGCGGCGATGACTCTTCCGAAGGGGAGTGACGAAAAATAGGGCACATCCTCGCCTCAGGGGACTGCGTCCGGCAGCGCCCACAACCATTACAATGATTGGCGACGGAGGAGAGGTTGCCGTCCCAAATGAGATGGAGTTCCAGGGGTTTTTCTGTCGGATTTACCTCGGCAAATTCCGTCGGGAATTCCCCCTGGCTCACCGGCACATCCACTGCTTCCGGTTTCTCAACGAGCAGTCCGTCCTCGCGAAACGGACGCATGTTCTTGGTGAGGGGCTGCGGCAAGTCCGCGACAACCTTGCCGGGGTTGAGCAGATTCTGGGGGTCAAAGATTCGTTTTACTTCGCGGAACACGTCATAAAGAGGACCGAATTGCCGCCGCACAAACCAGGTGCGACTGAGGCCGCAGCCGTGCTCGCCACTGATGGTGCCGCCGAGAGCTAAAACCTTCTCGTACAGTTCGGTCGCCAAATCTTGCATCTTGCGAACGTGGTCGGGCTTGGAAAGGTCCATGAAAGGGCGCACGTGTATTTGCCCATGGCCGGCGTGCGCGAAGAACGATGCCGTCACCTCATGGTTCTTCAGCACGTTTTGCAAATCGACCAGAAATTCCGGCAGCACGTCCGGCGGAACCGCAACGTCTTCGATAAACGGCGTGGGTCGCTCGTTCCCTTGCACGCGGTAAAGCGTCGGCGAAACGCGCCTCGCCAATCGCCGGAAGAGATCGAATTCTTCGGGTGCCAGAGCCAAGTGGAAACCAAAGGCCAGGCGGCGGCGGCGCTGCCAGCGGATGGCGACTTGTTGCAGGCTTTCGATCACTTCGCGAGATTCATCCGCCTGCTGCTCGACCATTAGCATGGCCTCGGCATCGCGGGGAATGGCGTGGGCATAGCGAGGATCGACGTCGCGGGCGAGCGTCAGGATGCGGCGGTCCATCAGATCGCAGGCCGAAAGCTTGAGCTCGGCAGCTTCCATGGCGGCCTGGGCAGCAGCTTCCAGGCGGTCGAAGAACATCAATACCAGGCCGCGGCTTTTGGGAATCGGCTCGGTTCGGAGGGTGGCCTGCGTTATCAGGGCCAGCGTCCCTTCACTCCCAACCAGCAAGCGAGCGAGATCCAACTGGCCGTCCTGAAGTACATCCGTGAGGTGATAGCCGGCTCGATTGACCCAGGCACGGGGCTGGTTGGCTTTGATGACGGCATCTTCCCGCTGGATGAGATCGGCCAGGCGGCGAACGATTTCGCGGCGGCGAGGGTTGGGGTCCAGGTCTGGATTGTCCGTGACCGGATGGCGGGCAGCTTCAAACGTTTCGCCGTCCGCCAAGGCCACCTGCATGCTCACCACGTGGCGGCGGGCGGAACCATAGCGGAGCCAGTTACTGCCGCTCCCATCCAGGGCGAGTACGCTCCCCATGGTGGTGACGCCGCCGGTTGCGGGGTCGGGCCCAAATTTCCTGCCAAAAGCGGCAAGATACCGATTGAGCTGTCCCATCACCACGCCCGGCTGAATGGTGACCGTATCATCCGTCACATTCACAATCCGCCGCATTGCCTGGGAAAAATCCAGAATCAGTCCCGGCCCGAGCGACTCGCCCGCCAACCCGGTTCCGGCTCCCCGGGCATGGACCGAATGGCCATTCTCCGCACAGTAAAGGAGTGCCGCCTTCACGTCGGCCACACCTCGCGGTCGGGCTACCCCCAGCGGCGGCACCTGGTAGATGCTGGCGTCCGTGGAGTACATCTGCACGAAGGGATCTTCGCAGTGGACCTCTCCCGCCAAGAGCCCTCGCAAGTCCGCCTGGATCCGTTCGCGCTGTTGATCCATGGAGGAAGAAGGGTGAGAAATCGGGCCTGCTGGGAAGACATATTAGAATACTTCCCTTCGCCCGCGATAGGTAGAGCTTAGCCCCCGCGTCCACGCTGGGTTGCGCCGCGTGGACGCGGCGGCTAAGCGTTGGAAGGGTCGGCGCGGTAGAATATCCCCATGCCTTCACTCCCCCTCACCCGCCGTTCTCTCCTGCAGGCTGCCGCCCTGGCCGGTACTTCGTTCTTCACCGGTTGTGGCACCCCAGGGGGAGAAACAGGCCGCCTGGATACCATTTGGGGCCGGCCGGGTACCAGCGAAGGCAAACTGCAAAAGCCGCGGGCGATCACGATTGATAAGAACGACAACCTTTATATTGTCGATATTACGCCTCGTATTTCCGTCTTTACGCCCGACGGAGAGTACCTTCGGGGCTGGCAGACCCCCAAATTCGCCAATGGCAAACCATCCGGGCTCTCTTTCAGCCGCGATGGCAATCTGCTGGTTGCGGATACACATTACGCCCGCGTTCTCTGCTACACGCCGGAAGGGAAACTGCTGGGAAACCGAACGATTGGCGGCAAAGTGGGGGAGAAGCCCGGCGAATTCAGTTGCGTGACGGATTGCGTGGAGGATTCGCAGGGGAACTACTACGTTTCTGAATACGGCGAGTGGGACCGGATTCAGAAATTCACACCCGATCGCAAATATGTGTTGCAGTGGGGCGGCCACGGCAGCGAGCCCGGAAAGTTTCTTCGCCCGCAAAAGATGGAAATCGACAATCAAGACCAAATCTGGGTCACGGACGCCTGCAATCACCGGGTGCAGGTCTTTGATATCCGCGGCAGCGAGCCGAAGTTGGTCAAAACCTGGGGAGAGGAAGGCCCCGCCCCCGGCCAACTTCGCTATCCCTACGACATCTTGCTCGACGGGCAGGCGCACGTCTATTTGTGCGAATTCGGGAACCATCGGGTGCAAAAATTCTCCCTGGAAGGCGACTTAATAGGATGGTGGGGAAAAAACGGCCGTCGCGACGGGGAATTGGATCAACCCTGGGGCATTACACAGGATTCGAAGGGGCGGATGTACGTCCTTGACTCGTACAATCACCGGGTACAGCGGTTCTGGCTGTGATAGAATCGGACGGAGGAGGGATGACCACGAAAAACACGAACAGGCACAAAAAGGGGCACTCCTTACTTTCTGGTGTCTCTTTGCGTTTTTCGCGGCCATCCCCGCATTGCATTTTTGGACGGAGGAGTTAGCCGATGTTTGAACTGCAAATCGGTTTCGATAAGCCGCAGTGGCTCCTCGCGCTGATCCTGCTGCCGATCTTGTGGGCAGTATCGTTTCGCAGCCTGGCGGGACTGGGGCCCTACCGCCGCCTGTTCGCGCTCGGCTTTCGGACGCTGGTGCTGGTGCTGATGGTGCTGGCTCTGGCGGAGGTGCAACTCAAGCGAATTAGCGACCGCGTGACGGTGATGTACCTGCTCGACCAGTCAGAGAGCATCCCCAAAATCACTCGCGAGGCGATGCTGAAATATGTGATGGAAGACGTGGCCAAGCACCGCCGCAAGGGGGACCTGCAAAACGCTTCCGAAGACAAAGCCGGCGTGATCATCTTCGGCCGCGAAGCGACCATCGAATATCCACCGTTCGCCGACGAAATCCGCGCCGTCGGCAGCGGGCAGTTGGATACGCTGTTTCAAATGCGGACAGACGCCACTAACATTGCTGCCGCTCTTAAACTGGCCCAGGCCTCGTTTCCCGAAGACACTGCCAAGCGAATCGTCATCGTTACCGACGGTCAGGAAAACCTGGGGGACGCCAAAACCATCGCCAGCACTCTCGTGGAAAACGGCATTGGCATTGATGTGGTTCCGATTCGCCTTAACGCCACCGCGGAAGTCGCCGTCGAAAAGATCGCCTTGCCTCCCGACATTCGTCGCGGCCAGGAATTTCAGACCCGCGTGGTGCTGGAAAACTTTACTCCCGCCGTTCGGGACAAGGATGGCAAGCTGATAAGCGGCCCGGTGAAAGGCAAATTGCGTGTCACCCGCACCGTCGGCGGCCAGCAGGAACTCCTTTCCGAAACCGAAGAAGTCCTCCAGCCTGGGAAGAATGCCGTCGTCCTGCAAGGGCGCATTGATACACCCGCCGGCTATATCTACCGGGCCGATTTTGTGCCCGACGACGCCGGCCAGGATTTGATGCAGCAGAACAACTCGGCCACCGCCTTTACCCATGTGCGGGGGAAGGCTCGCGTGCTGCTGATTGTGGATTCGGATACACCGACCGAATTCGACAAGCTGGCCGACAGCCTGGGAAAGAAGGACATCGAAGTCGTCAAAATGCTCAGCAACCAGCTCTATTCGAGCCTGGCGGAATTGCAAGCCTATGACTGCGTGGTGCTGGCGAACGTGCCGCGGGCCAACGGCGCCCTCGCCAACAATGTGGAAGACACCGCCAGCTTCACCGACGATCAGATCTCCATGCTCGTCCGCAATACCGAGCAGTTCGGGGCGGGCATCGTGATGATCGGCGGCCCCAACAGCTTCGGTGCCGGCGGCTGGAGCAATACCGAACTTGAAAAGGCGATGCCGGTCGATTTTCAAATCAAGAATGCCAAGGTCCGGGCGGTCGGTGCCCTGGCGATGATGATGCACGCCAGCGAAATCCCGCAAGGGAACTACTGGCAAAAGGTCATCGGTATCGAAGCACTGAAAGTTCTGGGTCCCATGGATTACTGCGGCGTTGCCCACTGGGACAACTTCACCGGCAAGGAAGACTGGCTGTGGCACAACAAAGGGGCCGGCCTGGTGCAGGTCGGAAGCAGCCACAAGTCGATGATGGCCAAGCTCGACCGGATGCAGCCCGGCGACATGCCCGACTTCGAGCCCGCCATGCTGATGTGCTATAAGGGGCTCAAGGCGTGCCCAGCATCCGTCAAGCACGCCATCATCATCAGCGATGGCGATCCTTCCCCACCCAACGCCTCGACAGTCGCCCTCTTCCGGAAGGAAAAGATCAAAATCAGCACGGTCGCCGTCGGCGCTCACGGCACGATTGAAGACACCCGCCTCCGCGGCATTGCCAACGATACCGGGGGCAAGTTCTATCGGGCCACCAACCCCAAAGCTCTCCCCCGCATCTTCCAGTTGGAAGCCCGTCGCGTCGCCCGGCCCCTCGTCAAAGAAGATCAAAACGGCATTCCGGTCGGCATCGTGGACCGGCGGAATGAAATGGTCGGCGGCATTGAAGGGGATCCGCCGCCGATTAAGGGCTTTGTGCTGAC
>CAYUJE010000274.1:0-1566 GCA_964444865.1 uncultured Pirellulaceae bacterium | reverse complement strand
GATTACTCCATCGCCACCGATGTCAAGGACGGCAAGGTCCGCGTGGTGGTGACTGCTTTGAAGAAAGACGGCGAGTTTCTGAACTTTCTCGATATGAGCGCCGTTGGCACCGGGCCGAAGATGGAAAACATCGGCATGCAGATGCGGCAGGAGGCCCCCGGCCGCTATGTCGGCGAGATGCCCGCCACTGAAGCCGGCAGCTACCTGCTGGCCATCAATCCCGGCAAAGGCCCCGACGGCAAACAGCAAGCGCCGCTGCTTACGGGGGTCAATGTGCCGTATTCCGCCGAGTTCCGCGAGCGGGAAACCAACGAACTGCTCATCACTACGCTCGCCAGCCTCAAGCCCAAGGGGGGCGAAGCGGGAACCAAGATGCCCGACTTCATCCCCAACAAGACTTCCATCGACAAGTTGATTTCCACGGTCGATACCTTCCGCCGGACGCTTCCCAAGGCCATGAGCAGCAGGGATATTTGGCCGTACATCCTCCTTATCGCCGCCGGCATCTTTCTGATTGATATCGCCATTCGCCGCATCACCATCCACTTTTACTGGGTGCAGCCGGCCGTGGCTTATGCCTGGGGCCGCGTCATGCGGCGGCCGCAAGAGCCCGTCCGCACGGAAGTGATGGAGCGTCTCCGCAGTAAGAAGGCAGCCGTCACGTCGCAACTCGACGAGCGCCGCGCCTCCGCCCGTTTTGAGCCCCAGGTCGATGCCGACCCCTCCGCCCCTGCCCGCGAACTCGGCGAAGTCCTCGACGACGCCACCGGCGGCAGCAGCAGTGCTCCGCAGCGTCCGCCGCAAACTGGCCCGCAAGCCAGCCAGCCCGGCGGTCCGGAACAGGACACCTACACCGAACGGCTGATGGCGGCGAAGAAGAAAGCCCGCAAGGATATGGGCGGGTAGCTGCGTGGCACGTCCACGGTATTGCGTGGGCGTGTGTTTCGCGGCAGCTGCCAAGCGACACCTCACAAATCGCAGCCAAAATGGCGTTGCTGCTAGCTCAGCTTTTTGAAATGATGCCGCGGACTTTTTGCATCCAGGGAGAGGAAGCATGTCCGCGATTTTTGACCTTATCTATACCAGTCAGTGCAGCAGCACGCATCACAAGCTGGCTCTCAAAGCGCTGAACCATCTGCGAGGGAAGGACGCGCCAGTCTGGCGCAACTTGTTTCTCAGCCAGTTCAAAAAGTTTCTCCAGGGGGCCAAGGCTCCGGATGACGAATTCAAGGACTTTCGCAATCACGTTTTGCACGTCAGCGATGGTTACTGGGGAGGTGCCGTCTCTGCCGCGGAGGATTGGTTCCAATCGACCGTCCGTTCGCTGCGGAAGGGGGACTTCCCGGCAGCGATCTATTTTGCCGGAGTCATGTCGCACTACATCAGCGATCCCGTGATGCCGCTGCACACGGGCCAGAGCGAATCCGAAGGACCTGTCCATCGACCACTGGAGTGGAGCGTCACCACTTCGTGCGACGACCTGTTTGAACTGCTGGAAAACGAGCTGGGCGGCTATCCGGAAATCGAACTGGAAGGTTCCACGGATTGGCTGGCCCGAATCGTGCG
>CAYUJE010000273.1:0-8575 GCA_964444865.1 uncultured Pirellulaceae bacterium | reverse complement strand
GCAGAATGGCAGCGGGCTGGAATCCCTGGCTGACGCGGCCGGTTTCGAGTTCGCCCTCAGTGGCGCTTCGAGTTAATGGGGAAGACGCGGACCGGTGCTTTCGGGGGGTGATTTTGCCACGGGTGATGAATTAGAGGCGGGTCAATTCATCACGGACCCCTGTTTGCAATGGGGAGAGGGGTGATGAATCGGGGGGGTGCCAATTCATCAGTAGCCTGTGCAGCGTGGGCGGAAGCCTACACGCGAGGCCGCGTGTGGCTACGACTTCTTCAGCTTCTCGCAAATCGCCTGGGCCATTTCCTTGGTGCCGACGGCGGTGGGGTCGTTGCGGTCGGGCTTGAGATCGTAGGTGACGTGCTTCCCTTCCAGGATGACGGCGGCGACGGCGTTTTCCAGGCGGGCGGCGGCGTCGATCTCGCCGAGGTGGCGGAGCATGAGCATGCCTGAGAGGATGAGGGCGGTGGGGTTGACCTTGTTGAGCCCCTTGTATTTCGGGGCGCTGCCGTGGGTTGCTTCGAAGACCGCGCCGCCGGGGCCGACGTTTTCGCCGGGGGCAACGCCGAGGCCGCCGACGATGCCGGCGCCGAGGTCGCTGATGATGTCGCCGTAAAGGTTCGGCAGCACCAGCACGTCATACAGCTCCGGCTTCTGCACGAGCTGCATGCACATGTTGTCGACGATGCGGTCCTCGAACTCAATGTCGGCATATTCCTTGGCGACCCGCTGGGCGGTCTGCAGGTACAGGCCGTCGCTGTACTTCATGATGTTCGCCTTGTGGACGGCGGTCACCTTCTTCCGCTTGTGCTTGCGAGCATAGTCGAACGCACAACGGACAATCCGCTCGGTGCCGCTGACGCTGATCGGCTTGATCGAGACGCCCGTCTCGCTGGCCTTGGTCTTGATCTTCTTGTCGGTCGAAATCTTGTTGATGAATTCGATCAGCTCTCCGGTCGCCGGCTTCCCCATTTCGAACTCGACGCCGGCATAGAGGTCTTCCGTGTTCTCGCGGACGATGACGATGTCCACGCCGAGCTTGTCGAAATAGCTCCGGACGCCGGGATACTGCTTGCAGGGGCGGATGCAGGCGAACAGGCCGAGCTCCTGCCGCAAATGGACGTTGATGCTCCGAAAGCCAGTGCCGACCGGGGTGGTGATGGGGGCCTTGAGAGCACACTTCGTCTTCCGGACGCTCGCCAGCACGCTATCAGGCAGCGGATTGCCACCGTTCTTGGCCATAATATCGACGCCGGCTTCCTGGATGTCCCAGTTAATCGCCACGCCGGTCGCATCGACGCACATCCGGGCCGCCGCAGCCAGTTCGGGTCCAGTGCCGTCGCCATTGATGAGGGTTACTTCGTGGGGCATGGGGAGTCCTGGGGAAAAAGCGGAGGTCGGAAAGCGGAAAGCTGGGGGATACCACGCAGGGGCTTTGGATAGTGTCAGCATCGCCGACAAGTCCGCAAAACTAACACAGCCCCCCAGGAGCGTCAACGCGGCGAAACGATGACATGCGCCGCGAATATCGGGATGCCGCCCTTTCGACGGGCTCCTGGCAAACTATTTGACGCGTCGCATCGTCCAGTTCTATACTCACAGTACCTACCCGAATTGCGGAGGGGTGCTTTACCGTACAATGGAGGGACTTTCGTGTCGCCATTTTCAAGGTGCCCTGAGGATAACGGAGCAAACAGGTGAGCGACGATTTCGATCCGTATTACACCTGGCTCGGAATTCCGAAGGAGGACCAGCCAGCGGACCACTACCGGCTGATTGGGATTCGTCCGTTTGAAGACAACGCGGACGTGATCACCAACGTCATGGACCAGCGCATGCAGTACCTGCGCTCCATGCAAGTCGGCAAACGCTCCGCGCTGACACAAAGATTGCTCAATGAGATCTCGATGGCGGGTGGCTGCCTGCTCGATAAGGATCGCAAGAAAACCTATGACCGGGAGTTAAAGGCAAAACAAGCCACATCTAGCCAGGCCGGCAAAAGCGAACCTGCATCCGCCCAAATCGACAACTCTTCCCCAATCGCAGCATCAACGAATGCTGCTCGTCCGATTCCAGTCCCGGCTGCGGCTGCATCAACTTCGCCGAAGGCCGCCGCCCGGCCGCTCCCCTTGCCGCCGTCTCAAAAGATAGCCTCAGCCGAATCCCCGCTAATCTCGGACAATTTTGCCGACAAAGAGCCGAGCACCTCGGGAGCGTCATTTGGAAGCTTTGGCAATCTGCCAATGATTCTAGGTGGCGCAATCGTCGGTGGCCTGATCATCGCGGCCGTCGCGGTGCAAGTTGCCAAGTCTTTCGGCCCCAAACCCGCTCACGTTGCAGTTGCGCCAAAACCCAGCGCGACGAAACACCCAAAAAAGACCACCACAAAAGCCCCTGTCCCAGCTGAAGAGGCCCCTTCTTTAGAGGTGCCCAAGACTCCTAGCGATCCCCCAGAGACTACAAATACCACACCGCCTGAATCACCTAAGGTCACCACGACTCCTGAAGCGCCCCCCCACAACACGGGTGCATGGTGGACCAATCCGGTACTTCTTCAGGAAATTGTCGCCTTGAAATTATCGAAAACCGCCCAGGCCGAATTCCGGCAGACATCGGGATCCGCTTCGCTGAAGAAACCAGTGACCATTGAAACGTGGATTCGCCTGGATTTGGAAAGCGACACAACCGTGCAGGTTTTGGGTACGCGTCTAGGGTTTTCCGGCGGCGGCTTTGCCCCTAAAGGATGGGCAATCCTGGCTCGCAAACTCAAGATTGGAGCAGCCGAGCGCTATCATGTTGTACTGGAGATTTGGAAGGACACCGGTGAATTCGTCGCTTATCCGGTGGTGTTGACTCGACCGAATGGATGGCACCATTTGGCGGTGACTTGCGATCCCGAAACGAACCTGACGTTCTTTTTGGATGGTGAGAAACAACTTGATGTCAAGGCTGCAAAGGACATCGTCTCCAGTGGCCGAAATCTCGCCCTGGGCAGCGATTTGCAGCCTGACGGGATCGACTACAACGCCGAATGTTGCGGCCTGCGAGCTTCTGCCGGGGTCCGCTATACGGCGAATTTCACGCCGCCGACTCCGGCCGAGCTGAATCGGGATGACGCCACTTTTGCGTATTTGGACGTGCGCACAAGCGCGACGGCTAAAGACTTTGACAAAGTAGCCCTGAGTGGCGTGAAGTGGATGCTCATGGAGTCCGGCGACGTGGTCATACGGCCGGGAATTGCCGAAGCCGTCGCCAGCGTAGAGCCAAATCCTACTACCAAGCCGGATGATTCTGAGAAGCCGACAACCGTCCCGATGCCGAATACGGTTCCCTTTGGCGAGTTGACGCCGTCCAGGAACTCGGAGCCGGTGGCCGTCAAAAGGATTCCTATTCCGTCGGCTGCCGAATTGGCTAAGGGGAAGTCTGAGGTGACTGACGCCTTTGGTGAAGATGTTAAAGCCGCGAAGAGCCCACAGGCGAAGCTGGACCTGGCCAAGAAAATGTACGCAGTGGTCAAGGACACCACGGATCCGCCGTCCCGCTTCGTTCTGTTGCAGGAGGTCCGCCGGCTGGCCTTGGAGGGGAAGGATTTAGAACAGGCAACCGCCGCCCTCGATCGACTCGACGAAGAGTTCGAAATCGACCTCCTTGCACTTCAGGTGAAGCTGCTCGAAGGATTGCCGCTGGAAGGGCTGACCGCGGAGCAGCGGACCGCCGCGCTGACAGCTGCGTGCGCCTATGGCCAGGATGCACTTTCGGTAATCAGACTTCCCGAGGCAGAAGCCTTGGCCGCCGTCGCCCGCCAAATCATGGCGAAGAGCGTCTCCAATGAAGCGAAAGCCGAATCCAAAGTGTATTTCGAGGCGATTGCACAGCTGCGCAAGCGATTCGATTTGCTCAAACGGGCCGAACAGACACTCGCGAGTGCTCCGGATGATCCGGTGGCCAATCAGGCCGTTGGACTGCACCGTTACTTTGTACTCAAGGATGCCGAAAAGGGACTCGTAATGCTCGCCAAGGCGACGGACGCCAAATTGGCTGCGGCGGCCAAAGCGCGACAGAAGAACCTGGAAAATGGAGCAGGCAAAGCTTCCTTGGAAGAAGCGAACGCATGGTATCTGGCCATTTCCACGGTCCCCGCCGAATACAAAATCGACGTCCAGCGGCAGGCCTTGGAGGGGTATACGCAGATCGCAAATTCCGGCGCGGGACTAGAAAAGGCCAAAGCCGAACAACGCCGGGATGAACTTGCCGCTGTCCCTGGCATTACCGCGGAAAGGAAGCCTACCAAGAAAACTCAGCCTGGAATTGAAATCGCGGAGTTTTCGCCCGGATTGATTGGCCGTGCTCTGGTCGACGGAAAGGATCCTGGCTTGCTGTTGACTTACAACAACGATCTTCCCATTGATGGGACCAAGTTGAGCCAGATACTCACCGATGCCAAAGGATTGAAAGGACGCATGGTTTTAGAAGGGGTCTTTGCACTTGCCACCCCGGCCACCATCCGCGTCAATCATTTGGGCCGAGCCAGCGGCCCGGCGCAGGTCCTTTCGATCGATGGCAAGAGAGTTAGTGCCGTGGGAGCGGCTTTCGGGCGCAGCAACAGCCCCACAATTCCGCTTCCCGTCGGCACGCATCTGGTGCAGTGGATCTGCGATTTTGACGGCGACAACAGTCCCATGATGGTAATCCATGAGGAGACCGACACGGGTTTGCGCCCCATTACCCTGCAATCCACGCGGCAGCAAAGGACTGTTGCCCGCCAATTCACGACGAAGTCGGAGCTTAGCTTGAACCAATAAGCCTGAGTGCTTACGACGTTGCGTCGCCAGGAAAGCTAAGTTTCTTGAACCACTCCATCTCCTGAGCGATCCCTTCCGCCAGTTCTGCGTGCTGCAGCTCTGGCGGCAGGACCCCCCAGGCGTACGTTTCAACTTCGAAATGCCGGCAGTTGCTGTGGGCCAGCACGGCGTGAATGCAGGGATGAATCTGGTCGCGAAAGGTCTGGATGGCACCGTTTCCCTCCCAATAAATGGGGACGTGGAAGTGGGTGCGCCATTGACCGGAAGGATTGGCCTGGGCGACGGCGATAGGCAGGTCTTCGTACAACGTTGCTATGCCTGCCTCACGAACACACGTTTGATGCAAGTATCGCGGCTCGACGAATTTGGATTTTAGAAGTTCGAGAGCGGTTTGCCGTTCTGAAGCCGGCAAAGCATTGAAGTCAACGCCCACCGCCGAGGACACTTGAACCTTGCCAACTTCAATGCCTGCCGCCTGGTATTCTTGAATCGCTCCCGTCTGGTCTTCGAACATCACTGCCGAGTGACAGATGTCATGGCAGACTCGCAAATGCCTGCGGATGACATGTTCGTCGCCACTCGGCAGGAGATAGCCTTGAAAAAACTCCACAATGTCTTTGGCCGTATCCAGGGCGCAACCCGGCTCGGGTTCGATACAGACATAGATCAGGCGACCGGTGCGAGCTTCAAGCTCGGCTAGTCCTGTAGCTACCTTTTGCAGATTCGCCGCCGCCGATTGAAGAAGGGAAGCATCGAGCGGTTTTCCGATTCTGGTTGGCCAGGCAATCGGCAGCGTGGAAATACTCCCCTCCACTCCAGTCGGCAGAAGCTGATGCAGAATCTCCGCCAGTTGCAGCGTGTAGTCCAGCCGAGGCTGCTCGTACCACGTCGGCTGATAGACCTTGTGTTTCACCACCGGCTCATGAAAATCGCCGTAGGGAAAGCCGTTCATCGTGAAGGGAACCAGGCCGATTTCGTGCAGCCAAGCCGCAAATTCCGCGACTTGGCACTGCGAAACAAGCTCTTGCGCGGCATTCGCAGAAAGCCATAGTCCGATCCCCATCGGCCCATTCGGGCTGATCCGCCGTTTGACCCCCAAGGCATGTTTTTCCAGGTTGGCCCGCGTTTTTTCCAGGCTCGCGTTGGCGTGGACGTTGGTGCAATAGCCGAAAGTTGTGGCGGAAAGTTCCATTCCCTAAGCCTAGCCCGCCGATTCGACCGGGAAAACCGGGCTATAATAGTAGTCTGCTCACTCCGTGAGCGGACATTCCTGTGCACGCAGTGCAGGACACTCAGGAGAACCTTATGTTTCTGCGCCGTCACTTGATTCTTCCGCTTCTCGGACTGTTCCTCGCGGCAATTGTCAATTTCGCCTCCGCAGCCGAAGGCCGCATCGACCTGGAGCTCGTCACCATCGGTTCGTTTCCGGCGGAACAAACTCGCGATTGGCTCTCGATGCTGCAAAAGCTTAACTTGGACGGCGTGCGGATTCGTACCGGCACTGGAGACGATGAACCCGAGATTGAAACCGGGGGCACCGAACGGGCTCCTGTCTATCGGGTGAAAGGCCTGCTCACTCCCGGCGGCAACTTGTTGCTCAAAGGGGCCAAATTCAAGCTCAGCGATCGTGTCGCCATCGGAAAGTGGATGGACAAGCTCAAGCAGGGTGGTGAAGAAAATCTCTCCGCCACACCCGGCGCGTTTGGCCTGCTCCCCAAACAACTGGCGGCTGTGCATTCGGCTCTGTCAGGGCCGGTCGATTTTGCCACGGCCGGCGGAAATCCCAAAGAAATTGTCGACAAGCTGGCCGGCAAGCTTTCACTTACGGTTACTTTCGATTCTAACGCGGAGGGAGCCCTTCGCTCCGCCGATCCCTTTCCCGACCAACTCCTCGGCGTTTCCAGTGGCACCGCTCTCGCCGCTGTCCTTCGCCCAGCGGGCCTGGTTTTCGTTCCCGTAAAAGGAAAGGGAGATAGCGTCGACCTCAAGATCACCGACAGCCGCAGCGTGGAAAAATCGTGGCCGGTCGGCTGGCCAACGAACAAGGGAAAGGGGCAACTGATGCCCGACCTGTTTAAGACTCTCAATGTGGAAATCGCCGATACGCCGCTGGAGGAGTCGATGGCCGCCATTCAGAAACGGGTGAATGTCCCCTTCCTGCTGGACCAGAATTCGCTCGCCCGCCAGCGCGTGGACTTGAAGGCAAAAATCAGCCTTCCCAAGGCCAACCTCAGCTACGCCCGCATCCTGGACAAGCTTCTCACCCAGGTTAAATGCAAAGCCGAAATGCGGCTGGACGAAGCGGATAAGCCGTTTCTGTGGATCACGACCCTCAAATAGCCATCCTGGGAATTACTTGCGAGCTGGCTCAATAGGGGCCGATTCGCTGGCACAACCAGCCCCTCCTCTGCTACATCTCTCAGCATCTCTGCGAAAAATCCAGGCAGACTTGTTTCGCTCTTGATGGTCAGCCAAGCCGTGTCCGCCTCCGCAGAGCATGGCTTTGAGGCGGAAACGCCGCCCGTAATGTCGATTTCACCGATTTAACGGCGTGGTTTATTCAACCGGCACACCCGTTGCTATCGTCCTCTCCACGAATCGGCTTGGCACCCGGGCACGCTGCCTGGAATTATTGCGGCAGCCGTCAAAGCAGGTCTCACAGAAGGCGGAAAGAGATGAATTATCGCAGAGTAGCTCGTTGGGGTTGTCTAGCCACGGTCGTCGCGATCGCGGCCCTGTTTGCGTTCCGGACGTATTCGACGTTCGCCGAGGATGCCAAGCCCGAAGAACCAAAGGTAGCGGAGGTTGCGCCGACTACCGTAGCTCCAACGGCGGAAAAACCCGCGGAATCGACGGAGGCAATACCTACTGAAGAGAAGCCCAAAGTTGATCCCCCCGTCGCTCCCACCCCCAGCGTTTCCTTGGTGACGACGGACGATCTCGCCTATGCCATTGACAATGTGACACTGATGTTGGCCGCAGTTCTGGTCATCTTCATGCAGGCCGGATTCGCATTGGTGGAAACGGGCCTGAACGCTGCCAAGAACGCCGTCAACATCATGTTTAAGAACTACATGGACTTCTGCGTTGGAGCGCTTTTGTTTTTTATCTTTGGATTCGGCCTCATGTACCCCGACTTGGCGGGAGACCAGAAAACGGTGCTGATTCCCGGTGTGCTTGAATTCGGTGCCTTTGGCATTCCAGCGCAAGAATTAGGAAAGACGGTTGCCACCGAGGGTGCGCGTCACCCGCTGGGTAATGCCGTGAACTTCCTGTTTCAGGCAGCTTTCTGTGCTACAGCCGCCACGATTGTCTCCGGATCCGTGGCAGGACGCATCAAATTCAGTTCCTACCTTGTCTACACGGCTGTGATCTCCGGCATCGTTTACCCAATTAGCGGGATGTGGATGTGGGGAGGCGGCTGGCTGTTTGATCTGGGTTTCAAGGATTTTGCAGGCTCAATCGTTGTGCATACTGTTGGTGGAATGGCCGGCCTGGCCGGCGCGATTGCCCTAGGCCCGCGTATTGGAAAGTTTGTCAACGGCAAGGCCATGCCGATGCCGGGTCACAACCTTGTTTATGCCTGCTTGGGAGTGTTCATTCTTCTGATTGGCTGGTATGGCTTTAACCCCGGCAGTCAGTTGGTATTTACGGGCGGCGTTAACGTGGACACGGTCATGATGGTAGCCGTTAACACCACTTTGGCAGCCTGCACCGGTTCCATCGCCGGTATGTTCCTCTCCTGGATTCTGTTCAAGAACCCAGATCTCACCTTTGCC
>CAYUJE010000272.1:0-8599 GCA_964444865.1 uncultured Pirellulaceae bacterium | reverse complement strand
CCAGTTCCATCACGGGGCCGAGCTTTTCTGAAGGAACTTCGACCACCAACGATTCAAACGGCTCTTCCTTCACGCCGTTGGTGGTGCGGAGGATGACCTGCGGCTTGCCGACGGAAAGTTCGTACCCTTCGCGGCGCATATTTTCGATGAGAACCGAAAGATGCAGTACGCCGCGGCCAGAGACGGCAAAGGCATCGCTATTCTCAATCTGCCGGACCCGCAGGGCCACGTTCTTTTCCAGTTCCTTGTAGAGCCGCTCCCGCAACTGGCGGTTGGTGACGTATTTTCCCTCGCGGCCGGCAAAGGGGGAACTGTTGATGGTGAAGACCATTTCCAGTGTCGGCTCATCGACGGTCAGGCGGGGCATGGCGCGCGGGTGCTCCCGGTGGCAGACGGTATCGCCGATTTCGACATCTCCAATTCCGACAAGCGCGACGACGTCGCCAGCGTCGGCGGAATCCACTTCGGTCCGTCCCAGTTTGTCAAAGACGTACAGCGACTGGATTCGCGATTCGGTGATTCGGTCTCCCGACTTCATCAGGGCAATGGTCTGCCCCTTTTTGACGCTGCCGGCCTGCAAGCGGCCGATGGCGATGCGGCCGACGAATTCTGACCAATCCAGAGTGGTCACCAGCATCTGCAGCGGCGCATCGACTTCCACTTCCGGTCCCGGAATTTCCGCCAGCACCATGTCCAGCAGCGGCTGCATGGAGTCGGTTCGTTTCTCGGGATCGGCGGTCGCATAGCCTTCCCGCCCGCTGGCGAAGAGATATTTGAAGTCCTCCAGGTGCTCCTCCGCGCCAAGTTCCATGAGCAGCGCAAAGGCTTCTTCCAGCGTATGATGCGGCTGAGCGTCGGGGCGGTCAATCTTGTTGACGACGACAATCGGCTTGAGGCCGCTTTCGAGTGCTTTGGAGAGCACGAACCGGGTCTGGGGCATTGGGCCTTCGGCGGCATCGATGAGCACGACGGCACCATCGGCCATCCGAACGACGCGCTCCACTTCACCGCCGAAGTCGGCGTGCCCGGGCGTGTCGATGATGTTGATTTTCACCCCTTTGTATTGCAGGGCGATGTTCTTGGCCAGAATCGTGATGCCCCGCTCCCGTTCCAGATCGTTGGAATCGAGGATGCAGTCCCCTTGGAGCTGGCTTTCACGGAATTGGCCGCTTTGGTGCAGCAGGCAGTCAACCAGCGAGGTTTTCCCGTGGTCAACGTGGGCAATAATCACAATGTTGCGGATATCGGTTCGTCTCATCCGCCCATTTTCCCGGCAAGAGGCCGTTTTGGATAGGGCGGATGGACAGATCGCGATCAGCGTTCTCCGATTCCCATTTCCTGGCCTGTCAGGTAGCAATATACCCAGAACATCCCCACGACCCAGAGTGGAATCGAGGCCATCATGAAGGCAAGTAAAAGACCAGATCGCCAGCCGGAATTGCTCGTCCGGAACGCCGACCAGCCGACGAGAATCACCAGCGCAGCATAAGAAAGCAAAGCGCCATAGAAGAGGAAACTCATTCCACACCTTGCGGTGACTACCTACAGCTTCCGCAGTTCCGAGAACTCATCCAGAGTGACGGTGGTCAGCTCTCCGCTGTCTCGGCGAAGGACCAGGATATCGCTGTAGACCTTGTCGTCGGAGCTTCTTTTGAAGTGCAGGCTATGCCGCCGCCGCTCTTTCTTCACGACCGTGCCAATCGTCGTGGTCATCCAGCGACGAAAGCCAACCTTCACTTCATGGTCCAGCTGCACCCGGTCACCGGGTTGCAGGGTGGCAAAGGCTTTGTATGCGGTGGCAGCGGGCATGGATATTTGTGTTAGGCGGGTCGGACAAAAAGTTGACGAGCTTTTGGTGGAACCTGGACTGGTACAAAGCTTTTTTGTGAATACAGGTAGTCATCTCCGGACTCATCAACCACGCGGATCATCTTGAGAGCCGCAGCCGCGCGATCCGAGACAACGCGATAGACCTTTCGCAGTTCCAAGGAAGCGGGATATTCTGCGTTATCAACGCACATCACCCACCGCGGTGTTGACGTTTTCGCTGCCATGTGAGTTAATCGACAATTCGTTTGATCTTGAATTCTTTCTTGCCAATCCCGTGGGCTTCATACCAGTGAAGTTCGGCGTTACAAACGGCCCCGCCCTCCAACTCTATTTTCGCAAAACCCTTCAGCTTTCGCCAGCGCCCCTTTCCATAGATCTTTTGCAGGCGAGGCAATTCCCGGATCGAATTGCCGATGGCAATCACTTCTATGGAACTGATTGGCCCAAGGACTTGAAAGTGCATCTCGCGCTAACCTCTACCTACTAGCCCCCTTTTACACTTCCTTAGAATTAATCCAAGTCATCAGCTTCCGCAGCCGACGGCCGACTTCTTCAATTTCATGGCCCCGTTCGCGGCGGCGGGTGGCTTTGAAGCCGGGCGCACCGGCTTTGTTCTCCAGGATCCATTCGCGGGCGAAGGTGCCGTTCTGGATTTCCTTGAGGATCCGCTTCATCTCTTTGCGAGTTTCGTCGGTAACAATCCGCGGGCCGCGGGTGTAGTCGCCGAATTCAGCCGTGTTGGAGACGCTGTACCGCATGTAGTTGAGGCCACCCTGGTAGAACAGGTCCACAATGAGCTTCAGTTCGTGCATGCACTCGAAATAGGCCATTTCGGGCTGGTAACCGGCTTCGACCAGGGTTTCAAAGCCTGCTTTGACGAGCTCTGACACGCCGCCGCAGAGGACGACCTGCTCGCCGAAGAGGTCGGTTTCGGTTTCTTCGGCAATCGTCGTCTGAATGACGCCGCCACGAGTGCCGCCGATGCCTTTCGCGTAGGCCAAGCCCAGCTTAAGCGTCTCAGGGCTGGCTCCTGGGCCGAGGGCGATGAGGCAGGGGACGCCGCCACCCTTTTCGAATTCACTACGGACAAGATGGCCGGGCCCCTTGGGGGCGACGAGCATCGTATCGACTCCCGGCGGCGGCTCGACCTGGCCGAAGTGCAGGTTGAAGCCGTGCGAGGCCATCAGGATGTTGCCAGGGCTGAGGTTCGGCTTGATGTGGGCCTTGTAAATGTCTCCCTGCACTTCGTCCGGCAGCAGGATGTTGACGAGGTCTGCCTGCTTCGTGGCGTCATCCACGCTCATCGGTTTGAAGCCATGTTTCACCGCCAGGTCGTAATTCGGGCTGCCGGGGCGCTGGCCGATGATGACCTTGCAGCCGCTATCTTTCAGGTTTTGAGCCTGAGCGTGGCCTTGCGACCCATAGCCGAGAATGGCGATGGTCTTGTTCTTAAGGAGGGAGAGGTCGGCGTCGTTGTCGTAGTAAATCGTGGCGGCCATGAGGGAGAGGGCAAAGGTTAGAGGGGAGTTGGAAGGAACGGGGTCGGGAGGAGTTTTCGCGGCGATGATTTCTAGAAGTCGAAAAGGGTTGTCGCGAAAACCCTTCCCGACCCATTTCAGCCGACGTACTTTCGGATCGAGCTATCGTGGAGCAACTGAGCGTCGTCGGCCTTTCCTTTGCCGCGGACCATGGCGATGCGGCCGGTGCGGACGAGTTCCAGGATGCCGTAGGGACGCATGCGGCCGATAAAGGCTTCAATTTTGCTTTCGCGGCCGGAGATTTCGATCATCAGTTCCTGTTCGCCGACGTCGACGATTCGGCCCCGGAAAATATCGACCAGTTCGCGGATTTCGGATCGTTTGGGACCAGCGGGAGCCGAAACCTTAATCAGCATCAAGTCACGTTCGACATGGTCCTGGCTGCTGACGTCGTCGACACGAACGATGGTCACAATCTTCTCGAGCTGCTTACGGACTTGCTCCAGGGTCTTGTCGTCCCCCACCACCACAAACGTCATTCGCGACAGGTTGGGGTCTTCGGTCTCACCCACCGCCAGCGAATCGATGTTATAGCCGCGGGATGCCAACATTCCCGAGATATGCGCAAGCACACCGGGGACATTTTGAACCAAGGCTGAAAGGACATGACGCATGAAAAAAGCTCGCTAAACAGGAGTGTCTATAGTAGTTTGTGGCCGAAAAGTGGGCTAGGGGATGGAGCCGGCCGAAGTCCGGGTAGCAAATTCGGAATGACGAACTTCGGAGCGAGGAGGTTCACGGGACTTCTGGACTTTCCAGCCAGACAAGAAAGTAAAACAGCGCGGCAATGAGCCGCGCTGAGAACTTTTGTCGGAGACGATGGCTCCGTTAGGCTGCCTTGTCCCCGGCTTTCGCCTTTTCCGCGGGCTCCGCGGGTTTGGCCCCTTCGGGAGCTTTCAAAGCGGGTTCGGCGGGTTTTTCCGCCTCGATTTTGGGATTGCCCGTGGGGTCCGCGTCCTTGGGTTCCTTCTCCTTGGCTGGAGTTGGCTCCTCCTTGGGCTTGGGCTTCTCGACGGGCAGCAAATCGCTCCTCAACTCCTCAGCCGGCTTGCTGGCTCCAACTTTTTTGCTGGAACGAACAATGGAACCACCATCGGGAGGAAGGATAATCCGTTCGCGGACAACAGGAGTATCGTAGATGATGCGGTCGGGTGCATCGTAAGGGATTCGCATGGAAACTACCCGCGGAGTGCGGCGATAGCTGGTGTAGGGAACCACTTTACGGACGGTCACCGGGACTTCCACCGTTTTGATCTCGGTTTCCATCCGGCAGACCTTCACTTCATAGGGTTCTTCCACGTCTTCGTATTCAATCCGCTGCGTCTGGACTTCGATCTGGCGGACGTGCTCTTCCTTTTCGTACCGGACTTTGTGTACCGGAATCTTATTCACAATCCGTTCGGTCACCGGCTTGCTGACGACCACCGGGTATTCTCGAACTTCCTCCGTTTGCTCCATGCGCTGCACCGTGACCGGCACCTGCTGGGTGACAACTTCATCCTGGTAGCGAGTGACGTTCACGGGTACTTCTTGAAGAACCTGCCGCGGCATCATCGCCGTTTGGGGAATCTGTTGGGCGACCACATTGGGAACATAGACCCGCTGCGTGACCAATTGCCCCGGCGTGGTCTGCGGAACCCAGTGCAGTGCCCCACGATGATGAAAGACTTGACCAGTGGTATTGTCCGTCGCAACACCGCGCGGCACCCAGGACAACTTGTTGCGGGTGGTGCCGGGAACAAGCGTTGTGCTATCGACAAAGCCGCCTTGGTCGACCAATTGCGTGCGATAAGTGGTGACCGGCTCCATGGCCGTCACGTATTGCTGCTGCATGACAGTCTCGTTGACTGCCCGGCGAACCACATGCTGCCGCTCCTGAAGCTGCGTTTCGGTCACGGGCCGGTTCACAAGATACTTCTGCTGCCGCATCTCGGTTTCCTGGACCCAAGTGACTTTATCGACGGTCTCCTCGCGGTACTCGGTCTCGTAGACCGGCTTGAGCGTGTAATACTTCTCCTCGCGGGTCGCGGTCTCAACCACCGGGCGAGCGACGCGATACTTGCGAACTCGCTGTTCGGTTTCATAAACTGGCTTGGTCGAGGTGACCTCGCGTTCTTCGATCTGTGTCTCGTACTCGACGCGATATTGAGTGACCTCTACATCGTCGTAAACGACCTTGTTCACCACGCGATAGGCCGGCTGGCAGAAGCAATCCTGCGCCCGCAGCATTGCCGCCGGCGAGAAGACAAAGGCCGGAACGGCCAAAGCCGTCGCGGCGAGATAACGAAGTGCGTTTTTCATGACAGTCCCAATCCCCGTAAGCGTTGTACGACACGATGAACCAACAGGTTCTTCCTGCCTGCCGGCGGCAACCACAGACTAAGCAGCCCACCCTTGCCGCTCTCAAGAAAGTGCTGCTTCCGAGCTTTGCAAGGAGGCCCATCCTCGCATTCTCCAGCATAACTGGAGGTCAGCCTGTCGGCAGCGCAATCCTGGACCTTGAGTCCAAGTCTCTAATGAAGAGTTTGCCGGATTTTCGTCACAGATGCAAATGGTTTCTTGGCAAACTTTATCGCTAGCTGATGTTAACGTGAACCATTTCAATACTTTACGACTTGCAAAATTCTTTGAAGTTTCTTGCAGCCGCTGCCGACATGTCCAGCTCGCCAAGTCCCCCAGTTTTTGCAGTATTCGCGGTTTGCAGGAATAACTTCTCTGACCGCTACAACCGGCATAAGTGGACCGCTTCTAAATCGACGCGCCAAGGATCGCGAAACCGTCTGCAGACAGGTCACTGGTTCAATCGCTTGCAGTGTTGGCCAGAGTATCGTCTATAATGAAGCCAGGGGAGATGGTGCCGCTGGTTCTGGAGCTTCTTATGCCGCGATTTCTAGCCACACTTTGTTGTTTTCTAGCCATCCTTTTGGCAGCCTCCCACTCCTTCTCTCAGGATGAGGGGGACAAGGGAAAGAAAAAAGACGAGAAACCAAAGGTCAAGCCTCTGCCGGATGACAAAAAGCTGCTAGCGCTCCATCTGGACTTCGTAAAAAAGGCAATGAACCTGGCGGATGAATACGAGAAGACCAAGGACTGGGGAAAGGCCCGCGCGGTCTATGAAGAGATCCTGAAACTGGTTCCCCAATATCCCAGTGCCAACGCCAAGCTCACCGAAATGATGCAGCGGGAAGCAGGGGCCCAGAAAGCGACGATTACTGTCAAAGCCGATAGCGATTGGCAGGACAGCGGAATTGAACTCATCGAAGGCAAACCGATCATCATTCAAGTTTCCGGAACCTGGACCTTTCATCTGGAAGTGGAAACCACTCCCGATGGATTAACCATTCCCAAGGAACTGCGCGACTTTCCGCTTGGCTGTCTGGTCGGCATGATTCCTTCCGACGATCCGAAACTTGCCAAGCCGTTTGTGATTGGCTCGGGAAAGCAATTGGTTTCAGATCGGAGCGGCAAACTTTATTTGCGGATGTACGACACCGATCCCAGCGATAACCGCGGTTCCCTGAAAGTTGATTTCCAGGGGACCTTCAAAGGTGGAAAATAGCTTAGCCGCCTCGTCCACGAGGCGCACGGTGGCTTGCTAAGTGATCCCCGCGTGGGCGCGTGGGCGAAGCTGAAGAGCCCCCTTCTTCCCCTTGGGCGGCGGCGTGGAAGAGCTGTTGAGTATCGTCAGCGCGATCAATCCCACGACCAAGAGGCCGACGAGCACGGCAGCGACGATGGCCATATTCAGCCAGAAGTTGCCCGTCTTGATTTCCTTGATCCGGTCCGCTTCTTCCTTCTTCCGCTTAAACTCAACGCTGTCTTTCTTCCGCAGCCGAAATTGAACGCTGCACTTTGGGCAGAGGACTTCTTGCTCCAGCATGTCGACCGGCGTTTCCAACTCGTGCCCATTGGGACAGGGAATATGCAGGAGCTCCGGCTCCTCGGGCGGAGCCGGTACATCCATGGCGGGAGCGGCGGGCTCCATGGCCGCAGTTGCGGACGGAGCAGGACCAGCATCCAAATGAGCGAATCGGCCGGGAGCCTGTTCGCTGGGTGGGCCGAATGTCGGTCCAAACTTCGGCTGGGTCTGCGCCGGTGCCGCCAGAGGTGCCGGAATGAGAAACAGCATTCCGCAGGTCGGGCAATTGACGGCCTGTCCCGCCTGGGAAGGATCCCCCTCCAGCAAGTGCCCCTGCGGACATTGAAACTGAAAGCTCATCGGAACTCGTGACGGGGAAGGGGGTTAGGGAGGATGAACTAGGGGCAAAAGCCGTTGCGGCAGGGCGGGTTAACCTATTATAACTCGCTTTGCTGAGTGCGCAAGTGTTGCAGGGAGCAAACTTTACGAATTATCCCAACCTGCCGATTCGTTCAGATTGCAGACAATATTCCCCCGCCCTTGCGCATCAAGCAGGGGTAGGGAAAAGGTAAGCTTGCCAGACACCTTCGCCGCAAATCGGCTAGGGACAATCTTTCCGCCTAAAATCAACGACTGCGGAGTTACCGCGATGCGAACTTGGATCCTTTCGTTCTGCTTTTTGGCTCTCTTGGCAACCATTGGCATGGCCGCCGATGGAAATGCTGCCGGGAATGATTTCTTCGAAAAGAAGGTCCGTCCGGTCCTCGTTGCCAACTGTTACCAGTGCCACAGCGCCTCCGCCAAGGAACTGCAGGGCAAACTGCGCCTGGATACCAAGGATGGAATTCGAAAGGGAGGCGAGAGTGGCCCGGCGGTTGTCCCCGGCAAGCCCGACGAGAGCCTGCTCATTAAGTCGATTCGCCATGAAGATGGCATGGAAATGCCACCGAAGAAGTCGCTCCCTGACTACGCCATTGCTGATCTGGTGAAGTGGGTGGAGATGGGTGCTCCCGACCCGCGGGTTGGCAACAGTTCCACGGTCGGCGGAAAAATCAACAAGATCGATGCCCGCAAACATTGGTCCTTTCAGCCGGTCAAAGTGGTTCCCCCTGCGAACAAGGACGCCGTTTGGTCGCGAACGGAGATTGATCGCTACATCGTCGATGGCCTGGTGGCCAAGAATCTGCGCCCCGTTGCCGATGCCGATCGCCACACCTTGATCCGCCGCGCGTACATGGACCTCGTCGGCATTCCTCCCGCGCCCGAGGAAGTGGAAGCCTTCGTCACCGACCAGTCGAGCAATGCCTTTGAAAAGGTGGTCGATCATCTCCTCAGCCTGCCGCAATATGGGGAGCGCTGGGGGCGGCATTGG
>CAYUJE010000271.1:0-8637 GCA_964444865.1 uncultured Pirellulaceae bacterium | reverse complement strand
AAATGCGGCGTTTCCGTCCGCATTCCCCAAGAGACCCCCGCCAGCGACAGCGGCGAGGATTTGCTGGGGGATGCACCGGGAACTTCGGCCGCCGCCACGGTCCAGCAAGCTGCCATACAACCAGCAGTTAAGCCGATTGTCGCTGTTTCTCCCGTGGTGCCCGCGACCCCGGCACCGCAAACGGGGGCGGTTCCGGTCGTTCGCCCCGTGATGCCGGCGAGTGCTCCTGCGATTCCCGTCGTCCCCTCCGTGGCACCAGGATATCATCCGGCTGGTCCGGCAGTAATGCGAGTTCCGCAGCCCTCTCCGGCGATGATGCCAATGGGAGTGGACCCGATTTCGCAAGCTCCCAATTCCATTTGGTATGTGCGACCCCCGAGTGGCGGACAATATGGTCCCGCGCGCGGCGACATCATGCGGAAGTGGGTGGCTGAAGGCAGGGTCAGTGGCGATTCCCTGGTCTGGCGCGAGGGCTTTCCCGAATGGAAGTCGGCCGGCCAACTCTTCCCGTCGCTTGCCGGCGTTGGTGCCCCCGCACCCGCGGCTGGGCCACCACCTCCGCCAGCGGATGCGGTTTCCATCCCCACAGTCACGCGGACGACCAAGAAGCTGAGCGTCTACGAAGCTCGCAAGAGCCAGGGAAATGGGATGGCCATCGCCATCCTGGTTTTGCTGGGAATTATCTGCGTGGCGCTCGTCATCGGCCTGGTATTTGTGCTCAGCCAAGGGCTGGGAGATTCAAAGGAATCACCCAAAAAAGCGGCGGCAGTCCAACACTCTAAATTGCTTTACGCCAATCGCCGGGCCTGAACCACCCGACCCAATCCGGCGAGATCCTTGAGAACGGTGGCTGGCTCGAACAACTGCGACTGACCAACGAGGTCCACCACGGCAGCCGCAATCATCGGGCTTACTTCCATCAGCAGATAGCCGCCCGTTTTCAGCCTTTCCGCTGCTTGCGGGACGAGGCGGGCGATAATCTCGGTTCCGTCGGGACCAGCAAACAGCGCCAGCCTCGGTTCATGGTCGCGGACTTGGGGTGCGAGGGTTGCTTCTTCTTGCAGGCCGATATAGGGAGGATTACTGACGACGAGATCCAAGGTGCGCTCGGCAGGAAGCTTCTCAAGCAAGTCCATCTCCAGGAATTCAATCCGCTCTTTGACTCCATGATTAGCGGCATTTTGCTGAGCGACGGCGAGAGCCGGAGCACTGATATCCGTGGCGATAATTCTCGCACCTGGCGCGTGCTTGGCCAGGCTCACGGCAATCGCACCACTTCCGGTGCCGACATCGGCAACCAGCCTTGTTTCCTCTCCCTTGGGGAGCGAGAGCTTATTCAACAAATCGAGCGCGGTCACCACCAGGTGCTCGGTTTCCGGTCGCGGGATCAGCACATCCGGAGTGACCAGAAACGCCAGGGAGTAAAACTCTTTTTTGCCGACGAGATAGGCCACCGGAGCACCGGCCGCGCGGCGTTTGACGAGATCGCGAAAGGCCGAACGAATGTCGTCGGGTACGACTTCTTCAAAAGCCGTGTAGAGTGCAATCCGTTCGCACTTGCGAGCCGCGGCGAGCAGCACTTCCGCATCAAGCCGGGCGCTGGGGGAACCGCTCTTCTTAAGATAGTCCGCTGTCCAAGTGAGTAGCCGGCCCACCGTCCATGTTTCGGGCTGCGTCATGAAGAATTGCCGGGTAAAGACTCGCGGGATGAAACCAATCCAGTTTCACGGGAGAGGGAAGTTGGGACAATGGGGGCTCGGCACGGAAGGGCGTAACCTAGTCCGGCCGCAGCCACCCTCGAATCTCAGGAGGAAATGACCAATAGGGAATCGCGGTAGGGACGGGCATTTCTGCCCGACCCCCGCGCAGAACGCGTTGTTCGACGAACTGCGCGTGGAGAACCAGCGGTTGCGGCGGGAGCTGCGGAGGGCCGAGATGGAACGTGAAATCGTAAAAGAAGTTGCGCCAGGGAAGTCTGGGAAAGGGGGAAGCGTCATGACATCATGAACTGAAACCTTTCACAGGAACCCAGTGAGATAACCTCACCCGGCAGAGCCTGACCAGCAGCCGGAAGCGAGTCTTGCGTGGTGCTCGGGTACGCGGAGGACGCGGTGATGATCTTCAATGTGGAATCGAACGCTCAACGTGTGTTGTCCGTTCTGGGCAAACGCTGCTCCAAATACGGACTGACGATTCACCCGGAGAAAACGCGGCTCGTCGAATTTCGACGCCCGCTGCTGTCTCCGGTCAGCAGACTTTGCGGACTCTAGGCATCCAATGTTCTATGAGCCGCACCGGCTGCTGCTATGATAACGCCGTGATGGAACGATTCTTCTGGTCCCTCAAACACGAGTGGACCCACCACGAGAACTTTCAAAACCTGGCAGACGCGCGACTCAGCGTGTTCCGCTACATCGAAACCTCTTACAATTCCGAGCGCCTCCACCAGACGCTCGACTACCTGTCCCCTAATCAATTCGAAGCCGAACACGCCCCGGCAGCAGCGGCGTAAACTGCCCCCCCGCCGGTATCCGAGAATCCTGGATCATCGCCATCTACAAGACGCTTGGAAGCATCATTCTCCAGCCAAGAAAACCTATCCTTGCTGGGCCATCGGTAGATACCAGGCTTCAAAAATCCCGCGGCAGAACGGTCCGGGTTGGAAACGAAAACCCAGTCTACTTCCGTCCCGGCTTGTCTTCAGGAGGCTTGCCGCTTGGCGGATCTCGGCGGGGAGGGGGGCCGCTGGGGGGTGGGCCGATGGTGTTGCCTTCCCAGGGGTTAAAGCCGCCGGGGGGGCCGGCTTTTTGGCGGTAGTAGAGATCCCGGAGGGCGTTTTTCATTTCGTCGGCGGTCTTGTTTTCCAACGCTTCCCGCTGCTTGGGGTCGAGCGTGGCGGCGAATTTTCGCAGCTCGTCGTCGCTGAGCCGCGGGTAGCGTTTGCTCTGCTGCACTTGCAGGATGAATTCCTGGGTGTACTGCCACATCTGCTCGCGACTTTCGGTTTCCTGCAGCACCACTTGGGCTTTGGGGCTGAGGACGGAGACCAGGATATCGAGCTCCTGATCGGTGGGTTGCGGCAGGAAATCCTTGCGGCCCAGACGCCAGAGGATGCCGCGGACGTGGCGCGAGACGCGCTCTTTGGCGGAGAGTTTTTCCAGGAACGGCTTGAACTGCTCCGGCGTACGCGCGGTGAACTCCGCCTCGTGGTTGGTAATATAGATATCCTCGACCCAGACGGAGATGGCGTTAATGTCGTCGCTGGAAAGTTCGGAAGCGACCGCCTTGAGTCGCCGGGCTGCCTGGAGCGACTGGGTTTCCCGAATGGCGGCGATGCGATCTTCGGGAGGCGTCGAAAGGACGACCGATTGATCCTTGGCATCCAATGACTTGAGCCATTCATGGTAGTTGGTCAGGATTTGCCGGAGTTTGCCCCCTTCGGCATGGGCATCAATTTCAGCCGCCAGTTGGCGGAGATGAGCCTGCTTTTCCGGCGGCAGAGCGAGGAAGCGCTGCTGGCGTTCAAAGAGGATTCCTTTTTGGTCGGGAGTCAATTTTTGCAGCCGCTCGCGGCGCTGCTGGGGTGTCTCCTGGGGGCGGGAAGACGGGCCGGCGGCAGGTTCCGCCAAGCTTTCGGGGAGTTCCGGCGCAAACAGAATGCTCCCTTCGAACGAGCGGAGAAAAGCCGCGCTCTGGGCATCCGCGGTTGCTTGGCGGTACTGGGGACCAAACAACCCTTCCAAAGACTTTAAGTACGCCACGCTTTCCGCATGGTTGTATTCGTCCAAGTGCTCAATCACCGGCAAATCTTGCAGCAGCTGCCGGTCCGGCGCGGACAAGAGCCAGCTGCCGATGCTGTAGGCCAGCAGGCCGCAAGCCACGGTGCAGCCAGCCACCGCCAGCCGGAAGATCGTGATGAACCGCTGGCTGCTTTCCTTTTGCACCTCGGTCGCTTCTTTGGCCTTGAGTGCGACCATGGCCACGGTGGTTCGCGCGAAGCTTTCGTTCGGCTCGCTGCGGGCCAGCAAATCGAGCATATCCCAGCTCTTTTGCATGTGCCGCAGCTTTTCGCGAAAGCGCGCGTCTTGGGCCAGGCGATGCTCTACCCGCGCCCGGTGGTCGGGGGCAAGTTCTTCATCGAGATAAGCGACCAGCTCTTCTTCCACCGGATCAATTTCCGGCAGAGTGGGCTCTTGATGGCTCATGATTCGTCCTCCAATTTGGCATCCTGGCCTTCGACCCTATCTTCCAAATTACCCGCGGTTGCACCGACCGTGGGCGGCGTTCCTTCGTCCATATAAGGCGCCAAAATCCGTTGCAAGTTCACTCGCGCCCGGCTGAGCAGCGATTTGGTGGCCTGCACCGACATTTCCATTGCCTCCGCGATATCCTGGTAGCTCATCCCCTCGAACTTCGAGAGCAGGAGCGCCATCTTCTGCCGTTCGCCGAGCGATTCGAGCGCCTGCCGCACTACCTCTGCCGCTTCTGCGTTGTCGATGATGCGCGTCGGCATCAGGCTGCTGGCCGCCTTGGCCATTTGATCCAGCCCGAACGACGATGTATCGGTATTGGGCCGTTCCGGAACACCCACTTCTTTCCGCCGCGAACGGGACCGGAGCGAATTGCTGGCCACGTTGTTGGCAATGGTAAATAACCACGTGCAAAACTTCGCCTCCGGCAGGTAACGCTCGCGGGCTTTGAAGACCCGCAGGAACGTTTCCTGGGCCAGATCCTCCGCCTGTTCGCGATTGCCAACCAGATGCTCCAAAACGGTGAGCAGCCGCCCCTGATAGCGGACGACCAGCTCCTCAAACGCTGCCGCATCCCCGTCGCGCACCTTCAGCATCAGTCGCACGTCAGGGTCGTGCAACTCGTATCGCAAAGGTTGGCTTGACGAGAGGGACAAAGGTGGGCTGCCCGTGGGATAATTCGCTATCGCAAAAGAACAAACTTTTATCTAAGTCTATTCCGGCCAGCGAGATAGGGAAACGTCCCCCAACCAGCGACTGCCCGTCCTTCCGCTGCTTTAAACCCCGGAAAGGGGGCCAGGTTTCGAGATATTTGCAGGAAGTCGTAGCCTGGATGCCAGCGTCTTTCGCAAATGGCGGTCGTCGGCGTTTGGGTAGTGGTATTCAGTTGGGGCATTCGCAGCGGTGACTGGGAACTTCCCTGACAGATCTATCCGACTTTCGTCGCGAATTGCGTGATAATCAAAATGCCCGTTTGTTCGCTTCCCAATTTCGCACCGAACCTGGCACCTTTTCCTTCAATTCGATTTCCGAGCGCCGTCGAGATCGGGCGAAAGTAACGACTTGATGCGAGTATACTCCGGCGACCCATCAAAATCGCGTATGTCCATGAAATGCGACATCTCGGTCTGCAATTCTTTGCGCTGCCGACCATCCTCGACTATTGAACGTTCAATCCTGTCGTGGGCCAACGATAATACAGTCTCAAACTCCACCCCACTACTTGAACGATGATACGCAACAATCAGGAAAATTTTTGCGACTTCCACTTGGGCCAATTGGTCATGGCGGTAATTCGGATTCATTAAATCCACCATGGCGGACAATCCCATTGCATCTTCTGCTGCCGCAAAGCGATTTCCCCTCTTGAACCATGCAATGGCGCGCCTTCCAAGATTGAGGCTAATATTCTCGGCGGCGCTAGCTGTGCTGCGTTCCCAGGAGAATCGTCTCAAATTGCGTAACGCGTCCCCTCGAACAAGGATCTCGTCGTCAATTGAATTCAAATCGGCCAGCGTGTCGGCCATATTCCCATAGAGAATTCCGATCTGGAAATAGGCTCCTAGTTCGCCGGTGTCCTGGCTTGCCTGAAGCAGCTTAATTCCCTCGGTGTATTCGCGGATTGCCACGGGATGCTGGGACAAAGCCGTGAGCGTCATTCCTTTCCGTTCCTTTACCCTGGCATAAAGTCGATCCCATGTGGAAGGTCGAATTCTGGCACGGATTTTGTGCAGCGAGGTCTCCGCGACCTGATAGAGTTCAAGGGCTTCGTGGCGAACTGCCGGACTCGCCTGCGCACTTCTCGCACTCTTGTGAACCGCGAGTGCCAGCCCGCATATCGCGCGGATCCGCAAAAGCTCTGTTTCTTCGACGTCCGACGGGACATCA
Source organism: uncultured Pirellulaceae bacterium (assembly GCA_964444865.1). Classification (GTDB taxonomy): domain Bacteria; phylum Planctomycetota; class Planctomycetia; order Pirellulales; family Pirellulaceae; genus SXOA01. Next base: position 2,500 of record CAYUJE010000271.1, on the reverse strand, counting down.
CTAAGATTCTTCAAGGCATTGCGATAACTTTGTTGGGACTCGCTAAGCACTTCCCATCTCGACTTGGCTAAGGACTCAGCTCGCATGGCTTCGTGGAACTCGACTTTGCCCTTGGCATAATTCACGAACGCCAAGGTCACAGCGCCCTCGCCTTTTGCCGAGTCAAAACTACCCATTCGATGTAGGGCACTTTCGGCGATCTGCAGGCTGCGCCGTGCGGATTCTCGAGATTTTCTCGCAGCCTGTATCACTGCTTCCATGGCCGATGCGCGGGCGATCAACAAATCTCGCCGCGCGACCGAATCGCCGCTCAATCCCGTCATTTCGTCTAATGAGCTGCGAATATCAATCAGAATCTGCTCGCCAACGGCGTAGTCTTCGTTATCGATGGCATCGCAAGCTGCCTGGATTCGCAGGCGGTTTGATTCAAGTCGAGCGACGTTGCTCGCCCGAACGGTGCCGGCTGTATTTAATGCCAAAGTGATTCCAACGACCCCAAGAGCCAGCGCCGCCACCCAGCCGAGCCTTTGTGCCCAGCGAAAAACGCCGCCGCGCAGCGACCCCGCGGAACTCTTAGACCGTTTCCCTCCCAGCGAAGGCATGGCCGGTGCAAGCGAAGACTGAGGCGGACCGTCCCACATCACAACGGAATCGATCAGGGATGCGAATTCACCACCAGGACGACTTAAAGCATCAGCCACCGTCGTACGTTGGTTTTCGCTGGCATGTCCGCAGAGGACATCCTCAAGGTCATCGAGCAGGGTTCGTTGCTCCGGATTTGTGTGCGACATCTTAGGTCTCCTCGACTGCTTTCCAAATCAGGTAAGACGTGTTTGCAAACACCTTTAACCTCCCGCGAATAGCTGATCGCACCTCTTCAGGCTCCTTGATCATGCGCACGCCAACCACTTCGTCTTCAATGACTCTTTGAATCAGAGCGTCCATGCCGGGCGGTACATCAGCAGGAGATTCCTGGCGTGGCAGGTCAAAAAACGTCTCGCTCATCCAACCGATTATTTGATGGCATTCCGAGTCCGTTAGCTTTTGGACGCACTCGGCATTGTCCGCGGCGTTGCGCTGAGCCGCGGCGCTAGCTCGCTGCTCCAGAATCCGAAAGACGTGATGGCAACAGCAAGCTTGCTCCGGCGTGATGTGCTGTGCCACGCTTTCATACCGGATGGCGATCAGAGGATACACCTCTCCAAATGCCTTCCACCGGACATACTCCCCCAGTCGATGAAATGTCCCGGCCATTGCTGAGCGCCGACAAAAAACGTCGATGCCTGGTGTCCGCGACTGCTTCGCATTCACACAGCCATCACGGGCGGCCGCGAAAGCAGATTTTAGATGCGAAAGGTGACCCTGGGTGATCCCGGTGCGCCTGGAGACTTGGGCTTGCGTCCAAGGGATTTCGGCCTCGACAATCGGAGCAAGATATTGATTCTGAACCGATTGCCAGAATCTGTCACACACGTTCTGTTGCAGTATCGAGTCATCCACTACTGCCGGATCGAGGAGAGAGGTGCTGATTTGGGGCATTGCCCCTCCCGTGGAACGACTGGACGGCCTGGGTTCACTGCGGCGCGGAATCTGGCGAGCACTTTTCGGCATTCTTGCCTCACAGACACCACGACAACGGCGGACATTTTTTACGGCCATCACTTTCTCAAATTGCCACGAGCGGAGCAACCGGTGGACGCTCGGCCTAATTCAATTCTCGTCGAACTACCGAGTAAACTTGCGCTTGCGCAAGTGATTTGAGGGCACTGCTAGACTGTGCGACAGTTCGTCAGGAGTCGCCTCAACAACTCTACCTTAGAAAGGCCAATCATGAGCAAAAGACACCTCTCGCTCGCAACTAAATCTCTTGCGATGATCGCCGCGGTAGTTGCGCTGGCAAGTGTCAGCAATGCCGCAGACCCCGCCAATGCCGATCAACACAAGTTGGAGTCGATTCGAAAATACATCCCTAGGGACTTCAAATTCCCGTCCGGCAAACCTGGTTCCTCCGCCGGATACTGGATCGATGAAAAGGACGACGATTTGCTCGGTCATAAGGTCGTCCACTTGCTCGTCTCGCCAGATGGACAGGCGCTTGAAGTGTCTTTGTTTGGTCAAGGTGCCGGCCAATCAGTTGTCGTGATTTTTGGGCGTCTAAAAGAGACCGAGAATATGAGTAGCGCTAAAGGGACGATGTTCACTCTCTCGGGAAAACTTACCGCCAGGACCGATAGCGAGTTAATACGCGACGACAAAGCATCCTCGGACTATGTTTTGGCTGCCAGCGACGAAATGATCTTGATAAACCCTAATGGCCGCGTAAACATGCCGTTACGTCGTCGGAAAGTCGAACCTTAATTGTCGGGATGCGGAACCGTAGATCCAACATGAATCTGTACAACCTGACGAACAACGGGATCAACGGGACCGCTCGGCCCAGTTGGTCTTGAATTCTGGTCCTTCCGGCTTTTCCGTGGGTAGATTTGAGGCTAAAACGGCT
>CAYUJE010000270.1:0-8638 GCA_964444865.1 uncultured Pirellulaceae bacterium | reverse complement strand
GAGCGAACAATTCCCTCGCCAAAATGCCACTGCCAGATCCGGTTGACCATGACCCGCGCCGTGAGCGGATTTTCCGCCAGCGTCATCCACTGGGCCAGTTCCAGCCGGCCGCTTCTCTCTCCGGCGAGCGGCGATTGTGATTCTCCTGACAGGATTCTCGGGAACTGCCGCGGCGTCTCTTCCCCCAGCGTCAAATGGCTGCCGCGGATGTGGACTCGCAAGTTCTCCGGCTTGGCTTCGGAGACAGCCATCGCTTCCGGCAACTTGGGCATGGCAGCTTCGAGAGTAGTCAACTCCTCTCGCTGTTTCTTGAGCCAATCGCGAAGCTCGGAAGGGAACGAACTTTCGATCGTTTTGGGCGGAGCAAACGGCCCCTCAGTCCCATACAGCACTTGCCGGAGTTTTTCCTGGGACTCGTCTGGCAGCTTGGTCGCACTTTTTCCTTCGGGCGAAGCCCTGAGTTTCTTCCAGGCTTCCTCGACGATTCCCAGCGACTTTCCATAAGTGGCGGCGAGTTCGCTGGGGGACTTTGGCAACGGCTCGCCGAGCAATGTGCCGGCAGGTTCCTTGCCCGCAATAGCGGCATGCCAGGGAGCGAAGATGCTGTCCGCCTCCGTCTTGGTCCTGTCCAAATACTTGGTCCATTGCTCGACAAGCTCGGTATTGAGGGGAGTGCTCTCACTCTTGGCCGTAATAGCCAAATCACCTGTCGCTGGCGAAAACACTAGCTTGTCCAGATGTGGAAACACGTCCCCCCGCTCGATGCGGATCGTGTTCTGCCCGGCCTTCAATTCAACAAATCCTTCGATGAACCAATTCTGCGTATCGGGGTACCAGCTTCCGGTCACTTTCCCCGCGACACCATCGATGGCCAGCATTCCGTTTACCAAGACTTTGCAGGGCCGCGCTTCGGCAGCGGCGTAACGCAATTCCAGTTGATAGGTGCCGACCGTCTCGATCGCCACGTCGTACTCGACGAAGTTGGGGAGTTGCCCCTGATTCACCACCACGCCGATTCCCTCGCCATACCCGGTGGTATATTTTGCCACGTTGCCGCGAGCGAAGTTTTCCATCTCGATGAGCTGCAGGCCGGCAATTTTCTTTCGTTCCTCCTCCGGCAACGCACCCAGCGGCTTGGCTTTGGCGAGCAATTCGCCGAGCTGCATTTTTCGCCAGGCGGCCAGCAAGTACTCGCCGGCGCGTTTCCGTTCAACTTTCAGGATGTCTTCCGTCGCCGAATTAACCTGAGCGGCAATTCCCTCTTTCTTCTGGTCAATCTTTTGGCGGTGCTCTTCCCGCCTGGCAACTGTGGCTCGATCCGCCAGCGGCCGCTCCTGCCAGACGGCGACGACCGAGTGGTTTTCCATCGTCTTGGTGCTTTTGAAGATACCCGCCAGCGAGTAATAGTCCCGCGTCGGCAGTGGATCGAACTTGTGGTCGTGGCACCGCGCACAGCCGAGTGTCATGCCGAGAAATACTTTGCCAAGCGTATCGACCTGCTCGTCGATGATATCCATCTGCATCTTCGCCGGATCGTCTTCCGCCAGCATCTTGGCCCCGATGCACAGGAACCCGGTAGCTGAGATTCCTTCAATCCGCTCGTCCTCGCTGCCGGGAAGCAAATCCCCCGCAAGTTGCTCCTGCAAAAACCGGTCGTACGGCTTGTCTTTGTTGAACGCGGCTATGACCCAGTCGCGATAGCGAAAGGCGTTGGCATACGCCAGGTTTTCATCCAGTCCGTTGCTATCCGCGTAACGGGCCAAGTCGAGCCAGTGCCGGCCATATTTCTCGCCGTAGCGAGGCGACGCCAGCAGGCGATCCACAACCCGCGCAAATGCATCAGGGGACTCATCCGCCAGAAACGCCCGCAGTTCTTCGGTCGTTGGCGGCAGTCCGGTTAAATCGAACGTCGCCCGGCGAAGGAGCACTCGCTTCTCAGCCGGGGGCGAAGGCTGCAGTTTCGCTGGTTCGAGCTTTGCCAGCAGAAATCGGTCCAGCGCCGACAAGGATGACGCATCGTCGCGAACTCCAGGGATTGCCTGTTCGCGAACCGGCTGAAATGCCCAGTGCTTTTTCTGGGCTTCCGAAAAGACCATCTCTTTTGCGGTTGCTTTGGCCAGCGGCTTCGCGTTCTCTCCCGGCCATTCCGCTCCATCCTTGATCCACTTCGTCAAATCGGCAATCTCGCTCGCGGCCAGTTTGCTCTTCGGCGGCATTTGCAAGGTTTCGCCGTGGCCGATAGCCCTTACCAGCAGGCTCTCGGCCGGATTGCCCGGAACGATTGCCGGCCCACGCGTCCCACCGGCCAAAAGCTCGGCCAGCGAATCGACCCGCAACTCGCTCTCCTCATTCTGGTCGCTGTGGCACTCATAGCACTTCGCCACCAGCAGCGGCCGAACCTTTTTCTCGAAGAATTCGACCTGTTCGGCAGACGGACCTTCCGCGCGCAGGGCCGACGCGGCGATGACGATCAAAACCAGTGAGATTTGTTGGGACCAGACCTTCATAAGTGGCACGCAAGGCAGGAGAAACGGCGGGCCGTCGGGGTCTTTCAGTTTACCATCCTCCAAGGGCCCAAGACAGCCGGAAATTGAGGGGAGGAGACTAAAACGGTAAGATGAAGTGTCGCATTTTCGTTTTAGACAAGGATCGAATTCTTCATGGCAAGCACCGAAATTGACCCCACGAAAATTCCCCCGGCTTCTTTCTCCTTCCTGGTGACCACTCTCGGCGCTCAAGGAGTTGTCGCGCTGGGGATGGCTCCCAACCCACAGACGAACAAAACCGAAACGCAGCCCGAGTTGGGGAAGCACTTGATTGACACGCTCGGCATCCTGCAAGAGAAGACCAAGGGAAATCTGACCACCGAAGAAACGCAGCTTTTGGAGGCGGTGCTGCACCAGTTGCGGATGGCCTATTTGCAAGTGAAGAAATAGCCGTCCGCTTCGCCAGCCGGAAATCGGGCAGTTGGCTCCCTCTGGGGGAGACTCTACGATGGGGGGATGTCCCTCTGGCAATTCCTTCTACGCAGTCTCGTATTCCACTGGCGCATGCATCTGGCGGTCGCGCTCGGAGTAGCGGCTGCGACGGCCGTGCTGACCGGGGCGCTGCTGGTGGGTGACAGCGTCCGGGGGAGCCTCAAGCACTTGGCGCTCGACCGGCTGGGGAAGATTGATCAGGTGCTGATTGCGGACCGCTTCTTCCGCCAGCAGATGGCCGCCGAGAGAAAAGGGATTGATGTCGCGCCGGCCATTCTCTTCCCCTCTGTGACAGCAGAGCATGCCCGGACGGAAGGAAGACGCCGAGCTGCCGCCGTGATGCTGGTGGGATGCAACGAGGAATTCTGGAAACTCGGCTCCGACCAAGCGAGGCCCAAAAAGTCGCCGGGGAGGGGGGAGATTGTTCTTAACTCGACCTTGGCCACGGAGTTGGCGGCCCAGGTCGGCGATTCCATCATCATTCGCCTGCCGAAGCTCGATCAGATTCCCGCCGACAGTGCGCTGGGCAAGAAGCAAGACCGTTTGACGAGCCTCGCCGATTTGAAGGTCATCGAAATCATCCCCACCGAAAGCCTCGGCCGCTTCTCCCTCCAGCCGATGCAGACCTCGCCGCGTAACGCGTATGTGGCTCTGGAGGAAATTCAATCGGCGCTGTTTGTGGGGGAAGAGGAAAAGGAGAAGGTCAACACGATGTTGGTGGGCGGTGGAAAGGAAACTGTCCACCTTTTTTCGCCAGACGACTTTCTGTCTCCCACACTCGCCGACTACGGTCTCGCTCTCAAGTACGTCCGTCGCAATTTCAAAGACAAGGACGGCAAAGAATCGACGATTTTCAACTACTACAGTCTTTCCTCCGACCGGCTGCTAGTGGATGACAAAGTCGTGGAGCTTGTGCAAAAAGCCTTTCCAGGAAAGGCGGAGTCGGTCTTTACGTACCTGGCGAACACCATCGAAAAAGTGGGGGAGACGGAGAAGGGGAAGAAGCCAATTCCCTATTCCCTCGTCACGGCGATTGATCCAGCTCCCGGCGGTCCGCTGATCGATGGACAGGGAAAACCCTTGCCGCCGCTGAAGGATGACGAAGTCGCTCTCACGTCCTGGGCCGCCGATGATTTGCAAGTCAAGATTGGGGACCGAATTCGCGTTACCTACTTCGCCCCGGAAACGACGCATGGTCAGACCATCGAGCGCTCCGTGGAACTGAATCTCGCGGCGATCATTCCGGTCACCACACCAAGCAAGCGGTATGTCGGCAAGCGGCCGGCCGAATTCGCTGAGCGCCCAACGCCGGCCAACGACCCCGATCTGACGCCGGCTGTTCGCGGCTTCACGGATCAAGACACCATCAGCGAAGCGACCCCGCCTTTCCCATTCGACCGAACCAAAATCCGCAAACCGCAGGATGATGAATACTGGGCCTTCTACCGCACCACTCCCAAAGCTTTCGTCAGCCTCAAAACCGGCCAGCACCTCTGGCAAAGCCGGTTCGGCAATGTGACCAGCGTGCGGATCGATTCCTCGATTGCCGCGAACCAGGCGGCGCTCGAGAAGTTGCTGCTCAAAGACTTTCAGCCGCAGGCGAGCCAACTGGGCTTCAGCTTTCTGCCGCTGCGGCATCAGAGCGAAGCTGCCTCCAGCGGAACGACGCCGTTCGATGTGCTGTTCCTGCTCCTTTCCATGTTCATCATCGCCGCGGCTCTGATGCTGGTTTGGATTCTGTTCCGCCTTGGCGTCGAACAGAGAGCCAGCGAAATTGGAACGCTGCAAGCCCTGGGGTGGGCGGGGAAGAAGACCGCCCGCGTTCTGGCGCTGGAGGGAGCCCTCGTCGCAGCCGCCGGTGGCATCGTCGGCAGTCTCTTCGGTATCGGCTACGCCTGGCTGATGATCACCGGCCTGCGAACGTGGTGGGTGGGGGCCGTTGCCACACCGTTTCTGGAACTCTATGTCACGCCGCTCAGTCTTGTTGTTGGCTATGCCAGCGGAGTCATCGTCTGCGTCGTGACGATCTACTTGAGCCTGCGGGCGCTGCGAAAGGTGCCGACGAGGAGTTTGCTGGCGGGAGAAACACAAGTTGAAAAGCGGAAAGCGGAAAGCGGAAAGCGGGAGTTGGGGATTCGCCGCTGGACGGCCTTCATCGCCCCGGCTCTCATCGTCATCTCGCTGGCTCTCGCCGTCCTTGCTACGCAGCTCGGCGGAGAAGCTCAGGCGGGTGCGTTCATGGGAGCAGGCACGTCGATGCTTGCCGCGCTCCTCATCTTCATCGCCAATCGCTTGCGGTTTCGCGGCGGTGGACTCTCGACAACGAGCCTCGGCAAGACCGCCTTCCGCAACGCGGGGCGCAATGTCGGTCGCAGCGTTACCACCATCGCTCTCATGGCATCCGCGTCCTTTTTGATTGTCGCGGTGAGCGCATTCCAACTCGATCCGAGCGAAGAAGGAGTCGGCGGCTTCAACTACCTGGCGGAAAGTTCCGAGCCCATCCTGGCGGACTTGAATTCGCCGGAGGCGAGGAAAAAACTCTTGGGCTCGCAGGCCAGCAAATTGGACGGGGCAACCATTCTCTCCTTCCGTCTCCGTTCCGGCGACGACGCCAGTTGCCGCAACCTCTACCAGCCGCACCAGCCGCGAGTGCTGGGAGTGACGCCGGGACTGGTCGACTATTTCAACGACCAGGACCAGATTCATTTCAACTTCGCCGCTAGTGCCGCGAAGACGCCGGACGATAAGGCCAATCCGTGGCACCTGCTGCTGAAACCGTCGCCGGAGGGAATGCCGGTGAACGTGGTGCTCGATAAGAATACGGCGATGTACAGCCTGCAGCTCTACGGCGGCATCGGCGAAGAATTCCAGTTCGACTACGGCGAAGGCCCGCCGGTGAAGTTTCGCGTGGCCGGACTCCTCTCCAACAGCGTCTTGCAGGGGAGCCTCCTCATTGGCGAAGCCGACTTTAAGCGGCAGTTTCCCACGATCAGCGGCTATCGTTCGTTTTTGATCAAGGCTGCGAGCGATCCCGAAAAAGTTGCCTCGTTTCTGGAAGACCGCTTCGGAGACGAAGGGCTCGATACGGTCGATGCCAAGACGCGGCTGGAGGAACTGCTTGCGGTGCAGAATACGTACATCAGCACGTTCCGCAGCCTCGGGGCGCTTGGCCTGGTGCTGGGAACCTTCGGGCTGGCGGCGGTGCAACTTCGCAATGTGTTTGAGCGCCGCAAGGAACTGGCTTTGCTTCGGGCGGTTGGCTTTCGCCAGTTGCGGCTGGGGGAGATGGTGCTGTTGGAAAACCTGGTGCTGCTCTTGGGGGGCCTTGCTACCGGAACGTTGGCGGCATTGTTCAGCGTACTGCCGCATATGTTGCTCGGTGGTGCTCATGTGCCGCTTTCGGAGTTGGCGGTGATGCTCGGGGCAGTGCTGGTCGTCGGCATCGTCACAGGTCTGTGGGCCGTGCGGGCCACGTTGCAAGCCCCGCTGCTCGCCGCCTTGCGGGGAGAATGAACCGAAAAGGGATCGGGAGGGGTTTCGCGACAACAGAGGTCCGCTTAACAGAAAACTTCGCCGCGAAACTCCTCCCGACCCCGTTCCAAGGAGCCAACTGACATGCCCAAATACATCCTGGCCCTCGATCAGGGAACAACCTCCAGCCGAGCCATTCTGTTCGGTCACAACGGCCGCGGGGTCGCATCCGCTCAGCAGGAGTTTCCGCAGATTCTTCCCTCGCCCGGACACGTCGAGCATGACCCCGAGGCGATCTGGTCCTCGCAACTCGCCACGGCCAAAGAGGTGATTGCCAAAGCGAAATGTACCGCTGAGGACATCGCCGCGATCGGAGTCACTAACCAGCGGGAGACGACCGTCCTGTGGGAGAAGGCCACCGGCAAGCCGGTCGCCAACGCCATCGTCTGGCAAAGCCGCATCACCGCACCGATCTGCGAACAGCTCAAGGCCGACGGCACGGAGCAGACGTTTCGCGAGAAGACGGGGCTGGTCGTCGATGCCTATTTCTCCGGCACGAAAATCAAATATCTGCTCGACACCATTCCCGGCCTCCGCAGCCGTGCCGAGAAGGGGGAAATACTCTTCGGCACCGTCGATTCGTTCCTCATCTGGCGGCTGACGGGGGGGAAGCGGCATGTGACCGATGTCAGCAACGCCAGCCGCACGTTGCTGCTCAATATCCACACGCTGCAGTGGGACGACGAGCTTTTGAAACTCCTCGGCGTCCCGCGGGCCATGCTGCCGGAAGTTCTCCCCAGCAGTCATCACTACGGCGACACCGACCCGTCTCTCTTCGGCCGGCCAATTCCGATCACCGGCGACGCCGGCGACCAGCAAGCAGCCACCTTCGGCCAGGCTTGCTTCGAGCCCGGCTCCGCCAAAAACACCTATGGCACCGGCTGCTTCATGCTGCTGAACATCGGCGAAGAGCCGCGGGCTTCGAAGCACAAACTGCTGACGACCGTCGGCTGGCAGGTCGGTGGGAAAACGACGTATTGCCTGGAAGGCTCGGTGTTCATCGCCGGCGCGATTGTGCAATGGCTGCGGGACGGCCTGGGAATCATCAAGTCGTCCGCGGAGGTCGAGACCCTCGCCGCCAGCGTGCCCAGTAGCGACGGCGTGATTCTGGTTCCCGCCCTGGTCGGCCTGGGTGCCCCTTACTGGGACCCCGAGGCCCGCGGTGCCATCTTCGGCATCACCCGCGGCACCACGGCCGCGCACATCGCCCGGGCCGCGGTGGAATCGATGGCCTTCCAGTCCCGCGACCTGCTGGGCGCGATGCGGAGCGACGCCGAGCTGCCGCTCACAACCATGAAAGTGGACGGCGGAGCCAGCCTGAACAACACGCTCCTGCAGTTCCAGGCCGACATCGTCGGCGCCACCGTCCGCCGCCCCGTGGTGGCCGAAACCACCGCCCTCGGCGCCGCCTACCTCGCCGGCCTCGCCGTCGGCTACTGGAAGGACCAGTCCGACATCACCGGCAACTGGGCCCTCGACCGCGAATTCCAGCCGCAAATGCCGGCGGCCGAGCGCGACGCTCGGTACGGCGAATGGCAGAAGGCAGTGCGGAGAATCGTGGGGTAGGAAGCGGCTCCACTCTCCGCCCCCCCTCAAAGGTGCTGTATTATTCATGATTCACGACACATTTTTTCAACAACTTACGACGATTCACCTCGCCGCAAGTCGTTGCGAATCCATCTGTTCCGTTGATTCACGTCGCCGTAAGTCGGATTCACGGCTCCATTTTCGATTCACCGCTGGAGTCCCGGCTTCAGCCGGCCCCGTTGGAGTTCCGCCTTCAGGCGGAATCTGTGACCGGCTAAAGCCGGGACTCCAACGGGTCTCCGACACCAGCCCGACGCGCCAGCGAGAGAATCGGCGGCCGTTTCGGGTCACTATGGCCCGCCAAGAGTCCGTTGTGAGACAGCTTTTCGAGGTCCTCATTTCGCCCGCCACGGGCAGAGGCATCGCCGCAAAAGAACTTCAGAGTGACATCTCGATACTCCTTCGCCCGATTCGCACCAGTTCCTGATACACCCACTGGCGACCTAGACATTCCTCGTCGCCACGTTGAGCGCGGGTCTTTTCACCACAAGTAGAGTCGAGAAGTGGCGCGGTGGTTTAGGTGGCAGTTTGTGTTCTCCTGT
>CAYUJE010000269.1:0-8719 GCA_964444865.1 uncultured Pirellulaceae bacterium | reverse complement strand
TGAAGCCGTGGCAGGCATAGACCCAGCCGTCGAACCCGCGGCGGAAGGCGTTGCAATTGCCGTGGACGTCGCGGGTGTGGTCGAACGGGCCGTAGAGCTTCGTCCGCTTGTCGCACTTGAGGTCGCCGTCGGTGTCCTCGAAATGCCAGATGTTCGGAATCGACCAGGCGATGCAGCCTCCCTTCCACGGATAGATGCCGATGGGGATGTTCAGGCCCTCGGCAAAGACCGTTACCTTCTCAAATCGCCCGTCGCCGTCCGTATCTTCCAAAATGCGAACACTGTCCTTCCCCGGCCGATCGAGCGGAGCGGCATAGGGATACTCCACGGAGCACGTCAGCCAAATCCGCCCTTTCTCATCAAACTGCATATTCAGCGGCTTCTGAATATCCGGCTCCGCGGCCACGAGGTTGATCTCAAAGCCTTCGGGGAGCTTGAACTTCTTCTGCTCCTCCTCGGGCTTGAGCCAGGGTGTGGTGCGGACGCCGAGGGCGAAGGGGTCTTCTTGGGCGGAGGAGGGGGGCGGACCAACGAGACAGGTCATGACCCAGGACAAAAGACAGAGCGGAAGCAGGAAGCGGCGCATAGAAGAAAACACTTTGAGTGAGGTCAGTAGGGACGGTGAAGAGTGAAAATAGTGTTGCTCAACCTTCCCCATGATATTCCAACGGCAAGGCGGGGGGTAATCGGTACAAGCCCGCTGCAGTGGGTAGTATCTGCCGCTAGTAGGTGGTCTTGGTCGGTGGAATCATCCCAACCCTTCCGGTCTCCACCCAACCTCAGAAAACAATGCAACGCCTCTCCAAGTCGGCGCATATTTCAACCTATGTTTTCCGGGGCGAATGGGGGCTGAAAAATGCGCCGGGCAGTGGTTCCCCAACCAGCGGTGCAGTGAGTTTCTCGTGGTTCGCAGCGTCCGCTGCGAATGGATTGTGAATATCATGAGCGAGCATGCGGTTAACGTGTTGCTGGTGGATGACGACCCGGCCATGCGGAGAATGGTCTCCAAATGGCTCGTAGCAGCGGGCTATCAGGTTCGCACCGCGGAGAATGGCCGAGAGGCCATCTTGGCCATTGAGCAAGAGCGGCCGCAAATTCTGCTTACCGATTGGGACATGCCGCAAATGGACGGCTTGGCCCTGTGTCGCTGGGTTCGCGCACAAAAACAGATCGGCTATATCTACACCATCTTGTTCACGGTTCGTACTTCCTCTCCCGATATCATTCTCGGACTGGATGCCGGAGCCGATGATTTCTGTAAAAAGCCGATTGACCGCGAGGAATTGATTGCCCGCATGCGGAGCGGCTCGCGCGTGATCGATCTCGAACAACGCCTGCTCGTACTGGCCCACAAGGATTTGCTTACGGGGGTGATGACCCGCGGCGCGATACTGGATGTGATCACCAAGGAATTGGCCCGCAGCCGTCGGATGGGGCCCGAACTCTCTTGTGTGATGCTGGATATTGACCAGCTCAAGCAGATCAACGACAAGCATGGGCACGCTATAGGAGACGAGGTATTGCGCCGCGTGGCGCAGGTATTAACGCTTAACGCCCGAGCGAGTGATGATATCGGCCGCTACGGAAGCGAGGAGTTTTGCGCGATACTGCCGGACTGCTCCGAAGCGGGTGCCGCGCGCTGGGCCGAAAGGATGCGAAACTTGATTAAGGCAATTCGCATTCCGCTTCCGGATGGCGGGGAACTCGGCATTTCCGCCAGCTTTGGAGCCGCCCAGCGGAAGGATGACACCCACACAGTGGAGCAACTGGTGGATATGGCCGAGCAGGCCATGCTTGTTTCCAAGCACTCGGGGAGAGACCGTGTGGCAGTGTTTGGCTCCTTGTCTTCGCAGCGCAACTCGGCGAGCAGTCAGAATCCGGCCGAACTGTTGCGGAGCGTGCCTGCCCGAACTGTGATGAACCTGGTTGCACCGCTCGCCCAGGATGACACTCTGGGAATGGCTAGCCAATACTTTCTACGTTTCCGCATTGGCTCCGCGCCGGTCGTGAATGACGACGGCAAGCTGATTGGAATCTTGTCCGAAAAAGACGTGATGACGTCCATGCTGCGGCAAGACTGGTGGCTGCTGAATGTGGCGGACGTGATGCAGCCTAACGTTGTGTATTATGACGAAGCAACTCCGGCGATGCTGGTCTACGAATTCCTCTGCCGTGTCACCATTCGCAGTGTCATCATCGTCAAGGATGGTAAACCTACTGGCCTCATTAATCGTGGAAGCTTGCTGAAGTTTTTCACCAACCTGCTGGCGGGGAAGCAGGCCGACGGCATGGCCAGCAAAGCTGACGCAGCGAATCAGGCGATTGCCTTGCTCACGGGAAAAATCAGCCCACGAAAGCGGATCGGCCGCCTGGTGCGGTCCATGGCTTCGGAAGCGGCTGAATTGGCTCGACAGGTGCATGGGGCCAACAATCAATTGGTTCCCTGTGTGGTGGGGGGGGCGTCACGATTGCAGGAATTGATCAGAGATCTCTTGATTATGTCTCGCTTTGCCGACGAAACGTGCGATGCCGAAGCGTTGGACGATTTTGATTCGCATCAATTTCCAGTAGCCGATGCGGAGAATCAAGTTTCGCCGACGCTTGAACCATCTATGTCGTGCGAGGCAGAGTCGATTTCGCCTCCGCTCTAAGTTGTGAGCATCATTGTTAGGACAAGCTGCCAACTCGTCCTACGAAATCCAGCGCAGTGGATCGGCTTCGTCTGAACTGGACCAGACCGTTAGTTTGGGAAACGCTCGGGCAATCACTTCGGCCAAGCGTTCCACGGCAAATCGCTCACTGGCGAAGTGGCCGGCCAGCAGCATAGTTACTCGATTCGCCTCCGCTTCCAAGCAGGTGTGGAAGCTGGCTTCCCCCGTGATGAGCAGGTCGATGCCCTGTTCGACAGCATGTTCCAGAAAACTTCCGCCGCTGCCGCAGGCCAGGGCCACGGTGGAGATGGCCGCATCTTCAGGGCCAACTGCATGCAGCCCCTGAACCTTTAGAAATGCTTTCAGGCGCTGGGCAATTTCTTTAAGAGCAAGGGGGGCGGCAAACCGACCGCGGCGCCCCGAGCCAAGATTTTCCGCGTTTTCGGACAGCGACAGCACGAGTGGCTGAATTTCTCCCAGCCCAATTCCTTCTGCCAACTGCTGATTGATTCCTTCTGCCGCGGAATCGAAAGCTGTGTGAGGACTGTAAACGGCAATGCCGGCCTGGATCAACTCCAGCAGCAATCGACCTGGCGTGCTCTCGGTCGTCAAACGCCGCAGCGGCTTAAAGGGGAGGGGATGATGGGAGACGATCAAGTCGGCTCCCTTGCTCACCGCTTCGGCGCAACTCGCGGGGGTGATTGTCAGACAGGTCATCACCCGCTGGAGTTGCTTCCCCGCATCCCCCACGAGCAAGCCAACGTTGTCCCAGTCTTCCGAGAGCCCAGGTGGTGCAAAGGATTCCAAAAAACGGCAGAGTTCGGCTAGTTGCAACATAGGGTCATCTTATCAGATTGCCAAAAACACATCTTTCGCGAAGCTCACAGGCACGTTGCCCGCATTTGCCGCAAACCCTAGAATCGGGCTGTGGTTTGTCATCTCGTTCGGCCATAGGTGCCGCCAACAAAGGAGTGAGGTATGCACGTGAAATTGTCGCGGAGCGTTGTTGTTCTGGGTCTGTTCCTCTTGCTTGCAAAGGTTGCCATGAGTGCTGATGAATCCAAGGAAGTGGCTCTGCCGGAACTTCCCAAAGGTGCGGGCAAAGTGGATAAAGACGCCGCCAAGAAATTTACCGCCACGGATTCTGGCCTCAAGTACCGCATCCTCCGCAAAGGGGAGGGGGCCAAGCCGACGGCGACCGACACCGTGAAGGTCAACTATCATGGCTGGCTGGATAACGGCAAGGTCTTTGACAGCTCGTACAAGCGAGGAAAGCCGATTTCTTTCCCGCTGAATGGCGTCATCAAGGGCTGGACCGAAGGGATGCAGCTTGTTGGCAACGGTGGGATGATTGAACTGGAAATTCCTTCCAACCTGGCCTATGGAGACCGCGGAGCGGGGGATGCCGTACCGCCGAGAGCTACATTGCACTTTCTGGTTGAACTGCTCGAGGTGGAGTAATTCGGCTCTGAAAACTTGCTTCGCCGATGCTGTTTTTGAACCGACTCGCGAGATTCTTTGGCCGCCGCTGGCACCCTCTGGTAGCGGTTCTGGTCGCGCTGTCGGTGGTTGTCGCTTCGATTGGGGTGCCGTTCGCGATGGAATCCGCGAAAGATACCAGCCAGCCCTATCCCTGCATGCATCATCGCTGCGGCTGCGGAAGTGCCGAGGCCTGTTGGCGGGGTTGCTGCTGCATGACACAGGCTCAGAAGTTAGCCTGGGCGAGAGAGCATGGCGTCACGCCGCCGGATTACGCTCTAGCTCAGGCAGAGCAGAAAGAGCCCAAAAGTTGCGGCTCTTGCGGGCATCATGGTGACTGCAAATCGGAGCCGACAGCCGTTGCGCACTCGACAACAGATGAGGTGAAAGAGTCAGTTGGCTTGGGGGTGGGGCTGGTCCTTTCCGAAGATTTCCGCCGTTGCCACGGGCTCTCATCGTTATGGCTTACGATTAGTCACGCCTTGCTGCCGAAAGTGGAATCCCGCATCCCGCGTTTTCAGCCGGCCCCGATTGCCTGGCTGGTGACGACTTCGCAATCCGCGGAATCTCCGCCGCTATCTCTCGACACTCCGCCGCCACGGCAATCTTAGTGTTCGGAATCGGCTGAATGGGCGGCTGCGTCTGTTCAGCAATCTACTGGCTCTAACCCAGCCCTTCCGTTGTCGTGCGCAAACAGCTACGTCGGCTTTGCGTCATGACCCATCCGAATTTAGTAACTCTGATACGAAGGTTGTTCCATGTCTCGCCGTGCATTTACTCTCATCGAGCTCTTGGTGGTGATCGCCATCATCGGCATCCTTGTCGCTTTGCTGCTCCCCGCGGTGCAATTCGCCCGCGAGAGCGCCCGCCGTGTGCAGTGTTCCAACAGCCTGAAACAATTGGGGCTGGCTCTGCAGAATTACGAAAGCCTCTTCAAAGTCTTTCCTTACAACGATGTTCCCAATGGTTTTTCCGTGCAAGCCCGACTGCTTCCCCATGTGGAGCAGAGTGGTCTGCAAAATATGTTGGACTTTACGAAGCCAGCATTCTCCGGTGCTTTCAACGCTCAGACTCCCAATCCGCTCTTCGTCAAAGCTTTTGCCACGCCGATTCCCCTCTTTCTCTGTCCTAGCGACTCGGCACCGGCTGTCAGCACCGTGACCATTAACGGTCAAGGGTTTCAATATGGCGGCAACAATTACATGGCCAGTACCGGCAGTGGGACGGGGGTCAATTATGACCATCGCTGGCCGACGGATGGAATCGTTTATGAGAAATCGAGCGTTGGGTTTGGTTCAATTACGGACGGCGCTTCGAACACGGTTTTCATGAGCGAATCGGTCCGGAGCACCGGTGTGGATATCACGCTCGCCGCGGGAACAACCCCTGGCTTTCCCTATAAGTACACCCTGAATGGATCGACCGGCGTCAGTTCCGCGCGGAATGCAACACAGGGACTTAAGCCGACAGGCAGCCCGTGGACAGCCGGCAATGCCGACGGCATGATCGCTGACCCCGATCTGGCTTCCCTTTGGACCAACTTCACCTACTGGCGTGGTGCCGGCAGCACGGCACTTCGCGGCCGCGGAACTTCGTGGGCCGCTACCGGGGCGCTGAACACCCTGACCAACGGCTATAGCCCTCCTAACAGCCGCATTCCCGACGTGGTGACCCACTTCACTGGGTTCTTCGCTCCACGGAGTTACCATCCCAATGGGGCGAACTTGATGATGGGTGACGGCAGCGTACGGTTTGTTCCCAGCAGCATGGATCCCCTCATCTGTCGCCGTCTGCACAGTGCCAACGGCAATGACATTGCCAATTAACCGCGGAGGAACTTCATCATGAAAACTCTTCTTCCCGGGCTCCTCCTGCCGGTTCTGTTCGTGCTTTCCGGCTGCGGTGCCAACCCCGTTGCCGGTGGAACCAAAGGCCGCCTGCAGGCGGGAACCGCCGGGCTGGGGGACATTCAACTCACGGTGCATCATTCGGAAGGGGGCAATTGGCAGCCCATCGGATTTGGCGTCACCGATGTCCAAGGGAAATTCGAACTGGTGCAAAACCGTGCCCAGGGTCCGCTCTGGTTGTCGCCGGGCGATTATCGCTGCACGTTGCAGTCCGCCGGCGCTCCCGTGGCGATTCCTGACGAATTCAGCCGACCGGAAACGACTCCGCTGCAAACGGCGGTGAAGAACAAGAACGATTTTCTAGAACTCAAGACGCAGGAATTCTCCCTGCAACCATAGTCCCAGAACTTACCATCCCTTCAGACACTTCCCCTACCTTTTGGAGATTCCAATGGTCATTAGAAATGCCTTCACGCTCCTCTGCGGTTTGTTGTTGATCGCCACGTCCGCATTCGCCCACGATACCTGGGTGCAGACAAACACCAACCTTGTCCGCACCGGCGACAACGTCCATGTCGACCTGATGCTCGGTAATCATGGCAATGAGCATCGAGACTTCAAGCTGGCCAGTAAAATCACTCTTGAGGGCTGCAAACTCGAAGTGATTGCACCCAGCGGCAAGAAATTCGACCTCAAGGACCGTCTCGTGGACGTTGGCTATGTCCCCAAGGAAGGCTTTTGGTCGGCTCGCTTTGCCGGCACGGAGCCAGGGCTGTACATGGTGGCCCATTCCCGGGACGGACTGCACAACACAACGCGGAGCATCAAAAGCGGAAAAACGTTCTTCGTTATCAGCCCTTCTCTCGACAAAGTTCCCAAGGATCTCAAGGGGTTTGAAAAACCTCTGGGGCATCCGCTGGAGATCGTGCCCGTCGCCAGCCCCGCCGCCCCCATGGGCCCCGGCCAGCCGATCAAGGTGCAGGTCCTTTACCAGGGGAAGCCGATGAAGGACGCTCGCGTCAGTTTCATTCCTCGCGGTGTGGAATTGTCCGCCGAATTCGACGAGACCTACGAGCGGAAGACCGGCGCAGATGGATTGGCCAGCTTCACCCCCAAGGAAGGGAACTACGTGCTGGTAGTGGTTCATCGCGAAGAGCTCGAGCAGAAGGGGGAAGGCTATGATGGGACCAAGTATAGCGCGACGCTGACAGTGTTTGTCCCCGAGGTTTGCCCCTGCTGCGAATAGCCACAGGGCAGTGCGTCGTCCCCCTGGGTGGCACGCCCACGGCTTTGCGTGGGCGTGTATGCAGGGCATAAGGATTGTTGCCAATCGCGCGAATGCTGTCATACTACGGCGATAGTTTTGTCCCTAGCTCCAAGCCGAGAATCGTCCCATGCGTCTCTGCCGTTTCCGTTATCAAAAAGTCGTTCACGCAGGCTTCTATAGTGAGGAAGGAGTGGTTCCCCTCGCCGTCGCTGCTGCTGCCTATGCGGAGGCGACGCACGAGAAAGTTTCCTTGCCGCCGGGAGACAATCTTCTGGATCTTCTGCCTCCGGAAGGAAAAGATTCTGCTGTCGCCGCGAAAGTGGCCCACTGGCTGGAAGGTAAGCCAAGTGCCGCAGCCAAGGGTTTGCTGGCAACTGACAAAGTGGAACTCCTCACCCCCATTCCCCGGCCCAACAAGCTGTTCTTGCTGGCGGGTAATTACGCGGCACACATCATCGAAGGGGGGGGCGAAGCACCGGAGCGGAAGGAGACGTTCCCCTACGTCTTTATGAAGCCGCCGACCACCACGCTGACCGACCCCGGCAAGCCAGTGGTTGTTCCCGGCATTAGCCCCAAACACGTGGACTGGGAATGTGAATTGGCGGTGGTGATTGGTCGAGGAGGCAAGCACATTGCGGAAGTGGACGCTCTGAAACACGTCGCCGGCTATACGGTGATCAACGATATTTCCGACCGTAAATTCCGCCCCAACCCTGGCCGCAAGGAGCGGGAGAAAGACAGCTTTTTCGACTGGCTGCACGGCAAATGGCACGACAGTTTTTGCCCGATGGGCCCCTGCATCGCCTCGGCCGACGCCATCCCCAATCCGCAAAAACTGGCGATGAAACTCTCGGTCAACGGCAAGCTGTTCCAGAACGCCAGTACCGGCCAGCAGATATTTCCCGTCGCCGCCGTTATCGAGTTCATTTCCAACATGTGCACCCTGGAGCCGGGGGACATCATCTCCACCGGCACGCCGGCAGGCGTCGGCAACGCGACGGGAACCTATCTTGGCCCAGGGGACAAAGTGGAAGCCTGGATTGAGAACATCGGCACGCTCTTTTCGCCAGTGGTGGCGGAACGCTCGTAGTAACCGGCTTCAGCGGGTTACTTTAACCGGCTAAAGCCGGTTAGTACAAACAGGAGTTTGCATTGTCACGCGTCGGTATCATCGGCCTGGGACTTGTCGGCAGTGCGCTCGCGGAGCGATTGTTGGCGGCCGGTTACGAAATTGCCGGATATGACGTGCAGCCGGCATTGAACGATGCCTTGAGCAAGCTCGGCGGCGAACCTCTCGCCAGCGGCACCGAAGTCGCTCGCACGTCTGAGACAATTCTGCTCAGTTTGCCGACTAGTGACATCGCGGCGCGCGCTCGGCCTCTCCGCTGATGATGCAACTCGCCGTCCGCACATTCCGCGCAGAGGCGCTTGCGTCCCAACTGGGCGCAGCCTGACCCCCGGCTGCAGATGCTTGC
>CAYUJE010000268.1:0-8805 GCA_964444865.1 uncultured Pirellulaceae bacterium | reverse complement strand
AGATTTATCTGTCGGTCATTGAGAAGGAACGCCGCGGCGAGTTTCTTGGGAAGACGGTGCAGGTGATCCCGCACATCACCAACGAAATCAAGGACTGCATCCGCAAGCTGGCCGGCGAAGAAGTCGACGTCGTCATCACCGAAATCGGCGGCACCGTCGGCGATATCGAAAGCCAGCCCTTCCTGGAAGCGATCCGCCAGTTTTCGCTCGACGTGGGAAAGGAAAACTGCCTTTACATCCATCTCACGCTCGTCCCGTACCTCAAAGCGGCCGGCGAACTCAAAACCAAGCCGACGCAGCACTCGGTCGGCCTCTTGCGGCAGATCGGTATCCAGCCGGACATTTTGATTTGCCGGACGGAGCGGACGATTGAGCACGACGACCTGAAAAAGATCGCCCTGTTCTGCAATGTGCCGGAAGAGGCGGTCATCGAGGAGAAGGACAAGGACGTCTCCATTTACGAAGTGCCGCTGAGCCTCGTCGACAACAAGCTCGACACGATCATCTGCAAAAAGCTCCACCTGCCGGCTGCTGCGCCGAATTTGGACGACTGGCGAAAAATACTGCATATCCTCCGCAATCCCAAGCACGAGATTAGCATCGCCGTGGTCGGCAAATATGCCGAGCACAAGGACGCTTACAAGTCCATTTACGAGGCCATCGACCACGCCGGCATCCATCATCAGGCCCAAATCCGCACTGGCCGAATCCAGGCGGAGGAACTGGAGCGGGAGGGGGCGGCTTGCCTGCTGTCGGGGTACGACGGCATTCTGGTCCCCGGTGGTTTTGGCGAGCGAGGCATTGAAGGGAAGATTGAAGCGATTCAGTTCGCCCGCGAGCGGGGGATTCCGTTCTTCGGCATCTGCCTGGGGATGCAGTGCGCGGCGATTGAGTTCGCCCGGCACGTCGTCGGCCTGGAAGGGGCGCACTCCACGGAGTTCAGCAAGGACACCAAACACCCCGTCATCTGCCTGCTCGACGAGCAGCGGAATATCACGTCGATGGGAGGGACGATGCGGCTGGGGGCGCAGGAGGCGAAACTGGTGGAAGGCTCTAAGGCCCGCGAATGCTACGACGCCGAGAAAATAAACGAGCGGCACCGGCACCGGTACGAATTCAACAACACTTACCGCCAGCAGTTCGCCGCCCACGGCATGGCCTTCACCGGCACCAGCCCCGACGGCAAGCTGGTCGAAATTCTGGAACTCCCCGACCATCCCTGGTTCCTGGCGGTGCAGTATCACCCCGAGTTCAAATCCAAGCCGACACTCGCCCAGTCGCTGTTTGCGGGGTTCATCGCCGCGGCCATCGAGCGGCACTCGCTGCGGGCGGAGCCGGCAGCGATGGATGCATAAGATCGCGTGGAAAAGGCGTCAGGCGCGTGAAGCTAGATCTCGCTCCGTGCGGACCCAAGCCCGTTGGCGGCTCCAGAGGAAGCGGCCGTAGATGGGGAGTTTTCTCAGCATGTAAAGCGGCGCGACAAGAAGTGTGCCGAACGGAATCACGCGGCGGCAGTGGACGAACCAGCCGGCGGCAATGGCGAGGAAGAATAGGGGCGAAACGGCAAGCATTAGCAACGTCGGCGCGGGTTGCGACGTCACGAATGCGACACCAGTCGTGATGAGGAGCATCGTCGTGTACATCGCCACAAGCAGCGACAGCGGTGGAATCGCCAGGTCGCAGGCGAGGCAGAGCAGGTTCCAGCGGCGATGCTTCATGGAAAGTACCAGCAGCCGTGGAACTTGTGTGAGAATTGTGGTGAGGTGGCCATGCTCCCACCGCGTCCGCTGCGTGCTGGCCGCCTTCTGCGTCTGCGGCAGCGGGCTGTTGACGCGGGCTTCCGGCAGGAACAGCGTGGGGTGGCCGGCGAGCGCCAGGTCGATTCCAAGCTGCATGTCCTCGACCACGTTCCCATCCAGTCGAGCTTTTCCAATAAGATTCCAAGGCAGGGCCATTCCGGTTCCCGTCAAATAGCAGAGCCCCGCCAGACGCGATAGACCCGTCATTCGAACTAGGTTCTTGAAGCGAAATGCCAGCGCGGAAACTGCCTGCAGCGGCCCACCGGCTGGATCGGGATCGCACAAATTCAGTCCTTGAACCGGGCGGCCGGATGAAAGGGCTGTTTGACCAAGGAGCTTGACCGTGTCCGGCGCGACCTGGCAATCGGCATCCAGAAACACGACAGCCGCGGGAGGATCTTGGGCCAGGTTGCTCAATCCGAACTGCAGGGCAAAGCCCTTGCCGCGCTGCTGAGCGTTCGTCCGCTCAATCGCTTCCGCCCCATGCTGCCGGGCGATTTCCGCGGTGCTGTCGGTGCAGTTATCAGCGACGACGACCACTCGCGTGGCGGGAGGAAGCGTCGGCATCAGCGTTTGCAGCGTGCGTCCCAGAACGAGAGCCTCGTTGTGAGCCGGTATGAGGACGGCGAGAGTTCCCTTTTCACCGACGATCGCGCCGGCCGTTGGCCGCTGCCGGGGGAAGAGAGAGAGGAAGACTTCCAGGCAGAACATGCAAACGGGAAGGCAAAGGGCCAGTGCGGCCAGGAGCAGGATTAGATTTAGTGCGAAGATCATCATTGTTTCTCGTAGTCCGAAATTCTTCCTTTTTCCCGTTCACTTCTTCACTGGCGCTTTTCGAGTCGCGCATTCCGGGATGCCGCCGGGTTCATCCCGGCGGAGGTTCACCTTCAGCCTAAAAAAAAGAAAGCAAGAACGCTGGGATGCCCCCCGGCTCGTCCGGGGGGAGACTCACCTTTTTCCTCCGCGTTTGCGCCCGAGGTCAAAGGTGAAACTCCGCCGGGTTGAACCCGGCGGCATCTTGCAAATGTTGAATCCGATTTTTTAGGTTGATGGTGAAACTCCCCCCGGACAAGCCGGGGGGGCATCTTTAGGAAGCGTTGCTCGCGCAACATAAAAACGGCGCTTCGGGTTAGTGGAGGGCGAGCCAGTCCCGGAGGGGCTGGATGGCTTTGGCGGGAACTTTGGAAACTTCCGCCAGCGGCGAACGGCTGACCCAGTCACGGGCACTTCGCCATCCGCTGCGGAGCCAGAGGGCGGGGCTGGAGCGGCCGACGGTTCCTTCCCACACCGGCGTTGCTGCGGAGCCCATGCTCAGTTTGTAGCGTTCGGTTCCTTTCCCCAAATCGATCTTGCCGATGCCATGCTGCTGAGCCGCTTCTGCCATGTTCAAAAGCAGGATCGAGCCCGGAGAATACGGAGCCAGTTCTTTGTCGTAGGCGAAAATCCACGAGTGGGCGACGGCTGCCGATCGGAGCGAATACAGAATGGAAATCGGCCGGCCATTCAGGCGCAGCACGGTGAGCAGGCCATTGAACTTTTCGCTCCCTTGGCGAAAGATGTTTTTCAGCAGGGCGCTGGTCCAAGGAAACGCGAAAACATCGGACAGTCCGCTTTGCCTGAGTTGAGCCGACTTCCATTGAAGGAGCAGATCGAGAGCCGACTCATCCTTGCTTTCCATCTCGAACGTGATGGTTCCCTGTTCCCGAGCGCACTTACGTTGCTTACGGGCGATTTCCTTGATCTCTCCTACTCCCGCGGCTCGGCGCTCGGCGAAGTAGGCCTCGTAACCACGGGTCAAATCAAGATAGGGGGAAGCACCCCGTCCCGTGGCGAACGGCTCAAAGCTCGGCTGCGTGGTGATGAGATGATCGAAGTCCCAACCCGCAAGCCGACAGCCGTGGAGAAGTTCGGCGGCATCGACCTTGGTGGTGCTGCGGGCAATCACGCCGTGATAGTCCGACATCTTCCCCCCCACCGGCTTGCCGATGTTCAGCGGCCCGCGCTGGAAGGGTAAAAAGCCGACGGCTTCGCCGCGGTCCATGATCACTGCCACTTCCACGTCGCGACGGACTTGGGCCACCGCCTGCGTGAATTCAGGGCGAAAATACGGGCTGTCGAGCGCCGGCTCCGCGGCCTGGATTTCACTCCACCGCAGCCAATGGCCGGCCAAGGCCGAGGGTTTCAGAAGTACGAATTGCTGGGACATGGAGTTCACAACAGGTGATAGGTAAGGAACCGTTACAGGGCGGCAGCGTTCGCGGGTTCGGCGGTGAGATCAACGGACGCTTCGCGGAGGTTCGTCGTCGGACGGACGAGCACCATATAGGCAATCGATGTGAGGGCGGAAACAGGGTGTTTCACCAACTGACGGCTCAGGCATTCATGCAGTTTGCAGAGCGGCGGTAGCCGGTTGAGATAGCCCGTGTCATAGGCCACGTTGCCGCTGTGGCCGAAAAAGCCGGCGTATTCCTCGATGGCGTAACCGAGTTTGGCCAGACGGCGAAGCTGGCTCGGCATCGGCCCGCGGCACCAGTGATAGTAAGCGGGAAACTTGGCGTGGTTTCCTTCCGGAGCGCGGAACGGCTGCAGCCAACTCAGAATCCACGCCGACAGCCGTTCGGGCATCAGGCGATTGACGACGAACGGAGGGGAGAAGAGAGTGGGGAAAATGTGAACGGCCTTGCCGCCAGGGGCGAGCATCCGCCAAATATTTTCGTGCATCGCCCGGCCGCTGGAGACATGCTCCGCGCACCACTGGCTGAAGACCAGGTCGTAGCCGCCGCCGATCTCCAGGCCCGGCGCGGCGATGTCGGCCTGCACCTTGCGATAGTTCGCGGGGGCCTTCGTCAGCTCGTCGGTGGAGATGTCCACCACGGTGTATTCCAGATTGTGTTGCCGCACGAACTCCGGCAGCAGAAACGGATTCGCTCCGCCGCCGATTTCGCACACCCTCTTCACCCCTGGCGCTGACGCCAACCGCTCCACCGTTTGACGAAAGCCGACGAGCGCTTCGCGGGAGAGTCCATACCAGATTTTCATGGTTCTGCTCGTGAGCCGATGCCCGGAAAGGACAGCCAACTCCGGCCATCCGACATGGGAACTCTAGGTCAGAAACCCGCGGTAGGGATTGCGACGGTTATCGGAGATTTGCCATCCCTCGCGCGATCAACTACCGCGGCCTCAAAACTCCACTTCCATCAAATCCCTCGCGATGGTGGTGTTCGGAAAGAGTTGGCGCGAGACTGCCAGTCCCACGGGGTCTTCGCTGCCGTTGAGCGGATCCATGTGGGTCAGCACAAGTCGCCCGACCTGGGCGGCGGCGGCGAGTTTGAGGACGCTGGTGAGGCAACTGTGGCCGGTCTTTTCGGCCCATTCCTGCTGGCTGTCGGGGAAGTTGCATTCGTGGACAAGCAGGTCCACGCCCCGGACATGCGGGATGTACGGAGCATCGGGGCGGGCCGTGGTGTCGGTGATATAGGCCATGCTCCGCCCCGGCCAGTCCAGCCGAAAGCCGACCGAGCCGCCGGGATGGTCGAGCGGAAAGTGGGTGAGCTTTCCGCCGCCGGCCAGCGGCACGGGATCTTTCAACGGCGCGGCAACGAACGGCAACTGGGCGGGAAAAAGGTCGTGGGCGAGGAGATGGGTTTGGATGGCCGTCAGCTTCGCCGCTTCGCCATGCAGGGTCACCCGCTCCATCGACTTGCCGTGACAAGTGTCAAACAGAAACGAGACCCCCCAGATGTGGTCGAGGTGAGCGTGCGTAAGAAAAATGTCGAGCGTGCTCGTCGTCAGCAGGTCTCGCACTCGGAACATTCCCGACCCGGCATCCAGCACCACACCCACCTCCGGCAGCATCAAACACGACGTATGCCGCGTCTCGCTGGGATGATAGCCGGCGGTGCCAAGGAAGATGAGTTTCATGGGTGAGAGTCAAATATCCAAGCTTAGCCCCCGCGCCCACGCGGGGAATTCGCCGCGTGGTCGCGGCGGCTAAGCTATATAGTGGCCAGTTCCTCTGTCAGTGCCGCCGGTTTGCTGAAGGCGGTCAGGGCATCCACGATCAGCATATCCTGCCCCGGCAGCACGCTGCGTAGGTCGAGCAACAGACGGTCGTTCTTGATCCGTCCCATGACGGCTGGCATTCCAGTTCGCAGGGCGGCTGACAACGCGTTGACGTTTCCTTGCGACGGTGTCAGGGCCACGCACCAGGTCGGAATCTCTTGCGTCGGCACGCTGCCGCCGCCGAGATAGGCATGGTCCTGCACCGGCTCAGCCGCGGCGATGCCGCCGGTGGCGGCGAGTTGCGGAGCCAATCGTTCGGCCCGGTTCTTCAGGTTATCCAGCGGCGTGGCGAGCAGCGACAAGAGCGGCACTCGGCGTTCGGCGATGTCCGGGTCCTGGTACAGCCCCAGCGTGGCGGCCAGAGAGGAGAGGGTGAGCTTATCGACACGGAACGCCCGCATCAGTGGGTGCTTCATGATTTTCGCAATGAGGGCCGCCTTGCCGACGATGATGCCGCACTGCGGGCCGCCGAGCAGCTTATCGCCACTGAAGAGCACGAGGTCGGCACCGGCCTTGATGCTGTCGCTCGCCACGGGTTCGCCCTGGATGCCGTACTTCTTCAAGTCGATGAGTGCCCCGGAGCCGATGTCGTCGATGACCGGGACATTATGCTTGCGGCCGATGGCGATGAGCTCGTGGAGTTGCGGCGACTCCGTGAAGCCGACGACGACGTAGTTGCTGGTATGCACATGCAGCAGCGCCCCGGTCTCACTGCCAACCGCAACCGCGTAGTCCGCCGCCCGAGTCTTGTTGGTTGTGCCGACTTCTTTCAAAACCGCCCCGCTCACCGACATCACCTCCGGCAGCCGATAGCTGCCGCCGATTTCAATCAGCTCCCCGCGGCTGACGATGACTTCTTTTCCAGTCGCAACGGCAGCCAGCGTGATGAGCGTAGCGGCCGCGTTGTTGTTCACAACCGTGGCCGCTTCCGCCCCGGTCAGCTTTGCCAGCAAGCGTTCCACCGCGACGACTCGTTGCGAGCGTTCGCCGGTGGCCAGATCGATCTCCAGACTCGCGTAACCGCCAGCCACTTCGCTCATGGCGGCAATCGCTTCTTCCGCCAGCGGAGCACGGCCCAGGCCCGTGTGCAGCAGCACGCCCGTGGCGTTGATCACCGGCCGCAGGCTCAGCTTCTGCTCCGCCGTGATCCAACTGGCAATGCGGTCGGCCAGTTCACTCGGCGTGGGAATGTTCATCGCCGCCGCAGACGATTGCACATTGGTCCGCAGGTTGTCGAGAAAGCTCCGGACGCCACTGACGACGACGTTGTGGCTGGCGGTGTGGACCAGCGACTTGAGCGG
This sequence comes from uncultured Pirellulaceae bacterium, assembly GCA_964444865.1. Taxonomy (GTDB): domain Bacteria; phylum Planctomycetota; class Planctomycetia; order Pirellulales; family Pirellulaceae; genus SXOA01. The sequence continues at coordinate 1,643 of CAYUJE010000268.1, read as the reverse complement.
CGGGTACTCCAGCAACTCGTTGACGGACGGGATATTGCGAAGCATGTCTTTCATCGGCCTTCCCTGAGAGTTCGGTGCATTGGCAATCCTAACCCGAATGGCGGTTCGCTTGTAGTAACCCGCTTCAGCGGGTTAGCCGGTGTTGGACTTAGCCGGCTGAAGCCGACTACGACGAACGACAAACTGCGAACGACGACGGCTGGCCTCACGCGGCGGGCGCGTGTAAAACATCGGCCAGAGATTCTCCCTTCAGCCGCGAGTTTTCCATGCCCGAATTCCCCACGCTCAACCCTCCCGTCCGCCTGCTTATGGGCCCCGGCCCCAGCGACACGCACCCCCGCGTTTTGCAGGCCCTGGCCAAGGGGACGGTCGGCCATCTCGATCCGTATTACCTGGAAATCATGAACGGCCTGCAGGAGATGCTCCGCCGGCTGTTCCGGACGCAGAACCCGATGACGATGGCCATCAGCGGCACCGGCTCCGCGGGGATGGAGGCGACGGTCGTCAATCTGATCGAACCGGGGGACTCGATGATCGTCTGCGTCAACGGGGTCTTTGGCGGCCGCATGCTCGACGTCGCCCAGCGGGCTGGGGCGAACGTCACCAAGGTCGAAAAGCCGTGGGGAGAAGTCTTCACGCCGGCCGATTTGAAGGCGGCTCTCGCTTCGGCGAAGCCCAAGGTCGTTGGCATTGTAATGGCGGAGACCTCCACCGGCGCTTACCAGCCGATTGAAGAAATATCGAAGCTCGTTCACGAAGCCGGGGCGCTGCTCCTCGTCGATGCCGTCACCGCGCTCGGCGGCGTTCCCGTCGAAGTGGACGGCTGGAACATTGACGCCATCTACTCCGGCACGCAGAAGTGCCTGAGTTGCCCGCCGGGCCTCTCGCCGGTCTCGTTCAGTCCCAAGGCGATGGACGTCATCATGAACCGCAAGACGAAAGTCCAAAGCTGGTATCTCGATGTCTCGATGCTCGCCAACTACTGGGGGCAGAACCGGGTCTACCACCACACCGGCCCCATCAACATGACCTGGGGGCTCTACGAAGCTCTCTGCCTGATTCACGAAGAAGGGCTGGAAAACTGCTTCGCCCGCCATCTGAGAAATCACCGCGCCCTCAAAGCCGGGCTCGCCGCCATCGGCATCAAGTACTCCGCCCAGGAAGGGCACCAACTCCCAATGCTCAACGCGGTCTACGTGCCGGAGGGTGTCGATGACGCCGCGGTTCGCTCCGCCCTCCTCACGAAATTCGGCATCGAAATCGGCGCGGGGCTCGGGGCCTACAAAGGCAAAGTCTGGCGCATCGGCCTCATGGGCTTCGGCTCCCGCCCCGCCAACGTCCTGCTGTTCCTCTCGGCCCTCGAACAACTCCTCGCCGAGCAGAAATACCAGTTCACCGCCGGAGCGAGCGTGGCCGCGGCGAATGAGTGTTACGCGAAGGGAACCTGAGCCGTTGGGCGCATGCGCCACATCTGCGAAGCTGTCAAAACGCTCGTTGGACATTGATTCTTGGCAATTTGCGTGTACTGCAGAACCAAGTATTCGAAATTGATCGGGAAAACGAGGGTTTTGACTGCTAGGTCGTCAATACTAGGTTGCGATATAAATAACTTTTATTGCAAAATAAACTGTCGAGGACGACGC
>CAYUJE010000267.1:0-8883 GCA_964444865.1 uncultured Pirellulaceae bacterium | reverse complement strand
TTGTGGGCAGAAAGTCGAGTTGCCCTCAAACCCAGTCGTTTTCGTCCGTTTGTAGGCAAGGCCCAATCAATCAACAGCTTGGCACCGGCAATAACTCAAGCCTCAGGTATGGCCACTGTAATCATTCGAGGAGAATTGATATGACTTCCAAGAAAGCACTGGGAATCGTTCTGCTCTGGGGTGTCACCTTTGCTGTTGTCGGTGGTTTGATCGGTGCTGCGCTGGGATTGGTCACTCCCGATTACTACCGGTCGCTTCTGCGAGACGGCCATTCTCCGGATTTCAATCCGCTGCAGGTCGGTATCGGCCTGGGTGTTACTCAAGGTTTGGCCTCGGGCATTGCGATTGGGCTCGGGGTGATTGCCCTTCTGGTCTGGCAAGAGATGCGTGCCGCTATGGCCGAAGCGAAGAATCCGACTGCCAATGCCAATCGACCCATTCGACCGTTATGGCGGTTGGCGGTTTGGGGTGCAGCCACTTCGCTCGCGATTGCTTTGTGTTGTTCGGTAGCGTTTGTCTTGGGATCCATCGTTGGCGCGGAACAGATTTACCAATCCTGGACCGACCAAAAACTTCAAACCATCGCAAAGATTCTGGAAACGCAAGAATTCCCCAAGGTCGAGTCCGACTATTCCTCAGCCGCCCAGGTCTATTTGACCGGTGAAGTCCAAGATGAAGCAACCCGTCAGGCGCTGCGCGACAAGCTGGTACTGGCCTTTGGTACGGAAGAGGCGGAGAAAATGATGTTGGATGTGAAAATTGGCCAGCAATAAAGGGAGTCGCTGAAGCAGAACTCCGAAGTTGGCCTTCTTCGACGGTAGCGAGTATTGATGGATATCTTGGCGGAGCATAAAGCAATTGTTAGCTGGTTGGCGAAACCGCCAACCTATCCACATGCGCCGGCCCATGTCGAGCAAGTGGAAACGCATATTTCGCATCTCTTTCTCGCGGGACAGTACGTTTACAAACTGAAGAAGCCCGTGAAATACGATTTCCTGGATTTCACCACGGTGCAAGCCCGCGAGCATGCCTGCCGCGAGGAAGTGCGTCTCAATCGGCGACTGGCGAAGAATGCCTATTTGGGCGTAAAGCCGGTCATCCGTGATAAGCGAGGTGGCTTTGGCTGGGACGGTGAAGGGGAAGTCGTCGATTGGGTGGTGGAAATGCGGCGATTGCCGACCAATTTGACCCTCGACGAACTCCATCGCCGCGGCGAGTTGCATCCGGAACAAATCGAGCGGCTGGCGGAAACACTGGCAGGATTCTATCAGTCGCTGTCGCCGCTGCCATTAACTCCCGAAGAGTACTCCGGCATTTTTCTGAAGCATGTCCAGGGGAATCAGCGCGAGCTGCTTGCGGCGGAGCATCCTTTGCCGCGAGAAGCCGTCGAGCGGATTCACGCCTTTGAATTGCAGATGCTGCGGCTTTGTCCTCAGATTTTCGCGGAGCGAGTTCGAGCCGGCCGGATTGTGGATGGCCATGGCGACCTGCGGCCCGAGCATATTTGCTTGAGCGACCCCATCGCCATCTTTGACTGCATCGAGTTCAGCCCCGAATTTCGCCGAATCGATGTGGCCGACGAATTGGCCTTTCTGGCGGCCGAGTGCGATTTTCTGGGTGCCGATTGGGTGGGTCCCCAATTGCTGGCTTCCTATCAGCAGCACAGTGGCGACCAGCCGGCTCGGGTGCTCCTGGACTTCTATAAGTCGTACCGCGCCTGCGTGCGGGCGAAGGTTGCGGCCTTGCGAGCCGATCAGTTGGAAGGACCAGACCAAACGACAGCCATCGCGGAGGCCGGGAGACATCTGGCGCTCGCCGACCGGTATGTTGCTCCTTGGGCACATCCCCTGGTGCTTGCCGTGGGGGGCTTGTCGGGAACCGGCAAGACGACGCTGGCCACGGCGGTGGCGGAAGCCTTCGGCGCGAAACTGCTGCGTACGGATGTCGTGCGGCAAAAGATTTTTGGCACCGACGCCCATGCCGCCCAAGCCGATGGCGGAATCTACAGCCCCGAGGCGCGCGAGCAAGTCTATGAGGAGCTATTTCGCCAGACAGCGGCGCTGCATGCCGATCGCATTTCAGTAGTCATTGACGGGACTTTTTCCACGCGAGAAATGCTCCGCAAATCGCAGCAGTTGGCCGTCAATCCGCGCAGCTTGTTTTTGGCGGTGGAATGTGTTTGCCGGCCGGAAGTCGCCCATCAACGAATCAGCCGCCGGCTGACGCAAGGCCAAGACGCCTCGGACGCCCGCCCCGAAATCCACGACCTTCAACGGCAGCGGTGGGAAGCCTGGCCGGCCGAGATTCCCCAGGTACGCATCGACACCGAGCGGCCGCTAAACCAGCAAGTCGATCAAGTTGTCGCGGCGCTAGCTCCACTTTTTTCTCTCGACGCTCCTTCAGTCAATCCATAGCAACCATGTCCGACTCATTCATTCCCCACAGTTCTCCGGTTTCCATGTCCGCCATTGGCACGCGGCTCTTGTTCGAAAACGAGCGGGTTCGCGTCTGGGACCTGACGCTCGCGCCGGGGGAGACGTTGCCGCTGCATCGGCATGAGTTGGACTATCTGTATGTCGTCATCGGCGGGGGAAGTTTGCAGACCGGCTTTGCGGACGGCACGGCCGATGAGCCGCGGCAGATGGCGGATGGAGAAGTCCGCTTTCGAGAAGTCGCCGCGACGGGCGGAGCTGAGCGGGCCACGCATTCCGCCACGAACGTCGGCTCGACGCCGTGGCGGAATATTGTGGTGGAGCTGAAGCGTTCGTAGTAACCGCCTTCAGGCGGTTAACTAACCCGCTGAAGCGGGTTACTACCAACTAAGCCGCCATCGCCTGGCGGCGGCTGGCGCGGAAGAAGCCGAACTTCTCCAGCGATTTGTAAACTTCTTCCAGAGTCTTTTCGCCAAAGTTGGCGATCCCCAGAAGATCCTCGCGCGAGCTGTTGAGCAGGTCGCGGACGGTGAAGATCCCCTTCTCCTCCAGGCAGTTCGTCGTGCGGACGGTCAGGCCGATTTCGGCCGTGCTCATCTCCAGACGTTCCGACATGAGGCGCAGGTTCTCTTCTTCACGACTGAGCGGAATGCGGGTTCGGCTCATAGGGTTCCCTCCCGAAATAAAGAATTGGAATGTGGGTCTCGGTCCGGCTGATGCAATCCTGCAACTCGGCTGGACTCTTCAGGCAAGCCGCAAAGTGTAGCAAGGGATTTCGAAATTGCAACTATTTGGAGCAATATTTTTCACGAAATCTTAAGAATGTGCTAGCACTTCAGTGCTAGCAGCGCCGACGTATTCCTTGTGGACCGGCCAATCGGGCGCGTTATCCCGCCTTTTTCCGAAACGCGTTTTGCATTTCGCGTATTTGCTCCAGGTCGATGCCGGCCGGCTGGTTTTCCAAGAACCAGTTGAGATCCTGCACCGCTTGCTCACGGCGGCCCGTTTCATAATGCAGAATGGCCCGCAAGCCGCGCTCCCGGACGAGCGTGGGGTCCAGGACCAGCAGAGCTTCCAAGTAGCGCAGCACGGCTTCCTTGTCTGATTTCTGCTGGGCGAGGCCGAGCAGGTTGCCCAGCATCCGCTGCAGAATTTGCCGTTCGCTGACGGCGGCGAGTTGGGCTTCGGTCAGGTCTTCGCCCGTAAGTTCGCGAACCTTCTTCTCGGCCTCGGCGCGGCTGAGGAGTGTTGCGCCGTCGAAGACGTCGATGAGTTGCCCCTCCCCTTCTTGGGGGACGTGACGAACGACGAAGTGGGCGGGAAGGCCGACGCCTTCCATCTTCAAACCGAGGCGACTCGCCAAATTCATGTACACGATGGAGAGAGTGATGGGCAACCCTTCATGGTCATCCAGCACGCGGTTGAGGTAACTATTGAACCGGTTGTAATAATCCGTCCGACTGCCGTGAAAGCCGTTCTCCTTAAAGAGATAATCGTTGAGCCCCTCCAGCTTCCTGGCCTCGCTGGCATCTGCCGGCAGCTTCGCCCTAATCTCTTCGGCCATCCGCGCGAGCTGTCTTTCATAAGCCTCGATATCCACATCTTCCTCGTCCAATCGGGCAATAAGTATCGCAGCGCGGAACAGGTCGATCTTACCTCCCTTGGTTTCAAGAGCAGTGGCAAGTTCTTGAGTCACTTGCCGCAGTCTCACATCGGAAGCGATCTGCTCCAGCTCCACCGCTCGCGCGCGGAGCGATTTGGCCTTCGCACGCAAAGAGTCAATCGCCTCCTCCGGCGAAACCACCAACGGTTGGAGCTTCTCCGGCAGCAGTTTCTCCAGGGAAGGTAGGGCGTCTATTTCCTTCGTGAGGCTGGCGGCAAGCTCTGCCGATGGAAGCAGGGACGGCAGGTTGGCACCGACCTGAAAACGTCGGAACTCCGCCTGCGTCTGGCGAAATTTGGCCAGCCCGACCTTCCCCTTCGTCAAGCCATCGTCGGTGGATTCAATCACGAGTTGATCGTTCAGGAAGCAAAGCAGCTTTCCCTTCTCCACCCGGACTTTGAGATGATTCCACTGGCCGGCGTGATAATGCTCGCTTTCCCTTTCCGTGAGTACCTTCCAGCTAAAGACATCCGGCCCGTCGAACCTGGTCAGACGGAGCTTGCCATTAGTCGGATAGAAGCCGTAATGGGTATCCTTGCCGTCGGCATGAAAGACGAGACCCGCCGCACCTGCTTCGTCATCGAGTTTGACGCTGACCGCGACTTCGAACGGCAATTCTGGAGGGTTGGTTTGCGACAGGCAGAGAGACCTTCCCCCAAAGCCGCTGCCGACGCCGCCAACCAGGATGCGTCCCCCCCGCTGTTGCCAGGCGGCACCGAAGAGAGGGAGCCAGTCTCTCTTGTCGATTCCGCCCAGAACGAGCCAACGCTCCAGAGGAATCGGATTCGGTTTTTCCAGGAGCGTTTTTAGAGCGTTCACCTCCACCGCAAAGGCGATATTCTGCTGGACCAGCGACTTGAGCGTGACAATGCCGACGACTTTGCCTTGCCCATCGAGGACCGGTCCGCCGCTGTTTCCCGGCTCCACCGGCATGGCCAGTTGCAACATGCGGCGGCCATCAATATCGCGAACTTCGGAAATAACTCCGCCAACCACGCTGTTCTTGAGGCCGTACGGATTTCCTAGAGCGACCATCGGCGCTCCTTGTTCTAGCTTGGCCGAATCGCCCAGTTCCAAAAAAGGTAGATCCTTGGCATCCACTTTCAGCACCGCCAGATCTAAATTCCGATCCCAGGCGCGGATTTCCGTCACGGCCAGCTTCTTGCCGTCGGAAGTTTGCACGGCAATGGGACGGGCCTCGCCGATAACATGCAAATTCGTGGCAATCAGGCCGTCCGCCGAAATCACAAAGCCGGTGCCGAGCCGATTGTCGCTACTGTCGCGGCCAGACATGGTGATCAGCACCACCGAGGGGCGCGCCCGTTTCGCGAGGGCCGCGACAGACGCCGGCTCTTCGGCCACCGAGGCCTGGGCGATTAGGATGATCGCGGCGATTACGAAAGAGGAGATAACTCGCTTAGTCGATTGCATGCGCCCTCCAGAGAAGTCAAAGGCAATGCTTAATGCTAAAGGTTCAATGCTAAATGCCAAATGTTTGATCTCTTGCCATAGCACCTGACATTGAGCATTTCGCATTTCTTCGCTTCCAGCGAGCGAATCGAATGAAGTCCACTTCGAACGGGCGACTACTCGCTTTGCGGGGAGTTGCCTTTCCGCCATTTCGGTTTGGATTGCCGGGCCCGGGGATGATGTTTCGGTGCCAGGGACTGGGGAGTGCGGGGGAGCAGGCCGCCAGGAATACGGTCGATGAGCTTCACCGATTTCGCCCGCGGCTTGTAGGGCTCGGTCGATTCGCGGTCCCGTTTCTCCAATTCAAACATCACCGGCTGGTCGGGCTGGATGAGTTCGAACTTGCCATCCTCCACGACGGTGGCATGAAACCAGACATCCATCCTCCCTTCCTGGGCGATAAATCCAAAGCCGCGTTCCGCGGCGATTTTTGAAACAGTTCCGTAGAGCATGCTGAAAAGTGAGGCAGGCATATCGCCTGCCTAATAGAGGAAATTGAAGGCAGGCTGAAAGCCTGCCCCACAAAACTACTTGAGTTCCTTGACGCGAAGATTGCGGAACTCCACATGAGCGCCGTGGCCGCAGAAGCAAATAAAGCCCTTGTCCCGCTTCAGGCCGGGGTGTTCGCGCTTGTCGAGCGTGTGGGGAGTACTGGCCTTCTCAATGTCCCCTTCGGTAATCGTCTCACCATTCAGGACCACCTTCACGTGCTTGCCGTCACAAGTGATTTCCTGCGTGTTCCACTCGCCAGTCGGCTTGAGGAAACCTCGCTTGCCGGGAAGTACTCCATAAACCGAGCCGTGAGTCTGGTAGTCCTGAATTCCCTTGTAGCTGGGATGTTCGTTGTCGAGGACCTGAATCTCCATCCCCGCGAAGGCGGCGTCCCCCTGCAGCGGAGCCCGGATGCCGATGCCGTTGTTGGCCCCCGGCGTGAGTTTGAATTCAAAGCGGAGGACAAAGTTGGCGTATTCCTTCTCGGTGTAGAGGTTCCCCCCCTTGCCGTCCTTGAGGCAGACAATCGCCCCATCCTTCACCTCATAGGCCCCTTTTCCTCCCTGCCAGCCGGCCAGTGTTTTGCCGTCGAAAATGGGGGTGAAGCCTTCTTCCTGTTTGTCCTCCGCCAAAGCCACTAAGCAAGCGATGGACAAGGCGAGCGAACCGGCTATTACCAGTAGAATACGTGACATCGATAATTCTCCGTTGCAGTGAAGCTAAACCGTGCGAACCCAATTCGACCAGAGGTCATTGTAAGTCGGCGTATGGTAAGATGGCAGTGGTTATCCCCGAGAGGCTGTTCTCTTTGTCCAACATTATGAGTAGTTTGCGTCTCTCCATTTTCGCGGCTTTAGTGAGCATGACGCTCCTGGCTGGATGTTCTTCGGGCTCGTCGGATTCGCCCGCCAGTGCGGAAGCGGATCCTTCCGCAGCACCGCCAGCGGCGGGAGATGGGGGAAGCACGCCTCCGGCACCTGGAGCCCCTGCGGAATCTCCGCCGGAGACCCCCGCAGCCGCTCCGCCCGAGAAACCACCAGAGCCCGCAAAGACGGACGAGAAGGAGCCACCACCGCCACCCCAGCGGATTGAAGTTGATTTGGAGTCGCTGGCGACCGGCTTGCAGTCCAGCGTAGCCATTCGGGTCTTCACCGCAGGAGAGTACTTTCGCCAGATTCCCGTATCTCAAAGACGAGAAGTGCTGCTGGAGCTTTCGAACAATGCCGACGCTAACGTGCGGGGCAACGCATGGCGAGTATTCACCACCGTGGCAACCAATGACGATTTAGCGACGTTGATAGAGGCGCTGCAGAACCCCCATAGCGACGTGCAAATTGCGGCGCTCGAAACGATGGCCCGCTTTCCCAATGACCAGACGGTGAGCGTGCTTTCAAAACTTCTGGAAAACCCGGATTACCGCCAACTTGCTGTCGGCCTGCTCTCAAAAATTGGCCCAGCGTGCGAGGGGGCAGTGCTGCCGTACGCAACACACGCCGACCCCTCCATCCGTCGCGCCGCCTGGGACGTGCTGGTGCACGCCGGCAGTCGCAGGAGTGTGCAAGCATTGGAGCAACTCACTACGTTGCCGCAATATCAAAAAGAAGAGGTGCTGAAGAGATCGTTGGAGCGGTTGCGGGAGAGACTACGCAAGGCGTAAACTCTAATGAATCGATATCCATCGGCTGCTTCAGCGGATTGCTTGGATGTCACCGTCAATCGAGATTGGAAAGAAGTCACAACTCTGTCGTTCACGGCTGCTCTTTGGCGATGCGACGAGTGACTTGCAGGTTATCAAACGCCGGCCCGTCGCCGCGCGGACGCGAACGGCGGCAGAACATCTCGATCGCCAGAGGAGAGTCTGTGTCGGGCAGCAGCGCAGCGCCTTGGCGACTCTCGAGATGGGCCACGCAAGGTCCAGCAGCCGCAAGTCCGTGATAATGCTGCCGAGAAGAGCCAGCGGGTGCAGTTCACATCAACGATCTTGCTCCCTTAGGCTCGCGGGAACGTCCGCCGCAAAGCTCACAGCAGAGAGGACGAGTCCGACGGATAGAATGAGACGGCAAAGCACAGGACGTGCTGAATCACGCTCGTCAGGACGGACTCTCATTCGGCTTCTTTCTTGAGGCAACTATGATAGATTTAGCACTTCGCCATCGCTGATCGGGAATGGCCGATTAAGCATGTCGCGGAGTTCGGCTTTCGGATCAATGCCCAGTGCATGGAAGATCGTGGCGTGGACATCAGGCGGACCGCAGGGCTGCGATTTCGGGAAGGCCCCGTTGTTGTCGCTGCTGCCGTAGATTTGTCCACCGCGAATGCCTCCGCCGGCCAGTGCGATGGAATAGACGTTGGGATAGTGATCGCGGCCGGCGTTGGCGTTAATGCGCGGTGTGCGGCCGAAGTCGGTCAGAATCGCGACCAACGTTTCGTCGAGCGTGCCTCGATCAGAAAGATCCTGCAACAATGCGGATGCCGAGTGATCGAACACCGGCAACAGGCGATTCTTGAGATGATTGAAGTTGTTGCCGTGCGTGTCCCAAGTGTCTCGCCCACCGCCGAGATCGCCGGGGCCGCAACAGACTTGAACAACCGGCACTCCCGCTTCGGTCATGCGCCGAGCCAGCAGCAAACTCTGGCCAGCGATGTGAGTGCCGTAGGATTCGCGGACCTTCGGGTCTTCGTTGTCGAAGTTGTACGCCTTCTGCAACGCGGTCCCGCCGAGGATGTCTTTCGCGAGCGACTGAAAGTGCTCGAAGCTTTCGTAATCGCGCGACGGCCGCTCGGTCATCCGCAGCGACGACAGCAACTCTTGCCGCGACGACAGCC
>CAYUJE010000266.1:0-8890 GCA_964444865.1 uncultured Pirellulaceae bacterium | reverse complement strand
GGGGAATCCCGGGCAACCACCTGGCAAGACGTGAGTCCCGCCCGGGGTGGACTTCCGGAAGAGCGAGTCTTCTGCGCTCCGCTGGCGATCGAGGCTCTGCAGGCCGCCGTCCAGAATTATGAAGCCGAGAGATCCACGAAACCCACCTGAATCCGCGAGAACCATTTCCCAGAACCACGATCCATCCCGAGGCAAGTCTTCAGTTTCCAAGCCAGCGAGCAGGAATTCATGATCCCTACCAATCTCCAGCGACCGCACATTTCTCTCTGCATGATTGGTCGGGATAACGCCCGGACGATTGTCCCATGCCTGGAGAGCATTCGCCCCTGGGTCGGAGAAATGATCTTCGTCGATACGGGCTCCCAGGACGAGACACCCCAGATCGCCCGCCAACTGGGAGCCCAAGTCTCCTTCTTTCCCTGGATTGATGATTTCTCGGCAGCCCGCAACGAGTCGCTCCGGCGGGCCAGCGGCGAATGGCTGTTCTGGATGGATACCGATGACACCGTCGACGAGGCCAACGGCCGGAAGCTTCAGCAGTTCGGCCAAAGCCAGCATCCGTCCCAGGTGATGGGCTTCGTTCTGCAAGTGCACTGCCCGGGGCACCGGGGAGCACCCGGCGAAGACCTGACTGTCGTGGACCACGTGAAGCTGTTTCGCAATCATCCCGAGATTCGCTTCGAAGGGCCAATTCACGAGCAAGTGCTCCCCAGCATCCGCCGCCTCGGCGGAGAAGTCGTCAAGACCGACGTGTACGTCGTTCATTCCGGCTCGGATCTATCCCCTGCCGGGAGAGAGCGGAAGATCCAGCGGGACCTGCGGATATTGAGGAAAGACCTGGCCGAACGCCCGGATCATCCCTTCGTCCTCTTCAATTTGGGGATGACCTACCATGAGATGGAAGAGTTTCCCGAGGCGGCCCAGTGGCTGGAGCGCTGCCTGCATGTGTCCCCTCCCGAGCAGTCGCATGTGCGCAAGGCGTATGCGCTGCTAGTCAGCACGCTGACGCAGCTGGGCCAGTGGAAAGCGGCGGCTCGCTACAGCTGGCAGGGGCTCTCCCTCTACCCCGACGATCCCGAACTCTGGTTCCGCCAGGGAATCCTCGCCCAGCAGACCGACGATGGCGCGAGCGCTGTCGCCGCCTACCTCCACGCCTTGCGTCCGCAGCCGCTGGGATTTTTCTCCAGCCTGGACCCCGGCATTCTCGGTTATAAGACCCGCCACAACCTGGCGTTAGCCCTGGAACAACTGGGGCGGCCTGATTTGGCGGAGCGGGAATGGCGGCAGATTTTGGACGAGCGGGGCGCGTACTCCCCTGCTCGGCGCGGCCTGATCCAGGTGTTACTCCAGCAAAACCGCCTCGTGTCGGCTCAAATCGAAATCGAGCGATGCGAGGAGCAGTTCCCCCAGAGCGTCGATGTGGCCGTCCTGCGCGGCGAAATGGCCAAGAATTTGGGATTGTGGAATGAGGCCAAGTGCTGGATGGAACAGGCCATCGCCTTGACACCCGAGGATCCCTACCCGCAACAAATTCTTTGCCGGATCCTGTTTGAGCATGGCCCGCCGGAGGAAACTCAGCGGGCGCTCGAGCGGCTGCTCGCATTGTCGCCCCGCGACGGGGCTGCCTGGCATAATTTGGGGCTGACCCTGCTCCGCCGGAACGCTCCTTCGCAAGCAGTGAGTGCGCTGCAAGAATCGCTACGCCAGCGCCCCAACTCGGATGGGACAAAACAATTGCTGGAGTCCCTGCTCGCCGGGCAGACGCAGTCAAACTAGAAAATCGTAACGTGGCCCACGGCAGCACCCATGGATTAACCGGAGCCTTGAGAAGATGAATCTTTCCCCTACCTCACCGGCGGAGAACGGTTCTGCAGCGGGATTGCCGGCTTGTTCCTGGCGGATGCCGACGAGGCTACCCGGCACTTATTACTGCCGCCATTCCTCTGTGCATAGCCTGAATGACCTGGTCGACAGCACCATCTGTCGCGTGTGCAATCAGGCTGCGCTTCCTGCTCGTCTTCCCCGCCCAGTCCTCAGCGATCCGCTGGCCCCGCGAAAAAAATACACAGCCTCCGAGGAATTGGAGTACATTTCGCTGGAGCGGCTGGCGGCGGACGTCCGCCGTCTCGTCAGCCAGCTGCCGCATGACCTGGCGGGAGTAGCCGGAATCCCTCGCTCGGGGATGCTCCCCGCCACGCAGATTGCCATGGCCTTGCATGTCCCTCTCTGGGAACTGAGCCAGCGACATGGCTTGCGGGCGATCGGCAACGGCCGGCGGCTGGAAGGCCAGGATTTGCGTGCGGGGCCGCTGCTGATTGTGGACGACTCCGTTTGCAGTGGTGCCGCACTGGAGATGGCGCGGAACGTCTTGCGGTCGGGCCATCCTGAAGTCAATCCTTTGTTTGCCGCCATCTATCCCGTCCCGCACGCGATTCCGTCGCTGGACTTTCATGCCTACCCCCTCAACACGCCTCATCTGTTTGAATGGAACTTGTTCAATTGCTTACAGGCCAAGGCCATTGCTATGGATTTTGACGGAATCTTTTGCGCCGACTGGCCCGGAGGGGACGAGGAGGACGGGGCCTACCAAACCTTTTTGGAAACGGCGGCGCCCTTTTTTCTCCCCCGCTACACCCCGGTGCCACTGATCGTCACGGCGCGTCTGGAGAAGCACCGTTCCGCCACGGAAAGCTGGCTGAAGCGCCACCGAGTTGGGTTCCAGAAGCTGGTGATGGGTCCCTGGAAATCGGCCCAGGAACGGAGCCGCCTGTATCACGCGGGAGAGTATAAAGGGCGGGAGTACGCCCAGTCGAATTGCCGGCTGTTCATCGAATCGAATGAGCACCAGGCCCGGTTGATTTTTGAGGCCGCTCAAAAGCCGGTCCTCTGTCCTAGCGCCGAGAAAGTCTTCCAATGAGTCGCTGGCTGGAAATTGGTCCCGCGGAAAAACGACAGGACGGCCCCTGGGTGACCGTCGACGCGGTCGAGCGCCCCGGCGTGGTCGACCATATCTGCCGGTGGGGGGAAGAACCGCTTCCGTTTGCGGACGAGACTTTTGAGAGGGTCTATGCCTCGCATGTCCTGGAACATATTCCCTGGTTTCAAACAATTGATGCCCTGCGGGAAGCCTGGCGGGTCCTCGTTCCAGGCGGCACGCTGGAAGTGCATGTGCCGGACTTCCATCTCTTGGCCACCGCGGCGATCTACGAATGTTGTGCCGACACGCATGCCGAAGGAGGGCTGAACCAGGAACTGCACTGGATGCACTGGGTGGCCGAGCGGTTATTCCATGTGGGGCCGGATCCGCAGTGGCACAAGGCTTGCTTTAATGCCTCGCATTTACGCTGGTGTTTGCGACGAGCTGGCTTTGACGAGATAACGTCCATGCCCAGGGAAAATGGGGACCAGCATGGAATCGTCGATCTGGGAATGCTCGCCGTCAAACCAGTAAGTTCCTCACCACGGACGGCCACCCAACGCAGTACACTTTTTCTAGGAGTCACCATGGCCGCCAAGCCAGCGCCAAGTCTGCCTATGGTTGCCGGGGCGGAGGGGCTCGCCCCCTGCCATAGCCGCCGCGAATTTGATGCTCTCCGCGGAACGTTCTTCTGCGCCCATCCCAGGGTCCACGCCGCCAATCACCTGGTCGACGGGGATATCTGCCGGATCTGTGAGCGTTGGAAGGAGCCCCCTCCCGAAGAATTCCGGTCCCATTCTCACATTACGGGCACTCTGCGGAGCGGCCCTTGCTGGTCTCTGGGGGAGCAGACCGGTTTACGAGACTGCCCTACCTGCCGCGGCAACGTCAAGCTGAAGGTTTTCGCCTGCGAGCATCCGGACCACCAGGATACGACGCTCGACGATTGCCTCCGCTGTGCGGATTATGAACCACGCTTGTGGCGGGGAAACGTGAAGCAATGGGCCGTGGGAGTCACCACGGCACCCCGCGCGAAACCGACTCTGGCCCGCACGCTGACCAGCCTGGCTCAGGCCGGCTGGCACGACCCGCTTCTCTTTGCGGAGCCCGATTCCAATCTGCCTCCCAACTCCTCGGCCCAGGTGATTTGGCGGAGTGAGAAACTGGGGGCCTGGCCGAACTGGTATTTGGGACTGGCGGAGCTCTACCAGCGCCAGCCGGAAGCGGATGTATTCTTGATGGTGCAGGACGATGTCCTGTTCTGCCGGAACGTGCGACCGTATCTGGAATCGATTCTCTGGCCCGCCGACCGACTGGGAGTCGTGTCCCTATACAATCCGCTTCCCGGGCAATCTTCCCAGGTCGGCTTCGTTCCCTATGCGTCGGCGGGGGGAATGCCCTGTGCTTTGGCGCTGGCGTTTCCCAACGTGGCAGCCCGGCTCCTCCTGGGAGATAGAAAAGTCCTCCTCCATCGCCGCCGCGGTCCGACCGTGGGGAAGAGGCTCATCGACTCGGTCGTCGGCCAGTGGGCGGACCGCAGCGGAAACTCGGCTTATTTGCATTGGCCTTCGCTCTGCCAGCACACTGGAGAAACCACGACGATTTGGGATGCTGGGCAAGATCGGGTTGTCCGTCAAGCAGCCAGTTTTGTAGGGGAAGCTTTCGATGCCGTCACGCTTGGCGAGTCAAACATGCATGCGGGTTGATGCTTGGCAATCAACATGCATTTGCTGGCATTTGGTGCAGGAAATTTTCAAGAATTTTGGTTGGATTCTGTTGCTTTTCGGATTTTGCCGGGTCTAATGGACGGCGGCTGGAGCGGGGGGGATTCGCGGTACTTATTTCTTAGAGCGCCCACCTGATTCCATCTCCAGCTGCGGGGCAATTTCACACACATCCAAGGGGATCGTCATGGAACAGTGCAGCTTGGTTCGTAAGCCGACCAAATATCAGCTGACCCTTTCCGGCATGCAGAATGACACCTGCTCGGCCTGCGAGTCCCTGAATAAATCGGACTACTATCTGCTCTGGGAGGCCGCAAACAATCGGTACAATTTGGACCTCTCGGAAGCCTGCAACTTGACGAACATTCGGGTTACGGTCACCGATCAATTAAACAGTTCTATCGTCGATATCGCGCTCATTATGAGCGGGACCACGGTCGGCACGACTTCGGTGGACACTGCCGAAAAGGATTTGCTGACGAAACCCGTCTCGATTTTGATCGACTATCCTGGTTGCTTTCCGATGGCCTCGGCGACGCTGACGCCGATGGCCTCTTCGATTGCGGACTTGGCGGGCGCAACCTGTCTGGTTTCCCCGGCTCAGCCGGCGGTGGTCCAATACGCGGGGATGCTTACCGCTTTGTCTCCTCCGCTTGCGGCGGCTGGCGCCTTGCTCGGCTACCTGCCAACTTTTCCGGATTCCCCAGGGACCAATTGGCTTGACCTTCTTATCCCATCGGTGTCCGATCCTTCTCTCTCGCCGCCAGGAACCTGCACGCAAGCAAGTTGCGGTTGCCCCACGAAGGGTCAGGCGGCCATCGAGGGTCCGGCAGGTCAAATTCAGCAATCACTCAATAGCCAGATCAGCGATACCATCCAGCGCATTATTACAGGCTTCCCGGCGGCCCTGGATATAGTTTCTGCTTCGCTGCAGTTTCTCATCACCCTGCCGCGCAGCGGCAATCTCGATCCGATCCCCACGCTGTTCTTCAACTCCCGCAACCCAGCGGCCAGCGAGTTCGGCCGCCACATCAGTTTCGCCTACGGGTCCAGAGTCTCACAAATCGACTCCAGTTCGGCGATCGTTTACACCGCCGATGGCAACGCGCTGCAGTACGTTCGTAAAGATTCAATGTCGGGGATTTATCTCTCCCCACCCGGCGGGAACAGCTTCACGCAGAACATGAATGGAACCTGGACCGAGACACTCCCCACGGGGGACACGGCACAGTATCGGACCGACGGCAAGCTCGACTGCATGGTCAACGTGGCAGGTGCCCGCTGGACCATGGCTTACTCCGGCTCCCTCCTGACTTCCATCCAAGCCCCGACCCAAGCCCTGACCACGCTGGGCTACGACGGTAGTAACAAACTCCAGTCGATCCTGGACCCCGGCGGCCGGATCAGCACCTTTACAATCAGCAGCGGCAATCTGACGCAGATCACCACTCCCGAACTCTGCATTACCGGGCTGACCTATGATGGCAGCAATAACCTCTCAGCCTTCACGGACCCCCTCGGTTACCGGACAACCTTTGGTTACGACGGCAATTCGCTGGTGAATTCGGTCCTGGATGCTTTGGGAAATCGCACCACCATTGCCTGGAGTGATGGGGCGACCACAGTGCTGACGAATCCCAACGGTGGGATCACCACCTATAGCCACGATCCGGCCCGCAATATCACGGGGATCGTGAACCCGCTCGGCCAGCGGGCCACCTTGGCCTGGAACTTTAGTCAAGCCGAAACCTTCGTGAATGCCCTGGGAAACATCTCCACGGTCACTTATGAGCGGAGCGGGAATCGGCAGTGGCGGATCACCGGCCTCCAGCCCCCTTCCAATGTCCGGTACACCTTTACCTACGATGGAAATCGCCTGGCAGGCAGTGTCGATCCTTTGGGAATCCGCAGCACACTGGTATGGGACGGCAACGGCCAGCGGACCGCCATCATCAATCCCCTCGCGCAGCGGACAAGTTTTGGGTACAGCGGGCAGGGACCGGTGGCGTCCATCCAAAGCGCTGCGGGGAACAGTTCGACTTATTCCTACGATGCCAGCGGTCAAGTGACAGGCCTGGTCGACGCTTTGGGAAACCGGAGCACGAGCGTGTATGACAGCCTGGGCCGCTTGCAGGCCACAGTGAATCCGCTCGGTTACCGGACGACGTTTACCCGCGACCTGATGAACCGGATCAAGTCGGTGCAGGACGCGCTGGGGAATTTGACGACCTATACGTATGATCTCAATGGCCGTCCGGTCACCGTACAAAATGCTCTCGGATACATCACAACGACGCTGTACGACGCCAAGGGGCGGCCCGAAGCCAGCATCGATGCCTTGGGAAACCGGACGACGCAAATTTACGATAGCCAGGGGAACCGGGTCGCGGTTGTCAATCCTTTGGGCTACCGCAGCACCGCCGTGTTCGACAGTGCCAACCGGATGATTGCCGCGGTGGATGCCTTGGGAAACCGTACCTCGATTTCTTATGACGCTGCGGGACGGCGGGTCGCCGTCACCAATCCGCTAGGATACATCTCGACAACGGTTTTTGATTCTAGCAGCAGGCCGATAGCCAGCGTTGACCCATTGGGGAACCGTTCCACAACGGTTTATGATGACAGCAGTCGGCCGGTGGCGCGGATCAATGCCCTGGGGGAAACGAACACCGTCGTTTTCGACAACGCCTCGCGTCCCATCGCCCAGGTCAATATGCTCGGCTTCCGCAGTACCACGACCTACGATCTGGCGGGCCGGCGCGAGACCAGTGTCGATCCACTCGGTAATACATCCTCCATAGTTTATGATAATGGCGGCCAGTCGGTTGCTCAGGTCAACCCTCTGGGCTACCGGAGCACCAGTGTCTACGACTCGAACAGCCAGGTCGTGGCGCATATCTCCTCAGCAGGCCGCCGGAACACGACCGTCTTTGACGAGTTGAGCCGACCTCTGGCCAGCGTGAATCCGCTGGGGAACCGGACGACGAGCGTGTTCGATGCGGCCGGACAGACCATCGCGAATATCGATGCCCTCGGCAACCGCTCGACGAGCATCTTCGATGAAGCGCGGCGGCCCCTGGCGAGTGTGAATGCTCTTGGATTCCGCACTTCGAGTGTCTACGACGCGGCGGGGCAAGCTATCGCCAGCGTGGATGCTCTCGGTTTTCGCAGCACGAGCATTTACGATGCTACCGGCAGGCAGCAAGCGAGCCAGAATGCTCTGGGTTATCGCAGCACGAGTGTATTTGATGCCGCAGGGCAAAGCGTGGCCCAGATTGACTCGCTCGGAAACTTGTGGACAACCGTTTATGACGAGGCATCAAGGAGAGTGGCGTCGGTCAATCCACTCGGCTATCGGAACACCACGGTTTACAACGGGGCTGGCCGAACTATTGCTTCCCTGGATGCACTCGGCTACCGGACGACGACAACCTTCGATATTGCCGGGCGGCCTGTCGCTACCACCAATGCCCGCGGCTACACATCGACAACCGTATTCGATGCCGCCTCGCGACCGGTGGCACACGTCGATGCTCTCGGCTACCGCACGACGAGCACGTTCGATGCCTCGGGGCAAACCGTTGCCGTCACGAATGCTCGGGGCTACACAGCCACCAGCGTATTTAGCTGCTGCGGCGAAATGCAAGCGACCGTGGATGCGCTTGGAAATCGGACTTCCTATTCTTATGACGGCGCGGGGAGACCGCAGGACACAATGAATGCTTTGGGCTACCTGTCCACGACAGTTTACGACGAAACCTCTCGGCCGCTTGCCACGATCAATCCCTTGGGATTCCGCACCACGAGCGTTTTCGACGCGGCGGGGCAAGGCATTGCTTCCATCGATGCCAACGGCAAGCGGACCACCACGATTTACGATGCCAATTCTCGCCCATTGGCGAGGCAAAGCGCGCTTGGGTATTTGACGACCAGCGTTTTTGACGCTGTCGGCCAGGAAATGGCTCTCGTGGATGCTCGCGGCAATCGTCACAGCAACACCTTTGATGCTGCGGGGCGGCGCACGGAGATGATCGACCCGCTAGGCCGTATCACGACCTCCATTTGGGACGCTGCCAATCGCCAGACCCAGCGGCACGATCCTCGCAATTACGTCACGACTAATAGTTTCGACGTAAATGGTCGTGCCGCCGGCCGCCTCTATCCCGATGGTTCTCGCGCGACGTTTGCCTGGGACGAAGTTGGAAACCGGACCAAGATGCAGGACGGCACCGGATTGTACACCTACACA
>CAYUJE010000265.1:7585-8890 GCA_964444865.1 uncultured Pirellulaceae bacterium | reverse complement strand
TCGGCGGGGTCGGAGACCCGCGCCGAACAAGAGGGGTCGGAGACCCGCGCCGAACAAGATGTCATTGGCCTCCAGTTGCCGGAAATTGTCCAGACGCCGGACGGAATGTTGCCCGTCGTGAAGGAACCCGAAGCGGATCCGCAGCCGCGGTGGGAGGACAAATTTCGTCAGGAAGCTCTCGACTATCATTGCCTCATCCACGGCCTCCCCCCGGCGAGTTTGGAGCAGGCGACGGGAATTCCTGATCCGAAAAAATTCTCGCCGCGGATGTGGATTGAAAAAGGCTATCCCTACATGATCCACATTGACCGCTCCATCCCCTGCGACCGCACCAACCCGCTGGACACCCGTCTGGTCATCAATCTCCCTTGCCCAATCTCCCACCACGGCCCCTGCACACCGGACTACGGCAGGCCTCGCCGCTAAGAGCACTACAATACTATGCTTGGCTGTCCTTCGATCACTACTTTTTTACATCCTATGTCTCATGCCCGAATTACCTGAAGTCGAAACCATGCGCCGCGGAATCCTGAAAGCGGTAGGGAGCCGGATTACGGCTGCGGTGAGGGTGCCGTGCAAGAAGCGGCCGATTGCGGTGCAGCCGGGAGGGGCGGCGCTGAGCAAGAGAGTAGTCGGGCAAAAGATTGCGAGCATCGGCCGCGTGGGGAAGCGGGTGGTGATGTATTTGGAGAGCAAGGATGCGTTGATCTTTGAGCCGCGGATGACGGGGCTGGTGCTGGTGGCGGATCCGCCGACGCAGGAGCATTTGAGGTTTCGGCTGGATTTGGAAGAGGGGCCGCTCAAGTCGATTTGGTACTGGGACCGGCGGGGGCTGGGAAGCGTGCGGCTGCTTTCGGTCAATCAGTTTGCTCAGCAGTTTACGGGAGGAAGGGTTGGTCCTGATGCTCTGGATATCACCGCAGCGGAAATGCAGCAGCGGATGGGATTGAGCAAGCGGGCCATCAAAGTGGCGCTTCTCGATCAGCGGGCGCTGGCGGGGGTCGGCAATCTCTACGCCTCGGAAATCCTGCACCTGTGCGGCATCCATCCGGCCCGCCGCTGCGATTTGCTGAGAATCGAGCAATGGGAGGAGATTCATCTCCGGATGCGTGAGGTGCTGGAGCTGGCCATTCAGCACGAAGGTTCCACTCTCTCCGATGGAACCTACCGCAATGCTCTCAACAAAGTGGGGGGCTATCAGAATCACCATCGGGTCTACGACAGGGCAGGGGACCTGTGTCCCTCCTGTTCCCGCGGCCCGATTATCCGGATTGTGCAGGCACAGCGGGCGACGTTTTATTGTCC
>CAYUJE010000265.1:0-7485 GCA_964444865.1 uncultured Pirellulaceae bacterium | reverse complement strand
TATATGAACGTGATGCGCAATATCCGTGCCGCTTCGCATCTCTTTCGGAACGTCAAGCGTTCCTGGGAGATCATTGCCGTGCTACGAAAGTACGGTCTGGCGGATTGGCTGCGGCGGACGAATGTGGAATTGCCGAAGGAAAGGGAAGGGGATGGCCAGGTTGTGGTGGCCCATACTCGCGAGGCCCGCATCCGCCTGGCTTTGACGGAACTCGGGCCGACGTTCATCAAGCTCGGTCAGTTGCTCAGCACACGGCCCGATCTGGCTGGGGTAGCCCTGGCAAATGAGCTCAAGCAACTGCAATCGGCTACGCCGGCTGATTTGCCCGAGCAGGTCAGGCACACCGTCGAGACGGAGCTAGGCCAGACGATCGAAGAACTCTACGACGAGTTTGATCTCATTCCGATAGCGTCCGCTTCCATTGGGCAGGTTCACAAAGCCCGCCTCAAGACTGGCGAGCGCGTGGTTGTGAAGGTGCAACATGCCAACATCGAAAACAAGGTGAATGAGGATTTGGAAGTCCTTGGCAACCTTGCCCAGCTTGCCGAGCAGTTCGAGGACTTTCAGCCGTATCGCCCCAAGGTGAACACCGCGGAGATGGCCCGCACGCTGCGGCGGGAATTGGATTTCGGCCGCGAAGAGCGGAACCTGCACCAGTTCAACATTTTGTTTCAAGACGATCCGACGGTCTGCATTCCGAAGGCTTACACGGACCTGTCCACCGCCAAGGTGTTGACGATGTCGATGGTGGACGGCCTAGCGATTGCCGATACGCTGGCCCTCGATGCGGCCGGCATCAACCGGGAAGAGGTCGCCCGCCGAGGAGCGGAATTGTACTTGCAGATGATTTTCGTTCACGGCTTTTTTCATGCCGATCCGCACCCGGGAAACATCTTGATCATGCCCGGTGACGTCATCGGACTGATCGACTTTGGCATGACCGGCCGGATCGAAGAACGGCTGCGGGAAGACATTGAAGAAATGCTGCTGGCGATTGTGCAGCATGATGTGCCGATGCTGACCCGGATCATCAAGCGGATTGGGCAGACGCCGCCGAACCTGGACGAATCGGCTCTGGCTAATGACGTGGCGGACTTTGTGGGCAACTACTCCACGCAAGCCCTCGACCAGTTCGATTTGAGCGGGGCGCTGCTTGATATGACGGAAATCATCCGCCGCTACCGGATTATGCTTTCGCCGCAGGTGGCGATGCTCATCAAAGTGTTGGTGACGCTGGAAGGGACGGCAAAGCTCCTTTCCCCTCGCTTCAGCCTGATGGAAGTCATGCAGCCATTCCAAAAGAAGATGCTCCTGCGCCGGCTATCCCCGGCAAGGCAAATACGAAAAATCCGCCGTCTCTGGGTGGAGATGGAGTATCTGGCGGAGGTTGTGCCGCAGCACATCACGCGGATTATGGAGCAAATCCAGGCCGGCAAATTCGACGTCCATCTCGACCACCGGGGCCTGGGACCGAGCGTGAATCGGCTGGTGCTGGGAATGCTGGCGAGTGCATTGTTCTTGGGGTCGTCGTGGATGTTATCGAACCGAGTCGAGCCATTGATTCCCCCCGATGTGCTGTTCGGATACAACCTCAAATGGCTGCACGAAGAGGGCTGGCTGCCGCAGCTTTCCGTGCTGGGCTTGACCGGCTGCATCACCAGCATCCTCGTCGGACTACGGCTGCTGTGGGCGATTGGCAAGAGCGGACATTTGGACCAGAAGGTATCGAAGTGACCTCACGGAGTGACGGCCTGCCATTGTTAGATTAGGCTGAAGGGAACAGCCCCTTTAGTATCACCCGCCATGCCTATCCGCTTCTCTTGCCCTCACTGCTCGCAAAAGCTTAGCGTGAGCACGCGCAAAGCGGGGAAGTCCGCGAATTGCCCGCGCTGCAAAAGGGAATTGACAGTCCCCGCTCCCGAGCCGGCAGCGGTACCCTCGGATAGTGCAGGAACGGCGACGGCCGAGGAGGAAGACAACGAGGACGACCCCTACAGTCAGTTTGTGGTCTACGATGAGACGGAACTGGTCTATGATGATGCCGCACCATTGTCGCATCCTGGTGGCACTCCATCCGTTCATGACCGGGTGGCGGTGCCGCGGTATGTGCTCTACACGCAAGGGCTTTTGTTGGGAGCCGTCGCGCTTACCTGCTTTATCTTTGGCGTGCTGACCGGCGGAACATTCTTTTCGGCCCCTTCCAAAAATGCCAAAGGTCCCTGCACCATCACTGGTACGGTCCGTTATGCCTCCGGGAATCAAAAGCTGCCGGATGACGGCGCCGTGATCATCATTTTTCCCGATACGAAGGATGCTGGTCAGCGGGCATCCGTGGCGGGAATGCGTCCCGACGAGCCGCTGCCGGAGACTCCCTTGGTCGGGGTCCAGCAGATTCGGGATATGGGAGGTGGCTATACCCGGGCTGGGCCGCAGGGAGATTTTTCGCTGAACCTGGCCAGTGGAGGCAGTTATTACGTGCTGGTCCTCTCCAGCCATGCCCGCCGAGCCGCAAATGACGAAGTCAAGGTGATGGACGTGCGAACGTTGGGCCGCTTCGTGGACGGGGCCATCGACCTGTTGGGGGACAGCAAGTACCGGCTAACGTCCGAAACGTTTCGCACAGACCGGACACTCACCGCCCAGTTCGACTGAGCCGGCGGCGAGGTTTGCTTCTGGCCAATTTGGAAGTGCGCGGCTTGCGAACTGGCGAAATAGCTGGTATTTCCGCGGGAATTTGCACCATCGCGGCAGCTTCGAACCAGACGATGGTGCCGTCTTCGCACTTAACCACGTCAAACGGGGCATCACCCCGATGAATG
Organism: uncultured Pirellulaceae bacterium; assembly: GCA_964444865.1. Classification (GTDB taxonomy): domain Bacteria; phylum Planctomycetota; class Planctomycetia; order Pirellulales; family Pirellulaceae; genus SXOA01. The sequence goes on along the minus strand of CAYUJE010000265.1, from coordinate 4,666 downwards.
AGCGACGTAGAAACGGCGATCAAGTCCAACTCATCAAGCAAATCCATCTCGTCGGTGGCCGCGGAAATGACATAAGGCGCGTCTTCGCTGCCGTCGCCCGTCATTAAAAGTGCCCGCAGGCAAATGACCAGCAGCATCCGCTCGAGTTCCAAGTCCTCGTCATCTCCCCGCGCCTCGGCCGCGAGTGCCGCGTAGTAATGAACTCGGGGAACCAAAGCCGCGATCGGAGGGAGGTGGCCAAGTGCAGCGGACAATCCCTTGATGTCTCCCGCGTCGGCCAGCAACGACAGCGAATCGAGTTCGGCTGCTTCCAGAGAACGCGACGAAGTGGCGAGAAGCTCCGCGCGAGCAGCCAGATAATTCTCCCGCGAGGGCTGAGCAACAAAAGCTCGCAGCGCGCTCTGCATATTCATTCTCACACTCGGCGATGAAGGGGCGTCGCTCCGCGAGCAATCCTCCGCTTCTCTTCCTCTAAGAGTAATCACTCGCTAGGTGTCTTGGCAATGACTTTGAGTGCGTATTTTGAAAGTTCGCCATCGCGAAGCAGGCAGCGCATGCGCTGCATCATCAGGGCATGCGCGGCGCGAGGATCGCTTTTACTTGCTGGATCGCACTCGTGCGCGAAATCTCAAGCGTCACTTCTTGTCCCGCATCTTTCTCCGCGAGTGCGATTTGCACGTCATCGGGACCGACGACCGGCTTGGTGTCGATACGGGTCACAACGTCGCCGGGCTTGAGTCCGGCTTTGGCAGCGGCGCTATCAATTGCGAGTGCGACGAGTTCATAGCCGTCAAGAGTTGGCTTGCCGGTGAAGCCGAGCATTGGCTCGCTCCCCGCCGGCCACGCGCCAAAGATTTCACTCTTGAGCATCCGATCTAGATGCGGCTGCAGATCGGCCTGCCCCAATCGCGTATAGAGGAAACCGCCGAATTGGCTGCGGCGGAGATGGACGCCTACCACATAGCCATGCTTGTTGACCAGGGCTCCGCCCCCTGTCCATTCGGGCTGTTCCACATCCATCCAGAGTGTATTCCGGAAAAACCGCCGCATTTCGGTGATTCTCATCTCCGGTTGCGTTCCACCGACGAGTTTTGCCGGATAGGTGTAGGCGAGGTACCAATCCTTCACGTCCACCTCTTTCTGAGGCCAAAGCGGGACGAACGGCCAGTCGCCCGTATCGGTCACTTTAACGAGTCCGAGATCGAGTTCCCGCGAAATTCCTAGCGTTTTCCCTTTCGCCTGTTTACCGTTTGCAAATTGCACGACGACTTCCTGATTAGGGCCGCGAAGCAAGTGACCAGCGGTGAGAACCTCCCCTTCCTTCTTGATGCAAACACCGCCAATGATTCGGCCATCGGGCAGCGCGATCGTAGCCATCGCCGGCGAAGTCCGGTCCACGATTTGTTTGGCCAACTCTTGTTTAGCTTTTTGATTCGTGAGATCCGGCGAAGGAGCGGCAGGGATGAGATTGAAGTCGTCGGGGCCGCGGGCTAGATAGATGTGGTCAAACAGTGCCGCTTCGCCATCCGGACAACCAAGCGAAAGGGCGGTGACATCCAGGCTCCCGAAGTCGGCGAAAAGATCGCGCGTGAGGACAATCCACTGGTCAGGCAACTTATCTTGCCACAGGCGGAGTGCGCCACCATACGATTTTTCCCCTTGTCCGCCGTCGTACCGAGCGGCTTCCATGCGGGGGGGAGTCGTTTCCAGTTCGAGCGACATCCGGCCTTCCCCCTTTTTGCGGAAAGCAAATCGCAGGAACCGGAACTCTCCCCATTTGGGCTTTTCGCGGATGGCGACGGGAGCGGGAAACGAAAGCATGAACCGGCCCGCAGGTGTGAGGCGAACGGAACGCAGGCCGAAGTGCTTGTCGTCTTCGACGACGGAGACTGTTCCCGAGGCATTGCCGCCATGCGGTGTGAAGCGGCCCAGTTCTTCAAATGCACAATAGAGCGTCGGCAGTTGCGGGGCCGCTTCGATGGTGTGCCAGGAGATTGGGGCTGCGTCCGCTTGGGGGAGTTGCCGAATTTCAACTTCAAGGTTGGTTCCCGCTGGTTTCTGATAATTGGCCAGAGGTATCGCCAGGGGGCGGACTTCCATCCGGTCGTTCTGCACCAGTGGGGCGGTGAACTCTGCCACGGGTTCGTTGCCGATGCGAACTTCAAATTTTGGCTCCGGACCGCGGTTGATGGGCCGCGTGGCCCCGATAATCAGCCACTGGTCCTGCGGTGATAGCTGCAATTGTTTGGAAATGAACAGGGCCCGCGTCTTCGGCGCGATGGCGGGTTCGAAAGAGCCCGGCATGGCGAATTGTTCGTTGCGGTTTTGCAGGATTTCCGGTCCCAAATCTGTGGAAGGTGCCACTGCCGCCTCAAGACGCACATTGGCGTCCTGCCAGGCAAAGAACCTTTGCCCGATTCGCTTATCAAACTCAGCTTTTACCGCCACGGGATCGAGTTCGAGCATCGGATCGAACCAATCGGCATGGTCGCGAATGTTGAGCGGGTCGCTTCCCGCGGGGCGGCCGTCGTGAGCGGCATCAATTTGCAGGATGAGGTGCTTCTGCCCCATCGCGGGACCGGTGAGCGCGATGACACCGGTATCGGCGATGGCTTCGCTACCAACAAAGAATGGACTTTCCCATAGGGGAGGCGTGCCCGTGGCGTTGGCAAAGAGCCTAGCCCGCACACAGCCTCCTTTGCCGCAGACTCGGTCGAGCCCCACTTGCGAACGAAAGGACTTCACACCCGGCGGCAATTCGACTTTTAGCTCCGCGGGACCAAGCAGGCCCAATCCCCAGCCGAAGTCGAGAGTGTTGTTGCGGAGTGGGCCGCCGAACGCGTTTTGATTGAGCCGAACCGTTTTGCCGCGGCCATTTTCGATTTCAAAAGGGACACGGCTGAGGGGGACTTCGTGGGGCAGAAAGAAACGGCGGCAGGAAATGTCCTTGCTGGGAACCCAGAGTACGTCGAGGCTCCAGGCAGGCTGTATTCCATGCACCCACAAATTGGAATCCGCGGGATTTCCCATGGTCCGTTGGGCGAATCGTTCCAGGGAGGTCGTGGCGATGAGGCCGCTTACCGCTTCCACCTGCATCAGGCGAGATTCGCTGGTGGAGCAGAGAGCCGCCAGGTCGTCGAAATACGCCGGCCAGAAGGGCTGGTCCTGCAGGTGGATTTCAGCCAGATCAGACCAAGGGACTTTGCGGTTTTCGGTGCCGATGAGCAAGTTGACATGTCCGCTGCCGAAGCGGATCGCTCGGTAGGCGATGGAGCGGCCGTCGCGGAAGAAAGCCGTGTTCGGCTGATATCCCTGCCGGCTGCGGCGTTGCCAGACGATGCGGCGAATGGAAGCGAGAGCAACCCGGATCGCCGGAGTCTCCGCCTTGCGCGGCGGTTCGAGTTGTTGCTGCGGCGTGACCAGCAGATGCGGCGGCAGCGGCAAGAACGGCTGCTCGCTGCCGGAGCGAAAATCGACCACCGCCCCCGGCAGCCGATCCCCCGTTTGCATTTCCACATAGGCCGTGGGCAATGCCGGTTGGGGAAGCGAGTGATCTCGCAGCCAGCGTACCGGGTTGGCCGCGTCGAGCAGCGGTTGCGCTTCCAGCTTGGGAACAGCGGCCTTGTCGTGCCAATCCGCTAATTTTTCTCCGATCACTCTCTGACCAGCAGTCATCAGAGCCGAATAGCGCGGCGGCTTGTCGGCGCGCGCTGCAACGGGTGCCAGAAAAATTAGCAACCATGCCCAATACCAGGTTCGCGTCATGAAGCTCTCCAGGCTTTATGATACCCGGAATCGGGGCTGCTGTTACTCTTCTTTCTTCTCTTCCGTCTTCACCGTCGGCGGGGCAGGGGAGGGGGTGGCTTCTTCCTGCTTCGGCTCGTCCTTCTTTTCCTCGGGCTTGGACTCTTCCGTTTTCGATTCCGCCTTGTTCGCCGAAACGGCTTCCACTACAGCGGCCTTCAACTCCGGCATCAGCATATCCTTGAGTTTCTTCCCTTCGGCCGAAATCATGTCGGGCATCTTGGCGAGTTCCGCCTGCACGAACTTAACCTGAGTTTCGCCGGCAAGTTTGTTCTCTTCGCGAAGTTTCGCGGCGAGCGATTCAACTTGTTTGGAGTTCTCGTCACGCACCTTGGCAAACTCACCCTTGATCTGGTCCTGCAATTTCTTCACCTCGGCTGCCAGGGCCTGCTGCGTGGCGGCTTGCAGCGCCTTCACCTGCTCGGCGGTCTGGCTCTCCAGACGCTTCGCCTCGGCGGCGACTTGCTCGGCAGCCTTTTGGCGGAGTTGGGCAATCTCGCCGCTCACCTGATCCTGCAGCTTCTTTGCCTCGCCAGCAATTTGGGCCTGACTGGCTTCCTTCACGCGGGCTTCCGCTTCCGCGGATTCCTTCGAAAGCTTGGCGGAAAGCGAGGCATCGAGTTCGCTCCGCAATTCTTCCCGGCGGCGTTCCCACCGGCGACCAAAAACCCCAGCCGAGGCACTCTCGGCAAATACCAAAGCACTAACCGCGGCGACAATCGCCGTAACGACGAAACGAGACATCTCTAATTCCTTGCAGCGAGGCTAAAAAGGAGGGAAACCGGGCAGGGGCCGCAAAAATCGGGCCTGACGAGGAAAATCAAGAATAATCGGCCCTGACATCTTGGGCTAGCGGCTGGTT
>CAYUJE010000264.1:0-8978 GCA_964444865.1 uncultured Pirellulaceae bacterium | reverse complement strand
ACCTTCGCAGTCGGCCCCGCCGGAACCGGCAAGACCTATCTGGCGGTGGCCGTAGCGGTCGAGGCCCTGAAGCATCATCAAATCAAAAAAATCGTCCTCGTTCGCCCGGCGGTCGAAGCGGGAGAAAGCCTCGGCTTTCTGCCGGGGGATGTGCACGCCAAGATCAATCCCTATCTCCGGCCACTGCTCGATTCGCTGCAGGAGATGATTGATTACGACCAGATGAAGCGGTTCATGGAGCAGGATGTAATCGAAGTGGTGCCGTTGGCCTACATGCGCGGCCGCACTCTCAACGAGGCCTTCATTATTCTGGACGAAGCCCAGAACACGACCGTCTCGCAGATGAAAATGTTCCTTACCCGCATGGGGCTCGGTTCCAAGATTGTCATTTCGGGCGATACGACCCAGGTGGACCTTCCTCGAGCCAGCGCCAGCGGCTTGATCGACGCTCTCGCCCGTCTGCAGAGCATCGAAGGGATCAACGTTGTGCAGCTGAATAAGTCCGATATCGTCCGCCACAAGCTCGTGCAAGAAATCGTCCGCGCTTATGAAGAAGAGCTTCGCGGACCCAAAAAGAAGTAACCCTCAAGTCAATTTGTCATTCGTCATTCGAATTTAGCCCTTCCTCCTCCCCCATGTCCTCCGGCAGCTACCGCCGTTATCGTCCCGGCAAGGGAAGTTTCATCCCTTCCCGCGGCACGCTCGCGCGCGTCGTGGAAGCTCTGCGCCGGCCGGAGGTGCTTTTGCGTCTCGGCCTATGCGGGGTGGCAGCCGTGGCGATGTGGCTGCTGACGGGTGGGTGGGAACCGCTGTTCTCGTACCGGCCGGGTTATATTCCGCCGCGAGATATTTTGGCGCAGGTGGATTTTACGGTTCCCGATCCCTCGGCAACCGACAAGCTGCGGGATGAAGCTCGGCGCTCGACCGAAGCGGTTTATGTCAACGATGTGGAAAAGCTCGATCAGGTTCGCCGTGATCTCTCGAGCAAACTGGCCGAAATCCTGGTCGCTGAATCGTTCGACAAAGTGGACAAAGCCAAGTGGGCCGAGTTTTCCACAAAGAATATGGACAAGCTGGATGAGGTCCTGGATCAGAAGCGATTTGATGCCCTGAAGGCCTATTTTGCCCAGAAGGGGATGAGTGGTGATCTGTTTGGCGAAACGGTGCGCGAGGCCCTGGCAACCTTTGAAAGAAACGGGCTGCTGAACGAGCAAATTGCGCCGGCGACCACGCAGTATTCGCCGAAGGCGATCCGGGTTCGCAACGGCAAAGATGCCAAGGAACACACCGTCGATCCCGAGCAGGTGCAATTCAACTTCGTCAAGATTCGGCTCAAGCAGCGACTTTTGGACGAGTTCAGAAACAAAGTCTCGGCCATGGGGGATGAGAAAGCAACCTTGCTGGCGGACGTTGTTTACGACTGGCTGAGCAGGCATCTTCCCGAGACGCTGACCTTTGATGCCGCATCGACCCGCCGCAACGCCGAAAAAGCCGCCGATGCAGTGCCGCCGCAAGTTCACGCCTATCACAAGGGAATCGACAAACTGGCCGAAGCGGGCAAGCAGCTCGACACGGCCCGATTGCGGCTTCTGGAAGAAGAGTATGAAACCTGGCGAAGCATGCGCCCCTGGCACAAGCGGGTGAATTACAGCCTGGCCAAGTTCGGCATGTACATCGCCCTCTATACGCTGTGTGGTTTTTATATCTACCACCGGCGGCAAGTGACGCTGACCGATATCCGGCAGTTCACCATGCTGCTGCTGGCGGTGGTCAGCACGGTCGCTCTGGCCCGCGTGCTCTCCAACGGAGCGCTCAGCGCCGAAATTGTGCCGCTGCTGCTGTTTGGGATGACGGCTGCCATCGCGTACGAAAAGGAGTTGGCACTGTTGCTGGCGGCTTCGGTGGCGCTCATCGTCGCGCTTTCGATTGACCCGCTGGCCGTCGGCAGTTTTGTGATCATGATGTCCTCCGTATCTACGGCCATTCTGATGCTGCGGCGCATCCGCAGTCGGACGAAATTGATTTATGTGGGGACCATTTCGGGGTTGGTGGTCTTTCTGACAACGCTGGGTGTCGGCACCATCGCCAATCAGCCGTTTGGCACGTCGGAAATTGCGCTCAAACTGACCAACTGGCTCAGCCCACTGATGGCGGAGCCATTTTTTCCGGCTTTACTGGGGGGCGCATCGTGGCTGGCCATTTGCTCGGTCCTGGCGGGCCTGCTGATGACGGGGCTGTTGCCGTTCATCGAGCGCGGCTTTGACGTGCAGACCGATATCAGCCTGCTGGAACTCGGGGACGTGCAGCATCCCTTGCTGCAGGAACTCGTTCGCCGTGCGCCGGGGACCTATAACCACTCGATCAATGTCGCTTCCATCGCGGAAACCGCCGCCGATGCCATCGGCGCAAACGGCCTGCTGGTGCGCGTGGGGGCTTATTTCCACGACGTGGGAAAAATGCTCAAACCCTCCTACTTCGTGGAGAACCAAGGGGCGGAAGGAAACCGGCATCAATCGCTCCAGCCGGCGATGAGCACGCTCGTCATTATCGCCCACGTCAAGGATGGGGTCGACCTGGCCCGCCAGCACCGCCTGCCGCAATCGATCATCAATTTTATCGAGCAGCATCACGGCACCACACTCGTCGAGTTCTTCTACCGCCGCGAAGCCCAACGGCTGGAGCGCGACCCCGACGCTGGCGAACTGGACGAAAACACCTTCCGCTATCCCGGCCCCAAGCCGCAGACCAAGGAAACCGGCGTCATGATGCTTTCCGACGTTGTCGAAAGCGCCAGCCGGGCCCTCTCCGACCCCACCCCAGCCCGCATCGAAAGTCTGGTGCATGACCTGGCGATGAAGCGACTGCTGGATGGTCAATTCAGCGAATGTGGCCTGACGCTGCAAGAGTTGCGGATCATCGAGGACAGCCTCGTCAAATCTCTCACCGCCGTTTATCACGGCCGCGTGAAGTATCCGGAACACCAGACGGTGTAATTTGTAGGGTGCATGAGCGCGAGCGAAATGCACGCGTGAATCCGGCATAAATAGATGTTGCGGCCTGCTGCTGACGATAGAATGAGCAAGGTCCGCTATTCAGGAGCCTTGACATGAAGATTCGCGACAGACTCTGCATCACCGCAACTTGCGCCTTCGCGGTATGGTTGTTCGCTGGTCCTCTGAGCCAAGTCGTCGCCGCAGACTCGGTCCCGAAGCCGCCGCCGAAAGAGCAGAAGCTCTATTGCGTTCGAGTAGACGGCAAGTGCGGGTACATCAACCGCCAAGGCCGAATGGTCATCCAGCCCCATTCCGGTTTCTCAGGTGAGTTTCACGACGGCCTTGCTCAGGCCCGTGACGGGAAGAGAATTTTCTACATCGACAAGACAGGGAAGGAAGTCTTCGCATCCCCCTTCGCTTACGATCATCACCCCTTTTCCGGCGGCTTCGCGCAAGGCTCGGACGGACTGAAATTCTACTACTGCGATACCAAGGGAAAGGTGCTTCCTGGATTTCACGCGAATACACGCGCATTTTCGGAAGGGAGGGCGGCCGTGGGCGTGAACCCGGCGCGCTTTGATGGGGCTCTGCGAAAGAAGGAGGACGAGTGGTCCCCCACAAAATGGGGCTTTATCGATTCCACAGGCACGATGGTGATTCCCGCCAATTATTGGTTGGTCGGTTCATTTTCGCACGGTCTTGCGCCGGTCCTGGTAGGCGGATCAGCCGGCGACATGTGCACCGGCCCAAGAGGGGGAAGTTGGGGATTTATCAATAAGCGGGGTGAATTGGTCATCAAGCCGGTATTTCAGGGAGCCGGCGAGTTTTCCGAAGGGCTGGCTGTAGTTCACATCAAAGATCAGGGGGCAGGTTACATCGACACAACGGGCAAGATGGTGATCCAGCCTCGGCAATTCTCCATCGCCTGGTCCTTTCACGATGGGGTTGCCCGCATTCGTGGCAGCGAGGAGTTGGGCAATCCTGGATGGAAGGATTTTGGGTATATCGACAAGCAAGGCAAAGTGACTGTTTTTCCCAGAGGGATATCCGTCGGTGATTATTCGGAAGGGATTGCGTCAGCTAGAGATAAGCCAACTTGGAATGGGAAAGAGTGGGTGCAAAGTCGCTATGGTTACGTAGATAAGCGCGGGGAATGGGTCATCAAGCCGCAATACGATCACGCGGGAATGTTTCAGGACGGCATTGCCTCAGTATCCGTGGACGGCACTGTCGGCTGGATTGACACGACTGGGAAATACATTTGGCCGCTGACGAAATAACTCGAGCCAAGTCCACTTTTGGAATTCCGCATCATCGAGGACAGCCTCGTCAAATCTCTCACCGCCGTTTATCACGGCCGCGTGAAGTATCCGGAACACCAAACGGTGTAGAACAAAGGCACGGCACGCATCAGGTCTATTCCAGCCCCAAATCGCTGGCGCCGGTGATGCCTTGCAGGATGAGGGGTTCGCCGGATGTTTTGGGGTGGCTGAATTCGAGCAGGACGCGGCGGTTTTCCTCGGGAATTTCGCGTGGTTTGGCGTTTGGGTCGGCTGGAGGAGCCTTAGGGACGCCGGGGATGGCGGGCCGGGCTGCGTTGCCACCTAGATTGTCGAGCCGCCGCTTAAACTCTGCTTCCACGGTGACATTGGCATATTGAAAGCCCTTCGCCCCGAGCAGCGTCTGCCCTTGAATGAAGGAACGGTCGAAGAGGTACAACTGAAACCGTGTCCCCTCTGGGACTCGGGCTTGGGATTCAACCGAAAGCAGTTTGTAAGTCGTCACAATGCTTCCGTTCTGCGCCCGGGCCCGTTCCCGATCCACCGTGATTTGATAAACGGTTCCCCATTCCCAGGCAAAACCCTGAATCGGCTGGCTGACGAGCTGGGCCGCCGTGCCGTCGCTGACGACGTAGCAGAAGCGGCTCGCACCTCCTTCTGAAGCGGGCTGAAGATAGTGTTCCACCCGCCATTTGCAAACGTCCGCCTGAGCCGAAGCAGCAGCCAACAGTGCGGCCAGCAATGTGAGGATACCTGGCAGTTGGTGGGTGCGAAGCATGGAAAGTGGATCCTTGGCGAAGTGGGTAGTGAGTAGTGAGTAGGTGAGTACGAGCATTTTCTCCTCTGCCTGCCTTCTGCCTTCTGCCTTCTGCCCACTGCCCACTGCCCACTGACCTCACCTTCCCCCATTCACCACATCGATCAACTGCCGCAGTCTTCCTAGGCTGCGGCGGTTGAAGTGAAAGGCGAGGCGGGGAAGTTTCAGGAATTCCGGCTCGTCCCGCTCGGCGGGCAAAGCAGTTGTCTGGACAAATTCGCCGTCCACCAGGATGTCCCGGAATTCGGCGTTGATTTGGTCCAGAAGGAGCGGATGCAGCGGCTCGAGCAGGCGCAGGGCGAGCGTTTGTTTCACGTACCGCATGCTGTGATAGACGCGGAAGAAGCGAAGTACCTCGTCCACGGCTTCCTGCACGCTGTCGGTCAGGCGATAGAGGCTGAGATCCTCGGGGGAGATGAGTTTGTTTCGCAGCAGGTGATTCTGGATAAAGTCCTGCAAGGTTTGCCAGTAGGTGCCACCGGGGGGATCGAGCAGCACGATGGGAACCATGTCCCGCTTGCCGGTTTGCAGCAGCGTGATGACCTCCATCGCCTCATCCAGCGTTCCGAAGCCGCCGGGAAGACAGACGACCGCGTCGCATTCCTTCACGAACATCAGCTTGCGGGTGAAAAAGTACTTCATGTGGACCAGCTTGTGGTCCCCGGCGATGACCGGGTTGGCCGACTGCTCAAAGGGGAGCATGATGTTCAGTCCCATCGAATGCTCGCGCCCCGCTCCCCGGTGACCGGCTTCCATGATGCCGCTGGCGGCCCCGGTGACAACGAGCCAGTTCTTCTGGGCCATCGCATGACCGAAATCGATAGCCGCCTGGTACGACGGCTCGTGCGGCAGCGTGCGGGCGGAGCCGAAGACCGTCACCTTGCGGTGCTTGCGGTAGGGGGAAAAAACCTTGAACGCGTATCGCAGTTCCCGCAGCGTGCGGCTGATGAGTTTAAGATCCCCGCGGCTGGACCCATCGGCAGCCAGCTTGTCGGCCGATTCCTTGATTGTCTGAATCAGGTCTTGAATCTGCAACGTGCGGTCATCCGCCTCGGGTGAAGCTGGTAAATCGTCAACGGGAAGAGAATTGTCGTCCATGGCAGAAAGTTATCCTTGAGAAGTCCATCGGCTAGAGGTCTCTGGAATTATAGGTCTAGCGGACAAAGGACTCGTGACAAATGGAAAAGGGGCCGGGAAGGATCTCCGAAGAACAGGACACACCCGGCTGGGAGCATCCTCGTTCCTCGAAAACTCATCCCGACCCCTACAGGCGGAAGATTCGGCAGTACTGGTGCTAGCTCGCGATCACTTCTGTCCGGCTTTGACGTCAACCTTTGTTTCCAGCAATTCGGCCAACAGGGCATCAATCTTCTTGGCATTGCGCGAGCCACTGCCAACACGAATCAGCCGAATCTTACCTTCCTGGTCGATGACCACCACATGGGGAATTCCCTGAACCTTGTAGTAGTCATCCAGGGTGCCCTCTTTCTTCTGGATGGCGAAGCGGTGGTGCAGCGAGTGGTGGGCTGCAAACTTGCGAAGCATCTCTTGTTCTTGTTCTTCGGACAGCTTTTCTTCGGAACGCACAGGCCGGCCTTCAGCGTCATCCCAGTTAAAATTGTAATAGCGCGTGAGTCCAATAATCACCAATCCCTTGTCTCCATACTTCTCATTCCATTCTCGCAGGTGTGGGAAGGTAGCGATGCAGGGACCGCACCAGATGGCCCAGAAGTCCAACAGCACCACCTTGCCCTTCAAATCGACGTCGGTCAAAGGTTGGCCATTGACCCAGCCTTCCAATTCGTCATGCAGCGGAGCGGCGCTCTTGCCTGAAAGATCAAGTAGTTCTTGATAGTTGGCAACCCGGGCTTCCAAACTCGTAAGACTCTTCAGCGCGGTCGTTACTTGCCTTTTGACGGGGGCGTCCTCGGCCCTTTCACGGACTTTCTCCAGGCGGGACTTGGCGACCTTGATGAGGTCGGCGGCTTTGGCGGGTTCATCGACGGCAATTTTGTAAACGTTATTCGTCACCTTGTTCTTATACTTGACGACCGCTGCAATGTCGTCTGCATCGGCATCCAACCGCTTTTCCAGATCCGCAATCGGTGTGCGCGCCAACTCAACTTCCTCTTCATAAGAAACAACCGCACTTTTGGCAGATTCCAGGCGTTTGATCCCAGCTTCTTCCGTGGCTGTGATTGTGGCGAGGTCCGCCTTGAGACCAGCCAGTACCTTTTCCGCCTCCTCGATTTTTTCGTCGTCGATGAGCTCGTTGACGGTACCGATCTTCTCTCGCATTAAACTGTTGAGCCCCTGGGAATCATTGGGGTCGGCTTTCAGCCGGTCCAACGCTGTTGGGGCGGGTGGTTCTGGCTTGTTGGTCTTGTCTGCTGCGTTGAGGAGCGGTACGAAACAGACGACGAGGGTAAGTGAACAGAGCAATCGGCCCATTGAGAAGTCTCCTGGAAAGTTTTCGGCTGCAAATCAGAGTTCACTTGCATTAGACGTGGACAGCCGCGAGATTTCAAGGGAAGCTGCGGCCCGCCAGCAACTTAGTGACACCCTCAGCAAGCCGCCTGTCACGCGGTACGATAGTGGAATCCCCATGAATGAACCCCTTGCTTACTTGAACGGCTGCTATCTCCCCTTTAGCCAAGCTGCCATTTCCGTGACGGACGGCGGCTTTGTGCAGGGGGTGACGGTTGCGGAACAATTACGGACCTTCGGCGGCAAGCTGTTCCGCCTGGAGCAACATTTGGCCCGACTGGCGCGGTCGCTGGCCATTGTCGGAATTGAATTGGAAATGCCGACCGAGAAACTGGGGGAGATTGCTCGGGAATTGGCGGCTAAGAATCATGCGTTGCTGGAGCCCGGCGATGATTTGGGGCTGTCGATGTTTGTGACGCCGGGGCCGTATTCGACCTTTGCGGCCAGCGGCGCTGCACCCGGTCCCACGGTCGGCATGCACACCTATCCGCTGCCGTTTCATCTCTGGCACGAGAAGTACGAGCGGGGGGAGTCGCTGGTGGTCACGGACGTGATGCAGGTTCCTTCGAACTGCTGGCCCACGGAACTCAAATGCCGTAGCAGGATGCACTACTACTTGGCGGACAAGCAGGCCCGGCAAATCGAGCCCGGCGCGCGGGCGCTAATGCTTGAGGAGCATGGCTTTGTGACGGAAGCATCCACGGCCAACATCCTGGTTTACTATCGAGATGTCGGCCTCGTTTCGCCCCCCAAGGAGATGATTTTGCCCGGTGTCAGTGCGGCCGTGGTCGAAGAATTGGCGGGGAAGCTGGGGATTCCGTTTTCCTTCCGTCCGCTGACTGTCGACGACGTCGCTGCTGCGGACGAAGCACTTCTCTGCAGCACCAGTCCCTGCATCTGGCCCGTCACGCGACTTAACAGCCAGCCGATTGGGAGCGGGAAGCAAAGAGAGATCGCCCGCCGACTGCTCGCGGCATGGAGCGAACTAGTGGGGGTGGATATTGCGGCACAGGCGCAGCAATTTAGCTCGAGAATACCAGCCTGAAGCGCCAGCGAAGGAGATGCCGGCGATCAGGATGGTTGCGTTTCCTTCGCTTGCCCATCAGGCTGTTGTGTTGGCTGCGTCAGTAGCGACGCCACAATCAGCACGATGAACCCCAGCGGCAGCGTGACGATGGCGGGCTGGCTGAATGGGACGAGTGCAGTGGTCGGATCGAAGCCGTAGATGTTCTTGTACGCTTCGCCACTCGCCAGCACCCAGGCCAGTGAACTGAAGAGCCCGGCGAAGATTGCCCAGGTGATCCCCTGCTTGGTCGTCTTTTTCCAGAAGAGCAGCATCACCAGCGCCGGCAGATTGGCACTCGCCGCCACATTAAACGCCCAGCCGACGAGGAAGGAGAC
>CAYUJE010000263.1:0-8982 GCA_964444865.1 uncultured Pirellulaceae bacterium | reverse complement strand
CTATTTTCTCTTGAGCTTCCAAACATCGCTCTGCATATTATTCCCCGCGACCATCCAAAGGGCGTCGTCGTGCATGTAAAGGCTGGCGGCGTGGCGAGGGGCCCAGGCCGTTTTGGGAACTTCGGTCCAGTGTTCGCCATCGGCGGAGTGCCAGACGTCGTTGCGGTTGGCTTTCGCATAGCCTTCCATCACCCAGAGCCGGCCGTCCCACACGGCTACGTCGTGATATTGGCGGGCTGCCCAGGGAGCGGCTTTGGTGTGCTCTTTCCAGTGAATGCCGTCGGCGCTGCTCCAGACGTCGTTGAAATACTTTCGCTCCGGAATCTTAGGCGTGTCGTACGTGCCGCCGCCGAGAATCCAGATGCGGCCATCTTTCACCGCGCTGCCGCCGATCATTCCCCGCTGCGGCCAGAAGGGCTCGAGCGGCTTCACTTGCTCCCACTTCACGCCGTCGGTCGTGGACCAAATGTCGCGGTAGAAGATTTCCCCGCCGCCGGCGAAGGCCGGCATGGTTTGTCCGCCGATGACCCAGATTTTGTCTGCAAAGACGGCGGTGCAATGGAGTGCCCGCGGCCCCCACGGAACTTCCTTGTTCACGAGTGTCCACGTTTTGCCGTCTGCGGAGTTCCAAACATCGTTCTGATACGTTCCCTGATTGGCATCGCCGCCGATGATCCACATTTTGTCTTTGTAGACGACGTAGCCGGCGGTGTGGCGGCCTTCCCAGTCCTTGGTCTTATCAAACGTGCGATCCAGAAACGTGTTTGCCTTGATGAGGGTCCAGTCCTTTCCGTCCACGCTGTTCCAAACTTCGTTGTTGCAAATCCGCGGGAAGAACTTTTTGTCCCCCGGATTCCAGCCGCCGAGGAACCACATTTTTCCCTGAAACGTCAGAGCCCCGGCTCCGTCGCGCGGGGCGAAAGCGGCTTTGGGGGTGATCTGCTGCCATTCGTACTGGGGCTCGGCAGACAGACAGGGAGCAACGAGGGCTGCGGAAATTGTGAGAAGCAGGATTGGGCGAATGGAGGCGACGGTCGGCATGGCATCTCCAGTGGGATTGGCAGAATGATGGATGGCAAAATCATCAGAGCGGAAGGCAAGAACTAGATGATAGCGATTGCTGAGGTGATGTGGGGAAGGTCGGTTGGTCAAAGACTCCGCTCCCTACCGCCTTTATCATTTTGCCATCCATGATTTTGCCAACTTCCTTCTGCCGCGCCGGTTGCAGCGGACGGCCCGGCTCTCGACAATACGACGCAGGAGAATGATGACATGAATGGGTATCTCCCTCGCTTGCGCTTCGGGTTAGTGGCGATTTGCCTCGCCTTGACGATTGTTTTATCAGCCCTCGGCGAGGAACCCAGCATTCCCCTCCCCGACAAATTCCCCCGTGTGCCGCCGCAAGAGCCGGCGGAGGCGGTGAAGACGTTCGAGTGCCAGCATGGCTTCTCGATGCAGCTCGTGGCCGCGGAGCCGCTGGTGATGGACCCGGTGGATATGGCCTACGACGAGGATGGGCGGGGCTATGTCGTGGAGATGCGGGACTATCCGTTTCCCGAGGAGAAAAATGCCGAACCCAAAGTCTTTCTCGGCCAGGTGCGGCTGCTGGTGGATGACGACGGGGATGGGCGAATGGACCGGAGCACGGTGTTTGCGGACCAGCTCGCCTGGCCGACGAGCGTTTGCTGCTGGAAAGGGGGAGTCTTTGTCGCCGCCGCGCCGGACATTTGGTACTTCAAAGACACCAACGGGGACGGCAAGGCGGACGTGCGGCGCAAAGTCTTCTCCGGCTTCAGCCGCTATAACGTGCAGGCGATCATGAACAACATGAAGTGGGGTCTGGACCACCGCATCTACGGTTCGGCCGCGGGGAACGGCGGGATTGTGAAGCAGGCGGGAGACGAACATGCGGGGGAGAAAGGAGTGTCGCTGGCTCGCCGTGATTTCCGCTTCGATCCCATCACCGAAAAACTGGAAGCGACCAGTGGCGGGGAGCGCTATGGCAACTGCTTTGACGACTGGGGGAACCGATTCCTGTGCAACATCCGCAACCCCGTGCAGCACGTCGTTCTCCCCGCTCATTACCTGGCTCGCAATCCGCATTTAGTGGTGCCGCGAACGGTCAACGACGTGGCGGAATCCGGCGATCAACTCCGGGTCTTCCGCATCAGTGAGCCGGAGGCGTGGCGGACGTATCGGGCCCAGCGGTGGTCGCTCGACCGGGTCAACTATCCCCGCAGCGAGCTGATCGGTGCCGGCTTCTGGACCAGCAGCAGCGGAGCGACGGTCTATCGCGGCGGTGCCTATGGCGATGCCTTTCGGGACAACGTCTTCATCGGCGAAGTGGCCGGCAACCTCGTCCACCGGCAAATCCTGACTCGCGACGGCGTCACCTTCAAATCCCGCCGGGCCGACCCGGACACCGAGTTCGTCCGCTCCACCGACAGCTGGTTCCGCCCCGTCAACTTCGTCAACGGGCCCGACGGCTGCCTGCATGTCCTCGACATGTACCGCGAAACCATCGAGCACCCCTGGAGCATCCCCGACGACATCAAAGCCAAGCTCGACCTCTCCAGCGGCAACGACCGGGGCCGCATCTGGCGGATTACGCCGCCGGGATTTGAATTGGCGAAAGCCCTGCCGAAGTTTCCCAAGCTCAGCAAAGCCACGACTGCCGAACTGGTGGCGACTCTCGAAAGCCCGCATAGCTGGTGGAGAGAGACGGCTCACCGGCTGATTTATGAGCGGCAGGATAAGTCGGCGGAGAACGACCTGCGCAAGATGCTTAGAGACAGCGAGATTCCCCAGGCACGTGTGCACGCGCTTTGGTCACTGGCCGGTCTCGGCGTTCTACTTCGTGACGACATCACACGGGCGGCTATGGATGAGAATCCGGGCGTGGTCATCAATGCCCTGCAGCTCGAGGAGGCCAACCAGAAACTGCCGGGACGGATTTCCACTTCGGTGGACGACGGGCACCGTGCGGAACGAGAAAACGCGTCTCTCGCGATTCGATTTCAGAAGGCCCTTTCGCTCGGTAGCTTCGAGAACAATCAATATGAACTTGCCAGATTAGCCGAACGAGATGCAGGTGATCCATGGATGCGGCAAGCGATACTGAGTTCCTCCTTGCAATCTGCTGAACTGCTGCTGGCCAGATTGCTAGAGAAGCGGCGATTCGAACATCGCGCGGGGGGCGTGGAACTGGTTCGCGAGTTGGCTTTTGCCGTTGGAGCGCGCGGCGACAAGACGCAGCTTGATTCGCTGCTGAAGACGCTCGGGCAGCAGCCGGAGGATGTTCCCACCTATTTGCAGAATGCGGCTGTGGCTGGCCTGGCCCGAGGCTGTAAATTGCGTGGCCAATCTCTCGCCACACTGCTAAATACGGCAGACAGTGCGGCACAAGCTCGCATCACCAAACTCATGCAAGAGGCTGCTGTCGTTGGCGCCGACACAACCCGCAGCCCGGTCGAACGAGTGCCGGCAATGGAACTCTTTCCCTTTTTCCCCTGGGATCATGTGAGCACTCCCCTCTTTGCCGCCCTTGGTCCGCAAGAGCCGCCGGAGGTGCAGCGGACCGCGCTGAAAATAATGGCCAGTCGCGATGAGAAAGAAGTAGCCAGCGAGCTCATCAGCCGTTGGAAACAGCTGACGCCGCCGGTGCGGGAGGAGGGGATGACGATTCTGCTTTCCCGCCCAGTCTGGCTGCCGCTAGTGGTGGAGGCGCTTGAACAGGGGAACATCCCGGCTGGCCAGCTATCAATTCCGCACCGAGCGAGAATCCTGGCGGCAGCGGATAAAGCATTGGTAGCCCGCGCCGAGAAAATCCTCGGCCCCGCTGCCAGCAGCCCGCGCAAGGAAATTGTTGAGAAATACCGCCTGGTGCTAGGTAAGCTTTCAGAAACCAAGACGGCTGGTGACTTCACCCAAGGGGCTCTCGTCTACCGCCGCGAGTGTGCAAACTGCCACCAGCTTGGCAAGGAAGGCTTTGCCGTCGGGCCGAATCTAGCGACCATCCGACACCGTTCACCCCAGGAAATTCTCATCCACGTCCTCGATCCCAACCGCGAAGTCTCTCCCGACTTTGTCGAGTACAGTGTCTTGCTCACCGACGGCCGCACGCTCACCGGCCTCATCGCCAGCGAGACCGACGCCGGATTGACCCTACGCAGGAGCGAGGGAAAGGAAGATGCGATTCTTCGCCGCGAGATTGAGGAGATCACCTCCAGCGGCAAGTCGCTCATGCCCGAGGGAGTGGAACAGAAGGTGACGCCGGAGCAAATGGCGGATCTGGTCGCGTTCTTGCTGAACACGCCGGCGAAGTAAGATTTTGGCAGAATAATATTGGGCAGAATAATAAGACCAAGAAACAGCCATTTGATTCTTTTCTTATTATTCTGCCCAACATTATTCTGCCATCATTCCTTGCACAGCGTCCCCGCTTTGATCATTCCTCCCTGCATCACGGCCAGAATCCGGGTTCGGTCTTCCAGGATTTCAATATACGCCAACACGTCTCCGTCCACCACCAGCACGTCTGCCAGCTTGCCTACTTCGAGAGTGCCGAATTCGTCGCTTCGCCCCATGATTTCCGCGCCGGTTTTGGTGGCGCAGGTCAGGACTTCCAGCGGCGTCAGACCGACGTGCTTGACGAAGAAGGTCAGCTCTTTGGCGTAAGTGCCGTGCGGCGTCCAGGCAAAGCCGTAGTCGCCACCCATCCCCAGCCGGCCGCCGGAGCGGAGAATGCGGCGGGCGCTTTCGGCTCCTCCTTCGAGGGTTTCCTTGTGGCCGTCGATGACTCGTTGGCCCATGCCGAACTCGGGACCGTGGACGATGCTGGCGTATTCGAACTGCAAAGCGGGGACGACCGGCACGTTGCGGGCCAGCAGCAGTTCCAGGGCTTCATCGTCCATGAACGTGCCATGCTCCAGCGTGTCGTAGCCGGCCCGGAGGGCGTTCTTGATTCCCTCCGTCGCTCGGCAGTGGCCGGTGACTTTCAGGCCGTGGTTATGGGCGGTGGCGACGACGGCGTGCATTTCCTCGAAGGTCATGCAGAGAGTGTGGTGGTCGTTCGTATCAGGGGCGGCGGCGTCGCCGGTGGGATAGGTCTTCACCCATTCGATGCCGTCCTTCACCAGTTTGCGGACGGCGGCGCGAGCTTCGTCTGGGCCGTTGACGAGCAGCACCAGCCCTTCCATGCCTAGCTTGCGAAAGTCAGGGTTCCAATCCATGAGGCCACCGACGCCGCAAATTTCCCGGCCACTGGCAGCCAGGCGAGGACCGGGAGCAATGTCGTTTTCAATCGCCTTCTTCAGCCACACATCGATATTGAACAAGCTGCCGCCGCTGCGGGCCGCGGTATAGCCACATTCCAGTGCCAGCTTGGCATTGGCGGCAGCAAGCAGCGTGACATATTCCACCGGATACTTGATATCGAGATCTTCGAGAGCCGCGACATTGAAGTAAGTGGGATGGAAGTGGGCCTCGACAAGGCCGGGCATGATAGTGCCGCCGCGAGCGTCGATTTTCTGTGCCGTCGACGGAGCGGCTGGAGCGCGGTCGGCGGGTCCGGCGTAGGTAATGCGGCCATCCGTAATATGAACCGCCCCCTGACTAGCCGGCTGGCCGCCATTGCCGTCGATGAGTTTGCCGCCGGAAATAACGATGTGACCCTGATGCGATTTCATGGTGAATTCCTGAGTAGTCTGCACACTCCGTGTGCAGACATGTCCGCTCACGGAGTGAGCGGACTACAATGACTCCAAAAATCCGAGGACGTGCCGCAGGCAGGTTTCGGTTGCCTGCCAGTGAATGAGATGCCCGATTCCCGGATGGGGAAGACTGATTATATCCGCCACATTCTGTTTCATCTCCTCCACGGACGCTCGGTTGAGCATCCCTCCCGCTTTTTCGTCGGCGGCAAGGAGCAAGACCGGACAGCGGATGGCGCGCATGGTTTCCTGCCAGTCCACTCCCTCCAGCCATCGCCCTGCCAGTAGGGAATCATAAACTGCTGGGTCCACTTCCTGGAGACACCGCGCCACCAGCCGCAGCGAAACGCCATCACGAAGATCCCCCAGCCGCACTTCGCCAGTGGCCGACGGTAGTCGTACTTCCGCCAATTGGCGAGCCACCTCACTGACCGGCACTTTCGAGCCGGCAAGCTTTTGCATGGCCGAGAAGTGAGGATAGAACGAAGTCTGCTTGATTTCCGGGATCATGCTGGCGGTCGGCGGATCCTCAAGAATGATGGCCCGCACTGCATCGGGACATTGCGCCGCAACGCAAGCAGCCACGAGGGCTCCGAGAGAGTGGCCGTAAATGACTGCCGGACTAAAACTGGGACGAGCCTGGAGCAGCTCCACCACATCAGCCGCATAATCCCGCACCAGGTAACTTTTCGCCCGGCTGCTTTGGCCATGTCCCCGCTGATCGATGGCATAAACTTGCCACCTGGCCGCGAGTGCCGGAAAGAGCGGGGCAAAATCACGGCTGCTGCGAGAGACCCCGTGGAGCAGTATCAGCGGATCACCGGCGAGCGGACCCGCGGCGACGTGCAGCTTCAGTTCTTTGAGGTCAATGGAGAGGGGGGCAAACATAGGGCAACTCAAAAAGGAGGGAGATGTGGGTTATAACGTAGGAGGCCCAAAAATCCACCAGTAGCCGCTTTTGAGGACTCTCCATGCGTTTGAATTCGGCATTTTTCCTGCTCCTGTTCACCGCCGCGCTCCCCCTTTCCGGCATTGCCGTTGCGGACGAGCCGGCGAAGGCTTCCGCCGAAGGGACGAAGCTCTTTGAGCAAAAGAACCTGGTGGCGTGGTGCATCGTCCCGTTCGACTCGAAGAAACGTGGCCCGGAAGAGCGGGCGGCCATGCTGGAGAAACTGGGTTTCACGCAGTTTGCGTACGACTATCGGGCGGAGCACATCCCGACGTTTGATGCCGAAGTCGAAGCCTTGGCAAAACATAAGGTCGAACTCTCCGCCTGGTGGTTTCCCACCGAACTCAATGCCGAGGCCCGCGGAATTCTCGACGTCCTCAAGCGGCACAAGATCAAGGCCCAACTTTGGATCACCGGCGGCGGCGGGCCGACGAAGACCGAGGAAGAACGGATCGCTCGCGTCAAAGCGGAAGCGGCGCGGATTCGCCCGATTGCGGAAGAGGCGGCGAAAATCGGCTGCTCGGTCGGGCTCTATAACCACGGTGGCTGGTTTGGGGAGCCGGAGAATCAACTCGCCATCATCGACGAGTTGAAGCTGCCCAACGTCGGCATTGTCTACAACCAGCACCATGGGCACGATCAACTGGATCGCTTTCCTGGGTTACTGAAAAAGATGTTGCCGCACCTGTATGTTCTCAATCTCAACGGCATGATGCCCGACGGCGAACGACGCGGTCAGAAGATCTTGCCGCTGGGACAGGGTGAACTCGACCTCAAGCTGCTGAAGATCATCGCCGAGAGTGGCTATCAAGGGCCGATTGGAATTCTCGGCCATACGCAGGACGATGCCGAGCAGCGGCTGCAAGATAATCTCGACGGCCTCGCCTGGCTGGTGAAGCAACTCAATGGAAAGGACCCGGGCCCACGCCCCAAGCCGCGAACACCCGTCCCCGCCCCCACTCCGCCGAAAACAACCGAGGCCGCACCGGCGGAAACTCCCGGCTGGATCGTCGCTGGGCGAAAAGAGTATCGCGAGCCGCCGCTGACGGTGGAGTGCCGCGTCAAGCCGACGCAAAAGGGGACCTACAACATCCTGGCCGCTTCCGATACGAAGGCCTCCGGCCGTCACTGGGAGGTGTTTTCCATGGCGGGGAGTGGCACGCTGACCTTTTATCTCCCCGGCTATCAGCCTGATCATGTAAATTCGACGGCTGTTATTGCGGACGGCAATTGGCACGAAGTGGCTGTGCAGTTTGCAGCCGACCGCGTCAAGCTCTTTGCGGATGGCAAGGAAGTTGCCAGTCAGGAAGTGAAGGCTCGCGGAGCGGTTGGTGTCGATGGTGCATTCGGAATTGGCCGCTTGGTGGAAGGCGGCATTGGCAGTGAGGGAGAGATTGCCTGGGTGCGGCTGACTTCGGGCATCGCCAAGATTCGGCAGCCGGATGAGAAGCCGCCTGGGACCGACGACAAGACCATTGGTCTCTGGATTCTTCAGGAAACCGCTAAGGAAATCCCCGACGGAGCCAAGGCGAAGAATCCCGCGCGCCGCGTTGCCGCCGATTTCACGCCGCTGGGATTGCCGCAAGACGACGGAAACAGCCATGCCACAAACAGCCATGACCATCACGCGGACCACGCCGTTCCTCAGCAGCCCCTCACGGCTTTGCCCGTGGAATATGATCCCAAACTGGTTGCCGCTCTCGTTGCTAGCGCCAAGAAGGACGGCAATGCTCGCCGTGGTCTAGCGATCTTTCGCGCCGCCAAATTTGCGTGCCTTTCCTGCCATCAGGCGGGCAAATTCGGCGGCGCGGTCGGTCCGGCTTTGACCGATGCGGGCAAACGGCTGAAGCCGGAAGAAATTGCCGAATCCGTCCTGTGGCCCAAGCGACTGGTGAAGCCAGAATTCGTCACTTGGCTGGTGCAACTCGAGGATGGCCGTTCGCTGCAAGGCTACAAAAAGAAGGAAACGCCCACCGAATTGACGCTGTTTGACCCCGCGACGCAAATGACGCATGTCATTCCCAAGGATGAAATCGCCGGACAAAAGGAAGTCGGCACGCTGATGCCCGACGGTCTCGCCGCCGCCATGACCGGCAGCCAGCGGCGCGATCTGCTGCGGTTCATGCTGGAACTGGGCGTGACGCCGAAGCTCGAGGACGAAGTCCGTCCCGAAGATGCTCCCGCCGACTTTGTTTACACCCGTGAACCCCTACACCCGAAGAACTGGCCTTCCTGGCAACTTCCGGTCAATCGCGATCGGCTGTATGACTTTTACCTCAAGGAAGCACTCTTCTTTCGTCAGCAATCGCATCGCCCGCATCT
>CAYUJE010000262.1:0-9153 GCA_964444865.1 uncultured Pirellulaceae bacterium | reverse complement strand
CGCGAAGCGGCGTCCTGGCTTACTGGACACTTAGTCAGAAGGTCCATTTTGTATAATGGCAAAAGTGAAAGATCCACACTCGATGAGGCAGGACTGAGGAATCAGAATTGAGTTGCGAAAACAATGGAAACAGAAGAGATTGCCATGAGGGGCTATTCCAGGGGTCCTGGGTAGTAGGGGTGCTGAAAAACCCAGGGGGTTATTCTGGTTACATGGGGCCCCCATACCCCGGGTCGCTGCTGAAAAACCAGGGGGGTTTTTCAGCGGTGGCGATTGGGAGCCGATTACTGGATATTGCCCAAGGGGAGAAACTCACCCTTGCCCTCTCCCAAAGGAAGAATGATGAAAAACCATCAGCACATCGCCAGTGCCGAGAAAACTCTTTCCGAGCCCTTTAGTCCAGCCGGGCGCTGCTAATCAGCTTGATGAACTCCGCGTTGGTTTTAAAGCGACTGAGTTGCTTGGTCAGTTGCTCCATGGCATCCACGGGGTGCATGGAGGAAAGGGTGCGGCGGAGCATGGTGACGGCGTGGAGCGTGTCAGGGTCCAGCAGCAGCTCCTCGCGGCGGGTGCCGGACTGGGTCACGTCCAGGGCTGGCCAAACGCGGCGTTCGGCCAGCTTCCGGTCAAGGACCAGTTCCATATTGCCCGTTCCCTTGAACTCCTGGAAGATCGCATCGTCCATGCGACTGTTGGTCTCGATGAGAGCCGTGCCGCAGATGGTGAGGGAGCCCCCTTCTTCGAACGCGCGGGCCGTGGCGAAGAGCTTTTTGGGAATGTCCATCGCCTTGACCGACAAACCGCCGGTCTGGATCGCGTCTCCGCGACCGCCAACGTATTTGTTGAAGGCCCGGGCGAGACGGGTAATAGAGTCGAGGAGCAGGAAGACGTCTTGCCCCATTTCGGCCAGACGGCGACAGCGCTCGACGACGAGCTGCGAGAGGCGGACGTGGCTCTCGATGTCTTCATCCAGGCTGCTGGCGCAGACTTCGCCCTTGACATTCCGCTTCATGTCCGTGACTTCTTCCGGCCGCTCGTCAATGAGCAGGATGAACTGCTTGACTTCGGGGAAGTTGATGGACATGGCCTGGCTAATGTGCTGCAGCAAGATGGTCTTGCCGGAGCGCGGAGGGGCCACGATGAGTGCCCGTTGCCCGCGGCCCAGAGGCGTAAGCAAATCCATTACCCGTGTGGTAAGCGGAGTCGCGCCGGTTTCGAGCCGGAACCACTGGTTGGGGTTGATGGGAGTTTTGACATCGAAGCCCTTAACATTGAGGTATTCTTCCGGCGGCATGCCGTCGACATCGGTGATGTCGCGAAGGCGGGGCCCTTGTTGCCGGCGGCCAGGCTGGACCGTGCCGCGGATCATTACGCCTTGGCGGAGACCATAGCGTTCGATCATGGTGCCAGGGACGAACGGGTCGCTCCGCTCCCGCGAGTAGCCGGTGTCCGGGCTGCGGAGAAAGCCGTAGCCATTGGGATGCATTTCGAGAAGGCCGTAACCGGGAATGAGCTCCGGCTCGGTATGAACGCCGATGGGCATGGTGCCGTCGGGATTGGGCTGCAGTTCGCCCCCTTCCGGAGGAAGCTCGCCAAAGCCGCGGGGTTGGTCGGAACCTTCCCCCTGCGGATGAGGAAAGGGAGTGGCTGGACCGCGGTCGCCACGATAGCCGCCCCCACCTCCACCACCGTCGGGACGCCGACGGCCGCGACGAGAACGGCCTCCGCCGCCTCCACCACCGCCCCCGTATCCATTGCCGCCGCCACCCTGATAGTAGCCACCACCACCACCGCCGCCGCCCCCATAACCACCTTGGGAACGACCACCACCGGAAGGACGCCGGCCAAACTTCTTTTTTGCCATACCACACCCGAAGGAAAACCGCGCAAACAGCCAAGGGCCTTGGCTAAGAGAGCTCGCGCCTGTAAATGTGAATTGACTCCATGGACCGATTGCCCGGCGAATGGCCGCGGAATGCCCAGCGGCAAAGAGTCATCGCCAAAGCGGGATCATGGCTCTTGTACTAAAGACCGAGGTGGGAAGCAGGCCAAACGGGCACCATGCTCCAACACCTATCAGCGAACTGCTGCGAGACGACCGGCTGCTGTGAAAATGACAGCGCCTGTGCCCCGTGGCAAGCTTTGTTCCGGCAAATGCCTTCGCGTTACTTCGCTTCCTGCTCTCGACGAATCCCGGCTTTCGTTGGCGAGGGAAAAATGGATCCCTGGCTGCTATCCTTTGAAAGCAAGGTCTGCCATGTCCGCTACGAAGCGACGACACAGCAAGATACAGAGAAGCGTCCGAACCAGTGGGGGGTGAAACGGGTCTCACTCACCCAAGGTCGTCCCGCCATCGCACGCACGGGAGAAAAACGCTTACATCGACAGAAGTCAAACTACGGTGAATCTTATCGACAGCAATGCCTTTGTCAAGCTGGCATTTCGCCTTAACTTCAGAAAAACAGAAAAATCTGGTGGAATTTGCGGATTCGAAAGAGCTCCAGCGGCCACTTTCAGGACCTTTGGGTACTTTTGCTGTGTCAATTTTGCCTTTCAATCCTTACAACCGCTACTTTCGCTGTAACTGGTGGCCCTTTACTTCCGATACGAAGGAAGGGATGGGGCGTATTCACGTCGAAGGTTCGGCTGCCGGTCATGCCAGGAGGGTTCTATGCGGGGGCGTCTGAATTGGATTTGTGCGACGTTGGTTCTTGTGGCCGTGCCAGCATTGGCCGAGGAACAGATTGTTTGGCAAACCGATATCGCCAAAGCGGTGAAGCAGGCCAAAGCCGAGAAAAAGCTGGTCCTGATCCATTTTTATGGCGATTCTTGCCCCCCTTGCCGCGTCGTCGAGCAGAAGGTCTTTCCGCAACCCAAGGTCGTGCAAGCGGTGATGCGGAATTATGTGCCGGTGAAAGTCAATGTGGATAAGTCCGACAAGCTGGCCGCGCATTATGGCATTCGTTCGATTCCCACGGATGTTTTTCTCTCCGCCGCCGGGCAGGAATTTCATCGCAACCTGACAACGCAGTCGCCCGCGGACTATATCAGCCTGCTGGATCAACTGGTGGTGCAGACCGGCATTGGCGGCACTCGCCAGGCGGCGCTATTTGAACGCGAATCACATTATGATTCGCAGCAACTCCCCGTCGAACAGCCCACCACATCCCAGCCGCCACCCCCCCCGCAGCAGTTTGTGCAGAACGAGTACGCTCCCACCAACCGCTATGAAGGGAATCGATACGCTCAAGAGGGAACTGGTAAGGCACAGACGCAGATTCCGGGTGCTGCCCCTTCGGAGACCCCGCTCGTCTATAGCGGATCGCCCGGGAGTCCGCAGCAGATTCAGAATGGACCTTATGGCTCACAGGTTGCGCAGCAGCAACAGTCGGCACGTCCCGCCCCGAATCAGGGATATGCACCGCAAGGAGCCACCACCGCTGCACCCGGCGCGGCGGCCATGCAACGAGCCACATTTCAGGATCCTGGCGACATCACCGCCCGCCAGCCGATTCGCAACCAGTTCATTGCCGTGAAGGATGCTCCCCCGGTTGGTCTGGAAGGTTATTGCCCGGTATCGCTACGCGAAGAGAGCAAGTGGAAAAAGGGAGACCGGCAGTATGGGGCCGTCCATCGTGGACGAACCTATCTCTTTGTCTCGGCCATCGAGCAGCAGAAGTTTTTGGCCGATCCTGACGGATACAGTCCCGTGCTGTCCGGAGCGGACCCCGTGATCTTTGCCGAGCAGGGGCAAATTGTTGAAGGGAATCGCAACTTCGGCGTTTCGCTTCCCAGCGGCAATCGGTCGGAGATGTATTTCTTCGCCACCCCGGAGTCTCGCGACCGCTTTGAAAAGAACCCCAAGCAATACGCCATCTACGCTCATCAGGCGATGCTGCACAGTGAGACCGAACGCAAGCACCGTTAGGAAATTGCCGCCATTAGAACGTGCGGCACAATAGTCCGCCGTCCGCCACAATCACGTTGCCGGTGATGAACGCACCGGCATCCGTGGCGAGCAGAAGTGCCGGACCCACCATGTCGATGGGCTGCCCCCACCGCTTCACGGCCGTTCGCTCCGCAAAGGATTTCTTTTGCTCGTCGGAGAGCAGATTCATCGGCAGATCGGTGGCAACGGGACCAGGGGCGATGCAGTTGACCGTAATGCCATGCGGCCCCAGCTCCAGCGCGTGCGCCCGGGCCATGCCAATCAAGGCAGCCTTGGTTGCGGAGTAGAGCCCTCGCCCTGGGTTAGACGCCAAAGCCATGATGCTGGAGAGGTGAATGATGCGTCCCCACTTTCGCTCAATCATTCCTGGAGCCAGGAGATGCGAGAGGAGATTGCAACTCGATAAATTGAGTTCCAAAATCTCGTCCCAAGCTTCTTCCGTGGTATCGACCAGATTCTGAGGCTTATTACTGCCGGCGTTGTTGACCAGCACATCCACGCGGCCAAGTTTCGCCAGGACATCTTTGGCCAACTTCTTTACCTGCTCACGCTGCGTCATGTCGGCGACAAAGTACTCGACCTTGACGTTCGTTCCGTCCGCGATTTCGGCTTTAGCCTTTTGGAGCTCGTCCTCATGCCGGGCGCTAATCGCGACATTCGCACCGGCCTCGGCGAAGGCGCGGGCCATGGCTTTGCCAATTCCTTTGCTGCCACCCGTTACCAGAGCGGTGCGTCCAGAGAGATCAAAGAGCTTGTTGAGCATGGGCAGTGTTTCAGAGTGATTGGTTTGTTGAATGGGTAAAAGAGCTACTTTGCCGGATCATAGCGGTCGTTTTGATAGTCCCAGGCAATTTCCTGGTCCTCAACGCGTACGGACCACAAGGCTTTGCTGATGATGGACCGCAGGGCGGATAGGGCGTTGCACCAGTGAATGACCCCTGTGGAAAAGGCGTCCTCGGTGTTATCCGGCAACGGAGTGGAGCCTTCCAAGACCACGTCCGCCGTGGAATGGTCACTGGGACGTGTGATACCAAACGGCTGCCAGTTGAGGCCCTCTCCTGTTTCGGTGAATCGAACCACGCGTGCATCTACGGAGTAGCGGGCCAAAACCTGATCAATTTCAGCCTGCTCCTGGTCGGAAAGAGGAGTTGGTCGGCGAGCGGAGTAATAAATGGAGAGAGCCATAATTAACCTCACACTTTGTCACGAACCCTACGGGCATCATAATGCCGCGATTACCAGATCTCCAACTTCCTTGGTCCCCAAACCCATCTTTCCGGCTGACTGGCTCTTCATCTTGGTCCCGGTCACCAGTTGGATGGCTTTCATGATCCGCGCCCCGGCAGCGGGTTGGCCATTGTGCTCCAGCAGCATGGCCATTGCTCCGATGGCGGCAATGGGATTGATGACGTTCTGACCGGTGTATTTGGGGGCGCTTCCCCCCATCGGTTCAAACATGCTGACGCCGCCTTGGTCGGGGTTGATGTTGCCCCCCGCGGCGACGCCGAGTCCCCCCTGAATCATGGCCCCCAAGTCGGTGATGATGTCGCCAAACATATTGGTGGTGACAATCACGTCGTAGTATTCCGGCGTCTTCACCATCCACATGCAGCAGGCGTCGACGTGGTTGTAGTCGGCTTTCACATCAGGATAGTCCTTCGCCACTTCCTGAAACGTCCGCCACCACAGATCGTGTCCAAAGGTAAGTACATTCGTCTTCGCCACGAGAGTCAACATTTTTCCCTTAGGGTTGTTGCGCTTCTGCGTGAACTCAAACGCCCACCGAATACACCGTTCGCACCCCTTGCGCGTGTACACAGCCGTCTGCGTTGCCACTTCATCGGCGGTGTTCTTTTTCAAAAACCCTCCGATGCCGGCATACATGTCCTCGGTATTTTCGCGAACGACGACGAAGTCGATGTCCTTTGGCCCCTTGCCGACGAGCGGACACTCCACCCCCGGAAAGAGCTTCACCGGCCGCAAATTGATGTACTGATCAAGCTGAAACCTGAGTTCCAACAGCAGCCCCTTTTCCAGAATACCCGGCTTTACATCAGGATGGCCAACAGCACCCAGATAGATGGCGTCAAACTTTCTAAGTTCGGCCGCGCCCCCCGCTGGCAGCGTCTCTCCTGTCTTCAGGAAGCGCTCGCCGCCCCAGTCAAACGGTGTGGTTTCGTAGGAGAACTTTTCGAGCTTCGAGACGGCAGCAAGCACCTTGATAGCCTCTGCGGTCACTTCCGGCCCAGTGCCATCCCCGCCAATCACTGCAATTTTCAGGCTTTTGGACATTTTGATTCAGTCATCTGGTGTAAAGGGAAAGGCTTAGATTTTATTGTGCAGAGCGAAAGGGGGGAATGGGCAGGAACGCGTCGAACCCAGGATCTTGAAACCATGCCAGGGCGTCTGCAGGACCGGATGTTCCTGGAAATGCACGCTGCCGTGAATGCAAACTGAGTCCGCCGAAGCCCGTTACCAACAAGGAGAGCTTTACCGTAGAATTTCTGGCCCAATCAATCGTTCAGCATTGCCTGAAGAGAATACTCATCCATGAAGACACTTTTTTTGATGCGCCACGCCAAGTCGAGTTGGAAAGACGAGTCGCTCGACGATCATGACCGTCCACTGAATAAACGTGGAAAACGCGATGCGCCCCGCATGGGGGCAGCCCTCCGCGAGCTTCAAAGGATCCCGGACTTTATCATCTGCTCCTCCGCTCGTCGCGCTCGAAAGACCGCCGAGTGCGTCGCCTTTGCCGCCGATTTTCGAGGAGAAACTCGTATCACGGCCGAACTTTATATGGCCTCGCCCGGCAAAATTCTGCAGATTCTGGCCCAGACTCCCGAGCCGTTCAACTCCATCCTGCTGATTTGCCACAATCCCAGCCTCGAAGAGCTTTTTGAGCGAATTACCGGCCAATCGCGTGCCTTCTCCACTGCCGCGATCGCTCAACTCCTCTTCGACATCGACACCTGGAACCAGGTGTCGGAAAATTCCCAAGCCACCTTCGTAGACTTTTGGCAGCCGCGGAGCCTGGACTGAATCGAGATTGCTCCTACATCCATTTTCACGGAATACCTTTGTGGTCGTGCTCAGTGAACCCGAGGAGTCCCGCTACTCTCCTAATCTTGCCGGAATGGCCTTGGGCCTGTACATATAAGGTTTAAGCTCGGAGGGTAACCGAATGGTTAGGAGGCTGATTCGAAATCAGCTGCTGAGCAATCAGTTGAGGGTTCGACTCCCTTGCCCTCCGCTATTAACAATGCCGGTAAATACCGAATCGACTTAAGTTCTTCCGGGAATTGTGTAGTAACAAAGTCCTAAATAAAATGGCATTTCGTGCTACCGGCCGGGGCATTTAGAAGAAATCCGGTCCCCGTGCTACCGTTCGGTGCTACACGAAAATAGCATAAAAAAGCCGCGTCGATGGTTTACGGGGCAAGGCTTAGCGTGACTTAGATTTTAGAAGCCGCTGTTCTAACGGCGGTCCCAGAAAACGCCCCACTTTTATGAAGTCTCAGGAGAGAGTGGTTTTCCCTTTCCACCCCGCCGATGATGATGGGGCAGAATGTTTGCCACCTGGCAGCGCATCGTCACGCTGGACAAATTCCCGAACCACCGGACCGACCGGCAAAAAACTTTCGCCACCGCCAATCGCTTCACCGCGGCGGCGTGAGAAACTCGACTAGTTCAACGAGCTGTTAGAATGCCAAGGCATAGGGGCTCCATTTTCCCCTCGGCACGACGGAAGCTGTTGAACGCGTAATCCGAGCCTCGGTTTTTTGGATGGTTCTGCACTTCTCTGCCGTTGTATCCGGCAACACCGCTGCTCAAGACCCACGTCCACACTCGCACACTTGGGCATCGGCCGTTTGTGGAACTCGAACCAACCGAACATCCTTTGGCGGTCGAGCAGAGAACAGGAATTACAATGGATCGAGTGCGAGAAATCGCAGGACGATTAATGCATGGTATTAGCGAGGACCTGAGATATGAGGTCCCATCCGTGTTTCCCAAATGCAGCATTTTCCGAACAGAAAAGAGCCACCTGCTTGACGCCCCCCAGCTACACTCCGAAAGAAATCGCCACCGCTTACCACGAAGCTGGGCATGCCGTGATGGCACTCGCTCTGGGCCGGAACGTGCAGCGGGTCAGCGTCCAAGACAACCATCTACGGCTCGGGCATTGCGAGATCAAGAAGGGGAGCTTTCGACCAGTCAAAGACGTCGTGGAAGCGCAGATTCTGATTCTGTTGGGTGGACTCGCCGCGGAATCCCGACAGATGGGGCACTATGACAGTGGGGGTGCTTCCCAAGACCTCCGCGACGTAAGGTCATTGACCCAGACGCGAGCCGGGGGCCAGCGGCAAGTGGAACGACTAGAACGGCGTATGCTGGACAAAGCAGAATACATCCTCGACCAACCGGGGGTGTGGCTGGCGGCCCAGAAGATCGCCGAGGAATTGCTCCGCCATACAACCATCAGTGGCCGGGCGGCCCGCCATCTATTTGATCAAGCTGCTGCAGAGACCAAGGATTAGCATCGCATCGGTCGGGGGTTATCCCAATCTCAGGCTGCTCGATTCGCGGATGACTCCGTAAGGCTGCCACCGACTTCGTGGTCAGCACAACAAACTATGCTTCGACTCTGCGTAGATTTAGGCAAGCCCCTCACGCATGCCAGGCATTCGCCCGATACCCCGTTGCTCCAAACATTGATGTTTTGAGTTTGCACGGACATCTTCGGAGACGCTACGCAGCCGACTGTTCCCCAGGCAACCGGCAAAGAAGCGGATGGCAAATACGCCGTGTGGGAAGCGATTGTACCTCATGGTGGCGGCCCTTCCCTGCACATCCACAGATGGGAAGAGGAAGCCTTCTTCATCCTCAAAGGCGAGATCACCTTTCAGATCGGCGACCAGCGGCTCGTGCAATTGCGAGAATATTCGCTAACATGCTCGTTGGCAGCTTACATTCGTTCAAGAACGAAACTGGCAAACCGGCGAAGATGCTGATTTCCGTCGTTACGGCCGGCATGGAGCAGATGTTCTTTGAGGTGGGCCAGCCGGTCAGTCCCGGTGCTGCCGCCTCGCTGCCAATCAAAGCGGACATCGAAAAGCCGCTAGCGGTCGCCCCACGCTTCGGCATCGAGATTAGAGTGCCACATCATTGAGAAGTGCCGGCGATCAGCAACTCTTTTTGCG
>CAYUJE010000261.1:0-9200 GCA_964444865.1 uncultured Pirellulaceae bacterium | reverse complement strand
AGCGGCCGATTGGTAAAAGCCGAATATAAGCTATTCGACAGCTTGCCAGCGCACATCCGGCTCGCGGTGAATTTTGGGAAGGCGAAGAACGTTGCCGGCCTAGAGGAAGAGAAAGGCAAGAGTAAGGAGGGTGAAGTAAAACCTGATGAGCCCGCCAAGGTTGGAACCCCCGTTCAGATTCGCGTTATCAAGCTCTGTGAGGAACTCGAAGCACTGCCGCACAGCATTCGCGAACAGAGTGGACGGCTGACACTAACCATCAGCGGATTGAGCCTGACTTTTTATACGAATGACACAGTAGCTTCCGCTGATTTTGAAGCGCAGGCCAAGCAGACACTCGACACGTACGACGCCGACAAAAACGGCTATTTGGAAGCGAAGGAAGTTCCGGCCGATGCCCAGGCCGCCTTTGGTTCCTTCGAGGCGGTCGATACGGACGAGAACGGCAAGGTCTATCCCGGCGAAATCGTCGCTTATCTCTCGCAACAGCAGGCGGCTCTCCGCTCGCAAGTTCACGCCAAAGCCGAAGATCGAGAAGACGCCTTCTTCCTGGCCCTCGACGAAAACGGGGACGAGCGGCTGGACGGGCGGGAAATCGAAAACGCTCCGGAGCGGCTGAAGCTGTTTGACAGAAATGGCGACGGAGAGATTATCGGAGACGAGATTCCGCCCGCGATGGTCATCGGCTTCGCCCGCGGCAGCTTGCAAAACGTCGATGCTCTCTTTACCATCCCCTCGCTCATCGCCCGGGCCCCCGCCAAAGATGTCCCCCGCTGGTTCACCCTCATGGACACCAGCGGCGACGGCGTCATCAGCCGGCGAGAGTTTCTGGGAGAGCAGGAGCAGTTTGAGAAGCTGGATGCGAACAAGGATGGGTTTTTGGAAGCGGCTGAAGTGAAGGATATGAAGTAATTTAGGCCCCCCCAAAAAACTCTTGAGCGTCGTCGCGTGCGCGACTTATGTCCGAATTCCCTTATCCCTACGACACCCAACTTCCACCCATCAAGCGTTCGACTTGGCAGGTGCGCCTTCTGCCGAATCATCGCCGCTTGGCAGTCCAACTGGTGGTGCTGGCCGCCCTCTTTGCTTTGGCCAATACGACGACGTTTCCGGCGGGAGAATTATCGCGTGGGCAAACCTCGCTTGAGACGTGGATGGGCTTTACCATTGGCTTGATTGGAGCTGAGGCGGGACTGCTGGCGATTGCGGCTGTGATGGGGCCAGGGAGGTGGCACCTACGGCATCTGGTGGTGGCGGGCGTGGCTGTGCTATGGATTGTCGCCTGGTTCGTAGGTTTCGGTTTGACCCGGTTGTTTCGTGGAAACGGCTATTACGGTCCAACGTCGAATGACATGTTCGCCGTGATACTTGTTATCCCCGTGATGTTTTGCGCCTGCGAGATACCGCTCTGGATTTTTCGGGCGTTTTTGCGATGGCGAATCGAACCAGCGATTGGAAGTGGCGACTCCTCCAAACCACCTCAGTTTTCCATCGCGGGAATATTGATCGCGACGAGTGCCGTTGCCATCGCCTTAGCTGGAGTTCGGATGGGTCGAACTATTGAAGGCAGTGCGTCGGAGGCCGAATGGTGGGGAGCTTGTGGCATTGCGATCGCGTTCAGCGGAGGAATCAGTTTCGTTACATTGCCGCTCGCTGTCTGGGGCACCCTGCGATGCCCGTCATTGAGGGCGGGAATTGTCGCAATCGTCGCATCGCTTTTCGTCGCTGCTGTCGGACTGATTTGCGTTATCAGCGTATTAGTCGGAGATTGGCCCCCCAATGACTTGGATTTCTGGCTCCCAACTTCTGGTGTAGTTGGCGGCTTTGCTTGCGGACTACTGGGAACGCTTACACTTGTCCGTATCAGTGGGTATCGGCTGTTCTGGGGAAGAGAAACGGTGCCGTCTACTATTTCAACTTCGGCAGCGCCAAGCGCAGTCCCTGCAAGCCCACAGCCGTGACTTTCGTTCCGCTCGTTTCCAGCGACTCCAGCGAGGCCAATGACTTGAGATGAGCCAAGCCGGCATCGGAGATCGGACTGTTTGTGAGGTGCAAAATCTTAAGCTTCTTCAGGGAAGCAAGTTGGGCCAGGCTGTCGTCGCTGATGGGGACGGCAGAGAGGTCAAGTTCTTCGAGATTGGACAGCTTGCCGATGAGCTTTAGCGACTCGTCGCTGATCTTGGTCCCTTCCAAAAAAAGCTGCGTCAGGGCGGAACATTCCTTGATGGCAGCGAGGCCGGTATCGGTGATTTTGGTTCCCGAAAGATCGAGCCAATCCAGATTCTTGCACGCGGCCAGGTGCGCCAGTCCGCTGTCGGTAACTTTCGTGCGGCCGAGCGAGAGGTTGCGGATGCGCTCGGGGCTGGGAATCTGGGCCAGATCACTATCGGTGACTTGCAGGTAAGCCAAGTAGTCCCGGTCGATTTCTGCTGTCGATGCGCCGAGGACTTTCTCAAAGGCCCCTGCCGTGTCCCGCCCGTCATATAAGGCGCGGAAGATGGAAATTGCCGGTTCGCGGTAGAGGCCATCCTGGGCATCCATCAGAAAATGCGACAGGCCCGCCGCCTGGCTGTAGATTTTGCGAATATCCTCGCTCGCTTGCAGGTCCTTCCGCCCCATCGCCGAGAGCTTATCCAGCGGCATAAGAAAATCACCAGACAGCCCGCGATACCGGGCGAATTGCAGCCGATCACTCTCCCAGCCGCCGAGAGTCCAATAGGAACCGCCGCTGGTTGGATGCCGCACGAGCGACTCCATATAGAGTGCCATCCCTTCCACCAACCAGAAATTCCCCTTGCTCCCCGGCTCCGGTGGAAAACGGTCAATCTCCTGAAAGAGTTGATGCGCCGCTTCGTGATACCAAGTGGCGGTGCGGGTTTCGTCACCGGCATAAAGGAATACGGTTTGCTCCTTGTCGAGATAGATGCCGGTCGTTAATTCGATTTTCGGCTCGCCCGGCTTGAGGGCGGCGACATACTCCTCGTGGTCTTTGAATAACACCACGTCCAGCTTCTTGGGTTCCTTGACGAGAGCCTCTCGGCCGCCGCCAATACGGTGCTCGAGCGCGGCCTGATTCGTCCAGAAACTGAAGAACGTCTGCCGCCAGAGGGCATGCAGTTCTTCCATCTTCTCGCCGAGTTCCAACGCCTGCTTCGCGCTTGTGGAAGTCGCGATGCTGTAATGGGGCGTCTCGTGCCGCCAATATTTTCCCAGCCCCCAGCCGTACTTGGGATGGGCTCGTCGACCTGGAGCAGGGGGCGTCGATTTTCCGACCAACATCCAGCCGGCGCTGCCGACTTTTTGATAGCCGAGTATCCGCCGAGCCTCGGCATGGTCCGGATTCTCCCTCAGCACCTCGTGCAGCAGTTGATAGGCCCACGCAGGCCGTCCAGCCTTCGATTCATTCTTAGCGAGTTCAAACAGCCCATCCGCTTGCGCGGCGCGATGCTCTTGGAACTTGGCATACCATTTCTGCGTCAGATCGCTTCCGCCTGTCTTCAGCGCTACCGAATCTCTGGCCTCCGGCAGGAAGAGGTACTGCCGGCCGCTGTAGCGCGGAATCATCCATGACCGCGTGATAGCCGCGTGATCCTTCAAGCCAAGTTCATCGGCTTTGTTGGCAAGAGAAGCTAGTTTCTCGGCAAATGATTCGTCGAGCTTCTCGCGTGCTTTGACAAAATCCTCGGCAGCGGAGGCGGGAATGGCCGCGAAAAGCACGAAAAGGCACGAAAAGGAAATCGCGTAATGCGAATACCCTATTCGTGCCTTGATGTTTCGATTGTTTGCCATTCCGATGGCTATGCTGCGCCCCTGGTTTTCTGGGCAGGCTGGAAGCCTACCCTACCAGCTTAATCCTTCTCAAAGGCCGAATCAAATGCGCGTCCGCTGGGGGCGAAGTCCTTGCTCCGAACGAACTCAGCCGCTTCACGGGCACCGAACTCCCGCTCCATGCCGCTGTCTTCCCATTCGACGGAGAGGGGACCCGCGTATTTGACCTCGTTCAGTGCCCGAATGATTTCTTCGAAAT
The DNA here is from genome assembly GCA_964444865.1 of uncultured Pirellulaceae bacterium. Lineage (GTDB taxonomy): Bacteria > Planctomycetota > Planctomycetia > Pirellulales > Pirellulaceae > SXOA01. Next base: position 5,173 of record CAYUJE010000261.1, on the reverse strand, counting down.
TCACCGTGCCGCGGCCAGGGCTGCGGAAATCCCAACCGCGACGGGAGTCGCCGAAGTTGATATGGCTGGCCAGAATTCCGCTCCGGCCGTTCAGGGTAACGATGGCATCCTTGACATGCACATGATAAATACGATCGGGGAAAGCCCGGATGAACTCCACGGAATCGACACCCTGCCAGTGCAGATGGGAGGGATCGAAGTTAAAGCCAAACTCGGGGCGGTTGTCGATTGCTTCCAGGGCCCGCTGAGCCGTGTAGATATCGAATGCGATTTCCGTCGGATGGACCTCCAACGCGAACTTGACACCGCACTCCGCAAAGACATCCAGAATCGGATTGAATCGCTCGGCAAAGAGTTTGAAGCCGGCGTCGATCATCTTTCCCGGTACTGGCGGAAAAGAATAGAGCAGGTGCCAAATGCTGGAACCGGTAAAGCCATTGACCACACCGACGCCGAACTTCTTGGCGGCCCGGGCAGTGTTCTTGAGTTCCTCAATCGCCCGCTTGTTGACACCTTCAGGCTTGCCGTCCCCCCAAACATGCGGCGGCAGGATCGACCTGTGCCGCTCGTCGATGATGTCGCAAACTGCCTGGCCGACCAGGTGGGCACTGATGGCGTGGCATTGCAGGTTGTTCTTTTCCAGCAATTCCCGCTTGCGGGCGCAATAGCCGTCGTCGTTGAGGGCCTTGTCCACCTCAAAATGGTCCCCCCAGCAAGCCAGTTCGATACCGTCGTAGCCGAACTCCTTGGTCTTGCGGGCCATTTGCTCCAGCGGCAGATCGGCCCACTGGCCAGTGAAAAGGGTCACAGGACGTGCCATCGAAAGCTCCTTGGATTGCTATGCAGAAGAGGTAATGTTGTTTTTGCGGCAAGGCCATTATTCTGGCAATGAAGGGGCCAGTTCGCAACCGGCTTGCGGCAACTCCCCGGGGAATTAGGGCCGTAGAATTCTGCCGCCACCAGCCTTAGATTAAGGGCTGAATAATTTGGGACTTTCCTTGCATTACCTTTTCCCGGAATCTCTCCTATGCCCGCCAAGACCTGGAAACTGTTTGAAAATAATGAAGGCCTGCACGTCGACAAGATCATCTCGCCGAAGGATTTGGGGAGCGAGGGAGAATGGTTTGTCGAGAAGGTCACCCTTCGGGACGGCTTGTCGGAGGGGGTGCAGAAAGTCGGCATCCAGAACGGCAAGATGTTCCTGGAAGTCTTGCCGACTCGCGGCATGGGAATTTGGAAAGCCTTCGCTGCTGGGGAAGCCATCGGCTGGCAGTCGCCAGTGCGGGGGCCGGTCCATCCTAAATTCGTGGACCTCGGTGAACCAAGCGGATTGGGTTGGCTGGACGGATTTGATGAACTCCTCTGTCGCTGTGGCCTGGTGAGCAACGGTGCCCCGGAATTCGACAAAGAAACCCACAGGCTGCTCTACCCCGTGCATGGTCGCATCGCCAACCGGCCCGCCCATGCGGTGGAGCTGACCGTCGACGACGAAAAGCAAACCATCTCCCTCAAGGGAATTGTGGAGGAAACTCGCTTCCACTTCACCAAACTGCGAATGACGTCGACCATCACCACCAAGTTCAACTCGACCTCCTTCACCGTCCACGACGAAATCGTGAACTTCTCGGCCAGCCCGGCGGAAATACAGATGCTCTATCACGTCAACTTCGGACTCCCTCTGCTCGATGCGGGCTCGCGCGTGGTGGTGCCGGCCAAAACGGTCGTTCCTCGCAATGCCCGGGCGGCCAGCGGCGTGAAAAGCTGGGACAGCTACGCCGCCCCCGAGCCGGCTTGGGAAGAAATGGTCTATTTCCTGGATATCCACGGCGACGATGCCGGCTGGACTCGCACCCTTCTGAAGAACGCCCACGGAACCCGCGGAGTCAGCCTGGTATTTAATACCCAGCAACTTCCCTGCTTCTCTCTATGGAAGAACACCACTGCTGAGGCCGACGGTTACGTGACCGGTCTGGAACCAGGGACGAATTTCCCCAACCCTCGCAGTTACGAAGGGGAGCAAGGGCGCGTCATCAAGCTTGCGCCCGGCGGCAAACAGGTCTTCGACGTGACCATGGACATCCACACCACCGCCGCCGAAATCAAAGCTGCCGAAAGCGCCGTCGGCAAAATACGCGCCGGCAAGGAACCCACCATCTTCACCGAGCCGCAACCAGGTTGGTGCGCGTGAGCTAGAGAAATTGATCGGCAGGGCAGGTTTGTCCATTGATGGATGACTTGCGGGTTGGTTTGTAAGATGGAATACAGTCGCCGCCCAGCTGGTCGATCGACCGGACAAATTTTGAGAAAGTCACCAAACGGAGTGCACCATGCCGAAGATTACCGTGCGAATTGAGCACACACATGGAGCAGTTGCGGCTTTTGAAAAGCTGCGGCCGGCGCTCGAAAAGACAGCGAAGGATTTTCAGGGTCGAGACTTGCAGATTGACGCCACGGAATCGAAAGCGACGTTTTCGTTCAAGAGCATGGCCTTCACGATTAAAGGGACGGCCGAAGCTTCGGATACCGACGTCGTGGTTAACGTCGAGCTCCCCTTCGCGGCAATCATGTTTAAGGACCAGGCGGAGCGGGCGATTGCCAAGAACATCAAGCGAGCGCTGCAGCCACCACCGGATGCCAATCCGCCGGTTTAATCTTTTGTCGCTCCCCTCCAAGGTGCTTACTTAGCATGGCCGATCGTTTGCTCGTTCTGGGAACTCGTAATCGAAAAAAGGTGGAAGAGCTCATTCCACTGCTGGAACCGCATGGCTTGCGGTTGAAGTCGCTAGCCGACTTCCCCGAGTCGGTGGAAGTTGATGAGACGGGGAGTACTTTCGCCGCCAATGCGGCGCTCAAAGCCACGCTTCAGGCGAGGCATTTGAAGGCGTGGGTCCTGGGAGAAGACAGCGGCCTTGCCGTGGACGCGCTGCAAGGCGCACCGGGGGTCTATTCTGCCCGCTTTAGTGGCGAGGGGGCGACCGATGCCAAAAACAATGCCAGTTTGCTGGCGAAACTGTCGGGCGTTTCCTTGGAAAAACGGACGGCACACTACGTTTGCCATGCCACGCTCAGTGATCCTGAAGGGAACATCCGGGCTGAAGCCGAGGACATCTGCTGCGGGCGGATATTGTTCGTTGAATCGGGCAGCGGCGGCTTTGGATACGACCCACTATTCGAAATCCCGGAATATCACAAGACTTTCGGCGAACTCGGCCCCGCGGTCAAAGCGGTTCTCAGTCATCGTTCACGGGCGATCAGGGCGATTGTGACTAAAATCATAAGCCTCTGCCTCAGCGGCGAATGGCCGGAGTGATGTCAGCCCAGTCAATCGACTTTGGCCGTCGCGACCTTCTCTCGCTTGACCAGGTCAAATTTTTCACCGGCTTTGACGGCAATGAAGTCGGGAGTGTCCGCTGCGGCCGCTGGTTCAGCACTATCAGCCGCAGCTTCGCTGCCACGATTTCGGTAGTCATAAAAGTGGGCCTTGCCGCGGCCCATGATCAGGGCCGTTTCTCCCTGCACGATGAGCGCCGTCGCCTCATCGATGCCAATGCCAAGGAGTTGTGGATGGCGTTTCATGACGCTGGTCATGTCCGCGAACCGTTTGCGCTGCGAGAAATGTTGGTCAATTGCCGAGCCGGGGAGAAAGGCGAGACCTCGCTCGTAACCTTCGGCCATCATTTCTTCGTTTCCCAGCACACTGCCGCGAACCAAAAAGTCTCCCTGAATCGTCGCTCCCGCGCTGGAGCCCCCGATGACTCCACCTCGGTCGAGAACGTTGCGAATGAGTTTCTCTGCTTTAGTGCCGGCATAGCAATCCATAAATCGCCATTGTCGGCCGCCGCCAAACCAGACTCCTTTGGCGTTTTTGAGAGCTTCTTCGAATTCTGGCGATTCAACTTCCTTGCGAGTACGCTGCGGCAGAATGGTGACATGCTTGGCACCGGCCCGCTCGAAGAAGGTCCCTTCGCTGCGTGCCGCTTTGCCATCGTCGGCGACGGGCGGATTGGCCGTCGGGAATACGACGATAGGAGCTTCCGGGCCTCCCGCAAGTTCGATGAACTTTGCGGTAATGTCCGCCGGCATTCCGCCACCGCCGACGATGACAAGCGAGCCCTTCGCGAGTTTACTGGCGGGAACCTCCTTAGGGGGAAAAGCGGGCTGTGTTCTCGCCAATGCCGCCCGCCGGAGCATCGTAAAGTCGTGAGTCGAGCCATTCTTAAGCTCAATTTCTCGCACTGGCCGCCCCTGATGTTCCGCGGCAGCGAAAACCACCGTCACGGAAGATTTTCCCAGGACTTCCAGTTTCCGTCCACTGACAAACAGGGCAGTTCCTTCATCGACACCCAATCCAACAAGCCCGGGATTCTTGGAGAGGGCCGTAATCAGCCGCGGCTTGCGGCCGCGGGCCAGAAAATGCTGATCAATGATTGTGCCAGGGAGTAGGTCCAGCCCATTGGAGAGGCGAGGCTCAGGATTCCCCCCTTCGATCATCACGCGAGACTGAATCGCGGCTCCAGCACTCGTGCCACCGATAACGCCTCCCCGATCCGATAGAGCGTATAGTTCTCGTTCCACTTCGGTCCCAAGATAAGCGTCAGCCAGGCGAGATTGTTGCCCGCCTTCAAACCAGACCGCTGTCGCATGACGAAGCGGTGCAACAAACTCAGCGCTGTTGGCCTTTTCACGCGAACGCGTATGCAGAACGTGAATGTGCTCAATCCCGAGTTTTGCCCAGGGTTCCAGGAGTTTGGCCTTCTCTTCATCACGAGCGAGTTGCTTGTCCGCCTGTTCGCTGGCCGTAGGAATCAAAACCAATAGTGCCTTCTCGCCACCTGCCAACTTCACAAATCGCTCCATGACTTCCGCCGGCAATTCACCGCCGCCAGCAATTACTAACGTCCCCTTGATTCCAGCGGGATCCAAATAAGGGAGGGCTTCCTCCGCGGTTAGCGTATGAAGGGGAAGCAGTCCAACTAAAACTAAGGCAACAAATACGCAGTAATAGCGGCTAATCATGGTGAAGGCCTCAAGGGGACGAATATCTCTCAAGTATCTCTCAAGACACGGAAATCGCCTGCGAACTGCCTCCTGCGCTCCGTTAAACCACAGATTCCCATTTCTGATAGGCCAATACGAGAGACAGGACTTGAACCTGCACGGGTTGCCCCACTGG